>JAYOYJ010000028.1:0-13657 GCA_038153485.1 Pontimonas sp. | reverse complement strand
CTTCGAGAGAAGTGCCTGTCACGTCGTAAACGACGAGCCCAAAGATGACCGCAATTGCCGTAGCAATGATGGGGATCGCGTAGCCCAAGCCCAGAGCTTTCTGTCGAGCGCTGAGCCCTTTCTCTTCTGTTCCCGAGGCTTCTGAAGTGTCTTTTCTGAGGACAAACGCCAAGAGCAGAATGGTCACGACTAACGCGGTCGCGAGGACGATGGGGAGGTAGACACCGAGGAGGCGCTCGCCGAGAGACCCTTCAGCTGTTGATCCACCGAATGCACCAAAAAACGTGGCCAGAGCAAAAATTGCCCCACCCGCCAGCGCGATGATGACACTGAGGTTCCCCAGGCGATATGCGGCGACGGTCAGGCCATCGGGTTGCTTCTGAGTGGCCTTATGGGTGCCTGAAATTTTCAATCCCCTCAAGGAAGCGACCGAAAAAACAGCAATTCCCGCGAGGTAGAGATAGGTCGACGCCCTAACTACCGGCCCATCGCTAAGCCATTGTCCTTGAGCGTCATATTCCGGTTGAGCAAAAAGATTTGTCCAAGCCCCAACCATGAAGAGGGCCCAAGCGATGACTAATCCGAGAAGTGGCGCAAGAACAGCGCGCTGAGGAGTTGCCATAGCTTGAGTCTAGGACGGGGGCCGCCAACCCAGCTCCCACGAAAGGGCCTCTGCTGATTCCCGGACAAGAGCGCCCAAAGCCTGGTACCTGTCTTTGATGCGCCTTCTTCGCGCTCCCACAGCGATACCACCGACGACGACACCAAAGGCGTTTCTCAGGGGTGCTGCAGCATCCACAATGCTCGGAGTGAGCTCACCGTCAGAGATGGCGTAGCCGCGACGACGAGTGGTCTTGACCGACTTAATGAGCTTGTCAAACGTCGTGATACTTCCTGGCTTTTCACGGAGTTTCCGAGCGCTTGTGGTCTCCGCAGGTCTCTCTGCTTGAAGAGCCTCGGGAACTTCGCGAGCTTCACCGTGTTCTTCCCACCATGCAGAGAGTTCCTCGTCGCTGAAGGTGGCGAGAATGGCGCGTCCAGAAGCTGTCTTGAGGGCGGGTATCGAGACCCCGTCAAGGCTGTCGTCTCGTTCGGGATGCTGGGCTAGCTCAGTATGGACGGTCATAATTACCCCACCGCGAAGCACTGTGAGGTGTGCAGATTCTTCTGCCCGAGCCATGAGATCGAGAAGCGTGGGCCTCGCGAGGAGGGCTAAATGGGCTTCTTGAGTCCGCATGGCGAGCGCATAAAGATGGTGTCCTAGCGTGTACCGCTTTGTTGATTGATCTCGATTGATCAGACCTGAGCGAAGCAGGGTTTGGCACACCCGAGAAATTTGACCCTTATCTCGCCCCAACAAATGAGCAATTTGCTGGACTCCGTAGCCTCCTTCATCCCAGGCACCTTTGGTTCCCAGGAGTTCCAGGACTTCGAGATCGCGAGCGAGGCCGGAGGTATGAGACGCCACTATTCCAGGCTAGGTGATTGTTGATATATGGACAACTTGGTTAGCCATCGATGTCTGCCTTCCCTACGGTTGAAGTATCGAAACTAGAGGAGGAATACCGAACTAATGAAGAAATCGCTAAGAAACGTGATGGCCCTAGTGGGCGCTTCAGCACTATTCGCGGTAACTGGATGTGCAGCAGATGGCGGCGGAGCTACCGGTGGTACCGGGTCGCTCAGCGAATACGACTTGTCAGGGATTGAGGTGAGTGTCGGATCAAAGGACTTTGATGAACAACTCATTCTTGGCGAGATGATGGTCGCCGCTTTTGAAGAGGCCGGCGCATCTGTCGAAAACAAGGTTGACCTGGGCGGAACGAGCATCGCTCGTGCGGCGCTGGAATCCGGGGAAATCGACATCTATATGGAGTACAACGGAACCGGATGGACTGTTCACCTCGGACAGGAAGACCCCAGTTTTGATTCCGAGGAGCTGACCACAGGCGTTCGTGAACTCGACGCAGAAAACGGAATTGTCTGGGTAGGACGTTCACCCTTCAACAACACCTATGGATTCGCGTCATCTCCTGAGGTGACGGAGGCCAATGGAGGAGCTTTCTCCCTCCAGACCATGATGGAATACGTGCGGGACAACCCCGATGTCACCGTCTGTATGGAGTCTGAGTTCCCTTCAAGGCCTGATGGTTTGATCCTGACTGAGACCGCAACAGGGATTACCTTGCCGGTGGGGCAGCAGGTCATTCTGGACACTGGTGTGATTTACACCGAAACCGCATCCAACAACTGTGATTTCGGTGAAGTCTTCACGACTGATGGTCGAATCCCTGCCCTCAACCTGACCTTGGTTGAAGATCCGGGTGTGAACATTCTCTACAACGTGTCGGGAACGATTCGCGAAGAGAAGTACAACGAAGCACCGGAGGCGTTTGACGGAATCATCAACGACATCCTCGCTCCTCTTGACGAGGTGCTCATGGCGTCATTAAATGCTCTTGTCTCTGCAGAGGGGCAAGATCCCGCTGACGTCGCAAGGGGATATCTCGTCTCAGAAGGCCTCATCTCCGGCTAGATCGATACGGAGTGACCGGGGGCATAGCCCCCGGTCACTTGTCGGATAGCGAGAACACGTCATGGAATTCCTCGAGAGCTGGTGGGCATTCATGTCCACGCGGGTCGACCAGATTCAGGTCGCCCTGGGGGAGCACTCGATTTATGTGCTTACCGTCCTCGGTGTTGCGAGCGTCTTCTCGATTAGTCTGGGAATCGCGACCAGAGGAAACGTACTGGCTCGGGAGTTGTCTCTCGCTGTCACATCGGTATTTCTCACCTTGCCCTCCTTAGCTCTCTTTACGATCTTCATTCCGCTCGTGGGCTTGGGATTTGCGCCCTCCTTTATCGCCTTGTTCTTGTATTCCCTCCTTCCCATTTTGAGAAACACCATCACTGGTTTGGATGGGATTGATGAGAGTGTTTTGGAATCAGCACGAGGAATGGGTCTCACACCGCGTCAGGTTCTCCTCACCGTTCAGCTGCCTCTGGCGTGGCCGGTAATTCTTGCGGGAATCCGGGTGTCATCCATGCTGATTGTTGGTATCGCGGCCATTGCGACCCTGGTTGCCGGTGGGGGACTCGGCGACTTCATCAAAAGCGGACTGGCGCGACTTCCGTTACCTAATTCTTTGGAGTCAATCTGGACAGGAACACTTCTCTGTTTGCTTCTTGCTCTGGTCATTGACCTCCTCCTGCAGGCACTCAAGCGTGCGACCATATCGAAGGGAATCCGATGAGCGAACCATTGATTCGTCTAGAGAATGTCACGAAGTCCTATCCCAGCACGGAGTCTCCAGCTGTAGGAGACCTCACCATGGATGTTCACGAAGGTGAAGTTCTTGTTCTGGTGGGGCCCTCGGGGTGTGGGAAGAGCACGACGTTGCGTCTTATCAACCGACTCATCGAGCCCACCAGCGGTCGCATTCTCCTCAAAGGCGAAGATGTAACTGAGATTGACTCGAGCCAACTTCGTCGGAAGATCGGGTATGTAATTCAGCAGGTGGGCCTCTTTCCCCACCGGACCATTGCGGAGAATATTGCGACTGTTCCTAAGCTCCTTGGTTGGGACAAGGCGAAGATTGCTGATCGAGTGGACGAGATGCTTGAACTCGTGTCCATGGATCCTGCCGTGTATCGCGACCGCTATCCCAAGGAGCTCTCCGGGGGCCAGGCCCAGCGGGTGGGGGTTGCCAGAGCACTCGCGGCTGATCCAGACGTCTTGTTGATGGACGAGCCTTTTGGCGCCATCGATCCCATTACGCGCGACCGCCTGCAAAACGAGTTCCTTCGTCTGCAGCAGGACCTGAAAAAGACAATTGTGTTCGTCACTCACGACATTGATGAGGCCATCAAGATGGGAAACCGGATAGCAATTCTCCGTGAGGGGTCTGAAATCGCTCAGATTGATACTCCGGAAGTTATCTTGTCGGATCCAGCAGATGAGTTTGTGGAAAACTTCCTTGGCTCGGGTGCCATCTTGAAAGGTTTGACCCTCAAGAAAGTCCGGGACATCGATCTCCACCCCATTCCAGCTCTCGAAATGCCCGTGATGCGAGACGAGGCGCTCAGGGTTCTGGAGGAATCCCCCGAGAAGACGGCGGTCTTGCTTGACAAAGACCACCGGCCGCTCCGATGGATTAGTGAGGCATCACTCAATCGGACTACCCAGCCCATCGAGAAGAGTGGAAAGCCGATCACCATTGACCTTCAACCAGAGGACACCCTGCAAGACGCTCTCGGAGTAATGCTCCAGTCCTCAGTGGGAATGGCCGTTGTGGTGGACCGCAAAGGCAAGTATCTCGGTTGCTGCAGCATTGAGAGCCTCGCATCCTTGATTATCAGCGACGCCGGAGGGACGTCCTCCTCATGACGGTGGTGGCGCCAGCTCGAGTTGACCGCACTACCCTCGCGGAGCGGCTCGATCTGATTGTTGCGCCAGTATTCGCCACGGTGCTCGCGGTTATCGGTGGTGCGGTGTGGCTTTACTCAGATATTGATGACACAACTCGGGCAATCTTGGCGCCAGAGAAACTCCAGAAACAATTGGTTGAGACTCTGGTTTTAGGGTTTGCTTCCTCCGCTTTGGTGATCATCATTGCTATTCCCATCGGGATTGCTGTCACGAGGCGCGGATTGCCCCGGGTAAAAAACTTTTTGGTAGACACCTTGGGTCTCGCGCAAGCTCTGCCCGCCTATGGGCTCATCGTGCTTTTCTTCTCGTGGCTAGGGGCCGGCATTGGGACGGTCATTGTCGCACTGGCGACCTTCTCTCTGCTCCCGGTCTTACGAAACACCATTGTGGGTCTGGAGCAGGTTGACCAGGCGGTCATTGAGGCCGGTCGAGGTATGGGGTACACCAAACGCCAGGTGCTCTTTGAAATCGAGCTTCCTCTTGCGGTTCCCGTGATTATCGCGGGCGTTCGTACCGCGATTGTCATCAACATCGGCATGGCGGCCCTGGCATTCCTGATCGGCGGAGGCGGGCTCGGCGAGACCATCAACTCTGGCCTGAAACTCGACCGCAATCCCGCCATTCTGATTGGCGCGGTGATGGTTGCGATTTTGGCGTTAGTTTTTGATTTCCTCAGCGCAGTCGCACAGCGCTACCTCAAACCCAAGGGTATGTAGGGGCTATTCCTCGTCTTCGACCCAGAGGTCGTCATCGGCCCGCAAGGTTTGCCATGCTGCGTAACTCACGAGGGCGAGCGCGAGAGCGCCAATTGCCATCAACACATAGACGAAAGGATTAGAGGATTTCTTGGGCGGAGCCACCTGTCGCCACGGAATCCGAGAGAGCGTGGGCTCGATGGTCTCCCGATACGCATCGTGGGCCCGAGGTAGGACATCACGCTTGGCAATGTCAGTGGCACTCTGAGATGCGTGCCTGGCAACGTTTTTCGCATGGGAAAGGACATCGCGTTGTTCCTCCCACAGCCTCTTGGCCTCGTGGGAGAGGCGAGCGAGTTCGCGTTGGGTCTTACGGTCCATGCTTCTCGCGTCCTTTCTCGAAGGGAAGACCTAAGTCTCCCAGAAATTCTTAGGAAATGCCTGGGCTTATCTCTGGAGGGAACACAGAGGGGTCCCTGACAGAATGGAGACCATGACTCTACATACACACACAGCGACTTTGCACACTAACCATGGAGATATCGTGGTCGGACTCTACGGTAACCACGCTCCCAAGACGGTCGATAACTTCGTCGGTCTCGCCACCGGAGAGCGCGAGTGGACGCATCCCTCCTCCGGCGCCCCGGGCGAGGGCCCTCTGTATGCGAACCTGATCTTTCACCGCATCATCCCGAGCTTCATGATTCAAGGCGGCGACCCCACCGGCACAGGAATGGGTGGACCCGGTTACCAGTTTGACGATGAAATTCATCCTGAGTTGAACTTCACCGAGCCTTACGTGCTCGCGATGGCCAACGCCGGTAAGCGGGGTGGTCAGGGGACAAATGGAAGTCAGTTCTTTATTACGACAGCCGCGACGACGTGGCTGCAGGGTAATCACACCATTTTCGGTGCCGTTCTTGATGACGATTCGAAAAAGGTTGTGGACGCTATCGAAGGTGTTTCGACTGATGGCAACGACCGTCCTCACGAGGACGTTGTGTTGATGAGTGTTACGGTGACAGCGCTGTCCTAATGCGCGGATCCCGTAATCGCGACGACTATTGCTACCGCCACCCCAAGGCGGAGAGCTTTGTGTTGTGTCAGCGATGTGGAAACACGATCTGTCCTGAGTGCCAAATTCAGGCGACGGTCGGTTTTAAGTGCCCTGATTGCGCCGGGGTCAAGAAATCAGGTGGACTAAGTGGAGTGTTCCGTCGCGGGTCTTCGAGATCGACGGCGGTGGGCACTAGGTCGACAGCGACGTTCGTTCTTCTGGGCGTCATTGTCGCTGTCTACATCGGACAGCTGTTGACGAGCGGATTTCTCACCCAACTCTTTCTCTACTGGCCACCGTTGACCGCGATTGAACCCTGGCGCATGGTGAGCACGATGTTCGTGCACTCGACATCCTCGGTCTTCCATATTCTCTTCAATGGTTATTCGCTCTTTATCCTCGGCACTCTGGTGGAGCGGCTTATTGGCCCCAGCCGATTTGTGACCCTGTTCCTGTTCTCGGGTTTTGGTGGTTCGGCTCTTGTCTCCTTGCTCTCTCCCACGTCAGCGGTCGTCGGAGCTTCGGGAGCGATTTTCGGCCTCTTTGGCGCCTTGTTTGTTATTCAGCGGTCGTTTGGCGGGGCGAATGTTCAATTGCTGATCGTCTTGGGCCTGAACCTGGTGATGGGGTTCATCGTGCCGGGGATTTCCTGGCAAGCCCATATCGGTGGCCTCATCACGGGTGCGGTCGTAGCCAACATCATGGTCAAGACCCGGGGAGAGGGCCCCAAGCGTCAGCGGCAAGGCCTGTTCCTGGTCGGCTTGGGGCTCGTGGGCCTCACCGTTCTGGGTGTTCTGGTCTAGCTTTTATCCACAGCTTCTCCCCACTGGGGAGAACTACATCAATGTAACTAGCTTCGGTGAGCTATTTCCACCGCGTGGTCATCAAGAAACCTACAAACATGATGCCGAATCCGACCGCGATATTCCACGCTCCGATGGCGGGAATCGGCCAGCCAATGCCAGAAATGTAGTAGGTCAGAATCCAGGCGAGACCGAGCAGCATCAGACCGAACATAATCGGCTTGAACCAGACGGGGTTCTCATCACCCTCCTCGTAGGTGGAGCGGGTGGAGATGGGATCGCGCGGTTGCTTAGCCATGCCGGACAGTCTATCTGGGGTCTCTGGGGGTACAACTATCCCCCGGAGTCGGCTTGGTAGGCTGTGCGCGGTGAGGAGAGGAACCCCCGCACATGACTCACATTCTGGTTGTCGATAACTACGACAGCTTTGTTTACACACTCAACGGGTACCTTCACCAGCTGGGCGCAACTACTGACGTCATTCGTAATGACGATGTGAGTGCGGACGAGGTCCCAGACCTTGTTGCTCGCTATGACGGCATCCTGGTGTCCCCAGGCCCTGGCACTCCCGCAGATGCAGGAGTGTCGATTGCCATTGTCAAAGAGGCAGTCGACCAGGGCAGACCCCTGCTGGGTGTCTGTCTGGGCCATCAAGCCATCGCAGAAGCTTTTGGAGCAACTGTTGCGCATGCGGAAGAACTGATGCACGGGAAGACCTCGGTGGTGCAACACGATGAAAGCACGCTGTTCCAGGGAGTTGCCGATACGTTTCAGGCCACCCGGTATCACAGCCTCGCCGTCGTCGACGGGACCGTCCCCGATGAACTAGTGGTGACCGCTCGCACCACCGGAGGGGTCATCATGGGGCTCAACCACCAGAGCGCCCCGGTGTTTGGCGTTCAGTTTCACCCCGAATCAGTGCTGACCGAGGGCGGCTACACGATGATCGGCAATTGGCTCGAGGTCACCGGTCTTACCGGCGCAGCAGAGATTGCTCGATCGTTGAGCCCACGCGTTGCCGGGGTCTAGCCGCCAGCAGGATCCTCGGTCGCGACCGCGCCACAGTAGGTGAGGGTGATTTCCGAGCGTTGGGGGTGCTCTCCTGGAGACAAAGACTGACTTTTCACGGTTTGACCGATGCAGTCCGTCGCAATTTCGAGGCGCACGGAGAGTTGCATGGAGGGACCGGTCAGGAACGGGTTTGCCTCCCCTACCGTGAGGCCCACAACGTTGGGAACGAGAACCTTCCCATTGGAGATGGTGACGGTAATCGCGTCACCGGGTCTCACAGGGGTGTCTGGTTGGGGCGTGGTCGCCATGACCAGACCCTCCTCAAGGCTCGGCGAGTAGGTGTCGACGATGGCCTCAATAACGAGACCGCGTTCTTCGAGCAGCGCGGTTGCTTCCTCGATATCGATATTGCGCACATCGGGCAGATCAAAACGCGCAATGCCGCTCGAGACCACGATTCGGACTGGCTCACCCGGTGCAACGCGGGTGCCTTCCTCGGGGAAGGTTTCGATAACAATTCCTTCGGGAATCATCTCGTTCGCCTCATACTCGACATCGGGTGTGAGTCCGAGGGCGGAAATGGTCTGTGTTGCCACACCCTCGGTTTGGTTGACCAGAGCGGGTACGGCGGGTGCGGCGGTGGTGGCTGTGGTGGCGGGGTTGAGGGTGAAGACCCACAACACAACACCGATGACGAACAACACCGCGAGGACCGAGCCCATCCCAATGGCCAGAGTCGGAACACTCTGGGGTTTGATTCCCCGTGATTCGAAAATCTCGAAGCCTTCCACTGGCTGGCGATATTCAGGCTCCACCGTGGCTTGCGGAACGCTTCCGGTGACAGCCGGTTCCACGCGAACTCGCGCCCCCGGAGTCGGAAGCTTCGGGGGACGCCCCTGAGCGACATCTTCAATGGCGGCCCGGAAAGCTTGAGCTGTCGGGAATCTCTCAGCCAGCTCCTTCTCCATCGCAGCTTCAACGATCAGCGCGACGTCTTCTGAGACGTTCGGGTTGACTTCTCGCAGAGGCGTCGGTTCTTCGCTGATGTGCTTATACGCGATCGACACGGGGGACTCGGACGTGAAAGGAGGCGCACCCGCGAGCAATTCATACATCACCACACCGAGCGAATACAGGTCCGTGCGGGTGTCGGGCTCTTCGCCTTTAGCTTGTTCAGGCGAGATATAGAGCGCGGTGCCCAAAATCGAGGTGGTTTGTTCGAGGTTTCCCGTGGCATCACTCACTGCTCTGGCGATACCAAAGTCCATCACCTTGACGGTGCCATCCTCGGAAATCATGATGTTCGCTGGCTTGATATCGCGGTGAACGAGCCCTGCCTTGTGGGACACCTCGAGAGCGGTCAGCACCCCGTCGGCGACTTTCAAAATGTGGCGCTCTTCGAGCTTTCCTTGGCGCATGAGGGTGCTGAGCAGATGCCCCTCCACATGCTCCATGACGATGTAGGGGGTGGTGCTCCCCGGAGGAGTCTCCCCCGCGGGGCCGTTTTCCACATCTCCCGCAACGAAAACGCGAACGATGGAGGGGTGAGACATCTTGGAAGCCGACATGGCTTCAAGACGGAAACGGTTTCGGAATGTGGGGTCTGAGGAGAGCGTGGACTTGAGAATCTTCAGCGCTACCTGGCGCCCAAGCCTCGCGTCAACACCGAGATACACATCAGCCATGCCACCGCGGCCGATGATCTCGCGCACCTCGTACCTGCCACCCAGAAGGCGACCAGTCCAGGCTCCTGGCGCGTTAGTGTTCACTCAATCCTCAATCTGGCCTTCTAGGGCCGACGTTATTCTACGGGCGTATCTTCGGGCACTTCTGGCTCAGGAGTCGTAATGCCAATGGACAATTCGGTGGACAAAGGCGACGACAAGCTTCCACACTTCACGAGATAGCTGGCGGTCATGCTCTCACCCTCACCGAGCAGAACATTGATGGCGGTCTGCTCGGGTTCGAGGACTGTCGCACCCTCGTTGTCAAGGATTTCCCCACCGACAATTTGAATGGTGTAGCTCACGAGATCGAATCCGGCGGGGCACTGCGCATAGCCTGGCCACTCGAGCAAGACTTCATCACCGGGAGCCCAGGGCCCTTCCGCTGGGGTGACAACCATCGTGCGGGGCTTAGGAGGCTGAGGAATCGCGGCGTAGAAGTAGACAGCAATGAGGGTGTTACTCGCCACGGTCCCTTGAGGGTTCACCCGATAGGCGGTTGCCACGAGGTCTTGGGACGGAGCGATGTTCCCGGTAATCGCGTCCAGGCGCAGACCTTTTTGGGTGAGCGTCTCTTGCACTTGCGCCTGAGTCTTACCCACGATTTCAGCCTTGGTGATCTCCACCGTGGTGATCTCGGGGACGATGTCCTCCTCCGTCACAGGGTCTTCTGCGGGGGTTTCAGGTTCGACGACCTCAGGAACGTCGGGAAGAACGGGGACTACCGGGTCCTCGACAACATCAGACGGTGGTGACTGGAGCAACACGGTCAGCGATGTTGCAATGAGCGCGATGGCGACAAAGGCACCGATGCCGCTAAACAACCAGAAATTTCGACCGAGCTTTCGCGGTGTCTCCACGGGAGAGGTGTCCGTGGACACGGGCGCTGGCTTCTTTTTCTCGCCGGATGCTTTCTCGGACGTGGGCTCCGGGATAAAGGCAAGACCCGCGGCATCATCACCTCGAGAAAGCGCGAGGGCGGCCTGTGCAAGATCCTGAGCTGTGGCCGGGCGACCTTCTGGTTTCTTCGCCATACACGACATGACCAATGCCCGAACAGCCGAAGGGATAGAGGAGGGTAGCTCTGGCGGTGTCTCCTTAATCTGCGCCATGGCGATGGCGACTTGGGACTCCCCGCGGAAGGGGCGCCTCCCGGCCAGAGCCTCGTAGGCGACGATGCCGAGCGAGTACACATCCGTTGCGGGCGACGCCGGTTTGCCCCCTGCTTGCTCGGGAGCCAAATACTGCACGGTTCCCATCACCTGACCGGTTGCGGTCAGAGGAACCTGGTCCGCAAGGCGGGCGATACCGAAGTCGGTAATCTTCACGCTGCCATCGGGGGTGATGAGGAGGTTTCCAGGCTTGATATCCCGGTGCACAAGACCAGCCTGGTGAGCAGCGTGGAGGGCGGACGCTGTTTGGGCCACGATGCTCAGCACACGTGATGCAGGAAGAATCTTTTCGCGTTCCAGAATGCTGCTCAGTGTTTCACCAGGCACCAGCTCCATTACGAGGTAGGCACTGCCCTCCTCTTCGCCGTAGTCGAAGACGTTCGCGATGCCCTCGTGGTTCACGAGAGCGGCGTGCCGGGCCTCAGCCCGGAAGCGCTCTCGGAAGCCCGAATCCCCCATGTATTCGTCTTTGAGGATCTTGATGGCGACAGTGCGACCAATGACGGAGTCGTTGGCTTTCCACACCTCACCCATACCGCCGATGGCGATGCGGGAGACAAGCTCGTAGCGGGATCCAAACACTTGGCCGGTGGTCGGTCTCATCGCTGGATCACCGCCTCCATGATGGTTCTCGCCACCGGCGATGCCACAGAGTTCGACGTTCCCTCAGAACTGGAGCCTTCGATGACCACGGCGATAGCGAGTTGAGGATCTTCTGCGGGGGCGAATCCGGTGAACCAGAAAGAGCGCCCATCGCCAATTCCTGTCTCCGCTGTTCCCGTCTTACCTGCGACGCTAATGCCTGAGATTGCTGCTCCACTGGCGACACCCTGACTGACGTTGCGCACCATCATGCGCGTCAATTCTTCGGCAACAGAGGGCCGCAGGGGCCTGGAGTAGATGGTGGGCTCGTAGGACTGGAGGACCCGAAGGTTGGGGGCAATAATCTCATCCACGAGGTTGGGTTTCATCAGCACGCCACCCTCAGCTACCGCTGCACTCATCATCGCCACCTGCAATGGTGTGACCCGAACATCGAACTGACCAAACGAGCTCAGCATCAATTGGGCGTCATCCAAGCCTCGAGGGAAGTTACTCGGTGTCACCTCGAGGGGGATCTCGAGTGTTGCACCAAAGCCAAAGTCATCCGCCATTGAGCCGATGGCGGTCTCGCCGAGTTCCAGACCTAATTCGGCGTAGGGAATATTGCAGCTCAGACGGAATGCGTCCTCGAGGGTCACCGTCTCGTTGCCTCCACAGAGTCTCCCGCCGGAATTTTTGACGCTCTTGGTGCTGAGCGGCAACGGGAGTTCTGCCGGGTTGAGAAATTCACTGTCCGCGGTGTAGTCGCCGGATTCCAAAGCGGCAGCCGTCATCAAAATCTTGAAGACGGAACCCGGGAAGTATTGATCCCCGGCGATGGCGCGATTGGCCAGCGGATTCCCGGGGTCCTCGGAGAGCTCGTTGTAAGCGCCAAGAACCGCCGAGGTGGAGTGAGCGGCTAAGCGATTGGGGTCATACGACGGGGTGGAGACCATCGCGAGAATTCGGCCAGTCGCGGGATCCATGACCACCACCGCACCGCGTCGATCGCCCAGAGCTTCGAAAGCCACTTGTTGGATCTCAGGATCGATGGTCAATTGCACGCTGGCGCCCTCCGGCGTGGAGCCGGTGACGAGAGCGGTGAGCTGATCCAGAATTTGGGAACTTGTGCGCCCTGTGAGAACGGGGTTGAGTGCGCTTTCGATGCCAGCGTTGCCTTGGTTCAAGGTGTAGTAGCCGACCACGGGCGCGTAGAGCTTCGGGTAGGGGTAGGTGCGCAGGTAGCTGAACTGGTTATCGACAGGAATCGAGGTTGCTACGGGAATACCGCCGGCGAGGATTTGCCCGCGCTCCGCAGAAAAGCTCTCGTAGAGTTTTCGTACGTTGCGGTCGTCATCGGCGATGTCCTCGCTCGCCACCACCTGGAGGTAACTGGCGGAGAGAAAGAGTGCGATAAACATCGCCAAGATGGCGATTCCCACCCGGCGCAGTGGTGTGATCATGCCCGAACACCCGCCTCGAGTCGAACGGACGCGCGTGCTTCATCGCTCAAGCGCAACAGCAGGGCAACGATGATCCAGTTGGCCACCAGCGATGACCCACCCGCTGCTAGGAAAGGTGTGGTGAGGCCGGTGACCGGAATCACGCGGGTGATACCGCCGATCACGACGAAGACCTGGAGAGCAAGGACGAATGCTAAACCGGATGACAGGAGCCGACCGAAATCATCCGTTCCCGTGAAACCCACGCGCAAGCCCCTGGAGACAAGCAATAAATAGAGGGCCAACAGGGCGAACACCCCAAAGATTCCGAGCTCCTCACCGAGTGCTGCGACGATGTAGTCCGAGTTCGCTAGGGGAACGAAGTCGGGCTGACCTTGACCCAGACCTTCCCCGATGAATCCGCCTTCGGCAAAGCCGAACAGTCCTTGAACGAGTTGGTAAGAGCCACCGACGGCGTTGTAGACCTCGTTATTGAACGAATCCAGCCAGCCCTGCACACGGCCTTGGACGTAACTCATCTGGGTGGCAGCAGCTACCGCGCCACCCACAAACAATCCCCCACCCAGTCCCAACCACAACACCCTGTTCGTAGCGATGTAGAGCATGGCGAGGAAGAGGCCGAAATACAGCAGAGAGGTTCCGAGGTCTCGTTGGAACACGAGCACACCCATCGCCACCGCCCACACGACCAGCAGTGGACCGAGGTCTCGAACGCGGGGCC
>JAYOYJ010000027.1:10760-14364 GCA_038153485.1 Pontimonas sp. | reverse complement strand
GCTAACAGGTGAGCGAAGGCCACATCGAAGAGGTTGTGCCCGGCAACACCGATGCGGACGTTTTTACTCCTCGACGGGGTTAGGGCCCATTCGAGAACTCGTTTGTAGTTGGTGTCACTGGCTTGCTTTGAGGGCAATACCGTTAGCGGCCAGTCGTGTAGCTCGGCATCGACCTGCTCCATTTGCAGGTTCGCCCCTTTCACCACGCGGACCTTGAGTGGTGCTCCTCCCGCTTTTGCTCGCGAGGCCGCAAAGCTTTGGATGCGCTTCATCGCGGCGAGAGCTTCGGGGAGGTAGGCCTGAAGCACGATTCCCCCGGTGTAGGAGCGGAGACTCTTATCTCCCAAGACACGCTCAAAGACATCGAGGGTCATGTCGAGGTCTTTGAACTCCTCCATGTCCAGATTGATGAACGTCGGGGGCCTTGTCGCTGCCGCCTCCTGATAAAGCGGAATGAGGCGCTCGACCACCCGGTCGACTGTTTGTTCGTATGCCCACATGGAGAGCTGACTGGAAATCGCCGACACTTTGACCGATACATAGTCCACGTCGTCGCGATGAATCAGCGCGCGAACACCGGCAAGCCTGCGGTCAGCTTCGTCATCTCCGAGAACTGCTTCACCCAGAAGATTGATGTTCAGCCGGTCACCCTTCTTCGTGAGCCGCTTCAAGGAAGCGGTGAGCTTCGAGTCGCTCGCGTCAATGATGAGGTGTCCGATTAGCGTCTTGAGTGCCCACCGAGCGATCGGCACCACGATGGCCGGAAAGATCGGCGCGAAGAATCCACCCAGCTGAATGAGAAGACGCAAAATGGGGGGCAGAAACCCTGGAATGTCTTTCGAGAGCTGTCGGAAATTTCTCGCCGCGACGGAGAGGTCCTCGGGTCTCGCGACCCGATCGACAAACCCCAGGGCAAACGCTGGGCCCTTCGGGTCTTTCAATACTCCGGCTAAGCGCTCGGAACTCGCGTCAGGCCTCCGGTGGAGCTTCGCAGCCCTATCTAGCCACGAGCGAACCAGGGCAACCGAGTCATCGGCAAGCGACTGTGCGAGAGCGATTCCGCTGAGTCCTTTATCTTTCGAAGTCTCTTGTGCGGTCGCAGAAGGCATAGGGAGCATGCTACGCCTCGAGTCTGGTGAATGCATCCCGGGAGCATCGATGGGCAGTGAGTCGGTTATGCCTGCCTAGACTGTGGTCCTATGAGCCCCTCACACGCCGACGTTGTCGTTGTTGGCGGTGGCCATAACGGGCTGACGGCGGCTGCATATCTCGCACAGGCAGGCCTGTCGGTCGCGGTGTTGGAAAGACTCGACGAGTGGGGTGGCGCTGCGGTCTCCCACCAAGCTTTCCCGGGAGTCGACGCGCGCCTGTCCCGATACTCCTACCTCGTGAGCCTGCTTCCCCAGAAAATTATCGACGACCTGTCTTTACCGATTTCACTGGCGAAACGGCGATACTCCTCCTACACCCCGGTCCCTGGAGACCATGTTGGTCTTCTTATTGACAATGAAGACGCCGACCTCACCCAAGAATCTTTCGCTCGACTGAGAGCTGCCAACGATTTTCCCGCGTGGAATTCCTTCTATTCACAAACCGGAGCCCTCGCGAGAGCTCTCTTTCCAGGAGTAACCGACCCTCTCATCACGCGAAGCGAAGCCAAAGAGCACGTTGCACGCCTCACGGGTGAACCCGAATTGTTTGACCGCTTCATCGAAACACCCATTGGTGATGTGATCGAAAATACATTCAGCCACGATGTCGTGCGTGGCGTCGTCCTGACCGACGGGCTCATCGGGACTTTCGCACCCAACCACGATCCGAATCTCGACGCAAACAAGTGCTTCCTCTACCACGTGATGGGGGGAGGAACAGGAGACTGGGATGTTCCTGTCGGTGGCATGGGTGCTGTGTCGGGGGCCATCCTCCACGCAGCGCGGGAGGCCGGAGCAACGATGCTCTCCGGAGCGGCCGTGACGGAGATTAGTGACGACAATGT
This sequence comes from Pontimonas sp., assembly GCA_038153485.1. Taxonomy (GTDB): domain Bacteria; phylum Actinomycetota; class Actinomycetes; order Actinomycetales; family Microbacteriaceae; genus Pontimonas. The sequence continues at coordinate 12,368 of JAYOYJ010000027.1, read as the reverse complement.
GGTCTCCTACACCCACGAGGGCTCGAGCTACACCGTGAGTGCACGGTATGTCCTGGTCAACGCATCGCCTCGGGAACTCGATGCCCTCCGCGGTAGAGCCTCGGTAGAGCCCGGCCCTGAGGGAGCCCAGGTCAAGGTGAATATGGTCCTCAAGAGATTGCCCCGCCTGAAGGACTCCTCTCTTACCCCTGAGGCGGCATTTGGGGGGACATTCCACATCAACGAAACCTGGTCGCAACTCCAGACGGGATTCGAGGCAGCGGAGTCCGGAGCTATTCCCGATCCTCTTCCGTGTGAGATTTACTGTCACTCGCTGAGCGACCCGAGCATCCTCTCGCCAGAGCTCCACGAGTCAGGAGCACACACTCTGACCGTGTTCGGTCTTCACGTTCCCCACCGGCTGACCCAGACGATGGACAACGATTCCTTGCGCACGGCACTGCAAGAAGCTGTTGTTGCCTCGCTCAATAGCGTCCTGGCAGAACCACTCGAGGATGTCATCTTGCAAGACGCAGAAGGCAACCTCTGTGTTGAGACAAAGACGACGCGTGATCTGGAGGACGCTCTCGGTCTTCCCGGCGGAAACATTTTCCACGGGCCATTGGAGTGGCCCTTCGTCGAGGATGACGAGGACCTCTCTACTCCGGAGCGACGCTGGGGTGTTGCCACATCGGACGAAGGAGTCTTCCTGTGTGGTTCAGGTGCCCGCCGCGGCGGCGCTGTGAGCGGTATCGCCGGCCACAACGCCGCTATGGCTGTGTTGGAGCGAGAAAGCCTCTAGGAGCGAAGACCCCTGGGACCCATTCCGTCCCACATGCCAAAATCACCGAGCTCGCCCACCGTCGATGCGACAAGCACGACCCAGCCGACGATGGCCAAGATTCCCAGCACCATGAGGACTGAGCTCACCGCAACGGCGACCTTGGCTGGCACATTGTTGACACCGGCCTTGTTGGACCACACCCACGCGATGATTCCGAGGATGAGCGCAGGTACTTGGGTGAAGAAAGACAGCACGAGTGCCACGATTCCCATGGTCTGACCCGGGTATTCCGTGTTCCCGGTCAACCCTGTCTCGACCTCTCCAGCAACGTGGTCGGTTGCCTTAACGGTCTCTTTTTTCTCAGCCATGTCATCTCCTTGATCGCTCTGTAAAAGAAGTTCTGACCCCAGACTAAAACGTCTGTCTATGTCTGGACTTGGTGAAACCTATGTAAATGATTGAGATTCTGTTCCCCGGGAGTGAGGGAACCAGAGAGAATAGTGACATGAAAATCGGAATGCTCACCAGCGGTGGAGATGCTCCCGGACTGAACGCGGTCATCAGGGCAGCAGTGCTCAAAGGAACCAGGGTTCATGGTCATGAATTTGTGGGCTTTGTCGGTGGCTACAAAGGTTTGTGCGAACCCGACATCATGCCGCTTACTCGTCATGAAGTGAAAGGTATTTCGAAGCAAGGGGGAACAATTCTGGGAACCTCACGGACCAACCCTTTCGACTACGGGGGCACCGAGCGCGTAGCCGAGGTTCTCGAGGAACACAAGATAGATGCGATCATCGCTATCGGCGGAGAAGGCTCTCTCGCTGCAGCGAAAGAACTGAGCGATG
>JAYOYJ010000027.1:0-10660 GCA_038153485.1 Pontimonas sp. | reverse complement strand
GCGTTTGGGCGACCACGACTCGGTGGAATAGGCGAAGTCCTGGCTCCCCTCATCGAAGAGGCCACAGGAATTGAAACCCGGGCCACCACGTTGGGACACATTCAGCGCGGTGGAACTCCCAGCGCCTTTGACCGAGTCTTGGCAACACGCTTCGGCATGAGTGTTATCAACCTTGTCAACGACAAGCAGTGGGGACACATGGTCGCCTTGCGGGGAACCGACATCATGCGCGTTGATTTTGTGGAAGCTCTGGGCGACCTGAAGACCGTGCCGACTGAGCGCTACGACGCGGCGGCGATGCTGTTTGGTTGAGCACGGCACAGGCTGGTGGGTTGCCTCCGATGGGTCGGGTCAGCTCACGACGCACTTCCGGGATCAGATTGCCGAGTCCGAACTGGGTGATGGATCAGTCACCATCGACATTCATTACTCGGCCCTCAACTACAAGGACGCTCTGGCCCTCACCGGCTCGCCCGGTGTCGTGCGTGAATCACCCTTGATTCCGGGAATTGATTGTTCCGGAATCGTCAGCGCGAGTTCTGACTCTTCCCTCCCTGTGGGAACAGAGGTCGTCATCACCGGCTTTGGTTATGGAGAAAACCGGCACGGAGGATTGGCGACAAGGGTGGTCGCAGAGCCCGAGCACGTGATCGCTATCCCTTCGGGCCTCTCCCTTCGAGAGGCCGCCATCATCGGCACGGCGGGCGTTACCGCTGCGCTCGCGGTGAGGGCTCTTGAAAGCGACGGCATCACTGCCGACTCGGCAGGATTACCCATCGCCGTGACAGGAGCGGCAGGAGGAGTGGGATCTCTGGCCCTGAGCCTGCTCGCACATGCCGGTTTCACGCCCGTGGCGATTACTGGCCGAACCGATGAAGCTGAGTACCTCACCTCACTGGGCGCCTCGGACGTGTTATCGAGACAGGAATTTCTCGCTCAGCCCAAGAGACCACTCCTCCATGAGCGCTTTGCCGGGGCACTTGATCAAACAGGGGGAGAAATGCTGGCCACGCTCATTGCCTCCACGCAGACTGATGGAGTGGTGGCTTCCTGTGGTCTGGCCGCTGGTTCAGACCTTCCGACAACAGTGCTTCCCTTCATCCTGCGGGGAGTAAGCCTGGTGGGAATCAACTCGGTCTTCCAATCTCTCGAAACCCGACAAGAGATTTGGAATCATTTTTCGACTGCGAAGCTACCCCTCGATGTCATAGCGCATGAAATTCCTCTCGAGGACGCGTTGGATGTGGCACCTCGAGTATTGGCGGGGCTCACCAGAGGTCGCGTTGTGGTGTCAGTTCAGGACTAGTCGTCCCCAAACACTGCCCACAACACGGCAGCTAGACCTCCGATAAGGCTCACTCCCAGGCCGATGAGCCAGGGCGTGGAATCTTCATCCCAGGACCTGGCTACCCAGGCGGCCAACTTCTTCGCCATCACATCGGGCCGCAGGCGATGCTCAATTTCATCCAGTGTGGCGCCCAGGTCGTCCCTCGTCTCACCCACAAAGGACCGGAGCCTGGACTTCGACATTTACTTGTCCCCCCGAAGGACGCGGATGTCTTGGCGAATACTCTCGACCGTTTCGTCGGGCAGAGGTGACTTTGTCCGAGACATCACCGCTGCACCAACTCCCGCAATCACGATTGCGGCGAGAATCACCACACCAGCAACGATCAGCGTTGCTGCCCACAGAGGCACAACAAGTGACAACGCGAACACTCCAGCAAAAATCAGGAGCAACAGGGCCAACAGAATGAGCGAGAGGCTGATAACGAAAAGACCCAGTCCAATTCCCACTGACTTGAGCTTCGAAATGAGCTCTGCTTTGAGGAGTTCTATTTCTGCTCGAATGAGTTTCGAGATGAGGTGGGGAACATCAGTAATGAGCGAAAGGAACGATTTTCCCTTCGCTCGCGCCCGAGCACCCTGGTTTTCCGACACGAAACTTAGGCGCCCTGTCCCCCGCGCGCACTGCGCACCGCGGAGGTTACCTTCTTCGCTGCGGTTGTTGCCTTGTCAGCAAGATCAGGCGCTTTGTCTTTCACGAACTCCTCGACCGTGTGAACCTGCTCTTGCACACGAGGATCGAGCCAAACTTTCTCAGCTCCCGCCTTGATTTGTTCGTAACGCTCTCGGCCCGCTCTGGTCCCCAGTACGTAGCCCACAGCAAGTCCAAAAACGAAGAGAATCTTGCCTCTCATAAAAGCCTCCGATATGTATTCCAATTTTGGAATGTATTCCTGATACCCACAGCGTAGCGGGGTTTTGGGGTGATTACCAGATACTTACTCTGTCTTCCGGGTCTAACCAGAGCTCGTGTTCTTTCGTCACTCCAAATGCTTCGTAAAACTCATCCAGATTACGAGCAATTTGGTTACACCGGAACTCCGAAGGGGAATGGGGGTCAATCTGGAGCAACCGTTTGGCTTCTTCAACCCGAACCGCGAGCTTCCAGGATTGCGCCCACGACAGGAAGAATCGCTCGTGAGCGGACAATCCATCGACAACTGGGGGCTCCTCGCCCTGCAGGGAAAGCAGATAGGCCTTCCACGCGATGGCTAAGCCTCCGAGATCGCCGATGTTTTCTCCAATAGTCAGCTCGCCGTTCACCGTGTGGCCGGGGAGCTCTTTCGGGCTCAACGCGTTGAATTGATCAATCAGCGACCGGGTCCGCTCCTCAAAGGCCGACCTATCTTCTTCCGTCCACCAATTGAGAAGACGGCCATGGCCATCAAAACGAGAGCCCTGATCATCGAAACCGTGACCAATTTCATGGCCAATGACCGCCCCAATCGCCCCATAATTTGAGGCCGCATCTCGCTCAGGGTCAAAGAATGGGTATTGCAGGATTGCTGCGGGAAAAACGATCTCATTGAACCCTGGGTTGTAATACGCATTGACCGTTTGCGGGGTCATGAACCACTCGTCCCGATCCAGCGGGGAGCCGATCTTGCGAAGCTCCCGGCGGAATTCATATTCGTTCCCGGCCAAGACGTTGGCCCAGAGGTCATCGGATGTGACCGTGAGCGCTGAATAGTCTCGCCACTTATCGGGATAACCGATCTTGGGATTGAACGTGGCGAGCTTCTCCAAGGCCTTCTTTTTTGTGTCCTCGCTCATCCAGGTCAAAGACTGAATACTCAAGCCGTAGGCCTCGAGGAGAGTAGCCACGAGTTCGTCCATTTGGGCCTTCGCTGTCGGTGGGAAGTGCCTCTCGACATACAGCTTTCCGACAGCTTCGCCCATCACGCCCTCAACGAAGGACACCGCTCTCTTCCAACGCGCGCGGATTTTTGGTGTTCCCGACAGCGTCTTACCGAAGAAGTCGAAATGAGCGTCCACAAGATCGGAACTGAGGTAGGGCGAGAAAGACCGCATCACCCCCCAAAGCGTCCAATCGCGCAAGGCTTCTGAGCTCTGAGAGTCCCAGACCGATGCGATGGCGCTCACGAAGCTGGGCTGACGAACAATCACTCGAGCAAATTTCTCCGACCCAATGCCTGAAGCCTCGAGCCAGGAATCCCACGCGAGACCTCCCATAAGGGAGCGAAGCTCGTCCATAGTTGTCGGGTTATACGTCGCCTCAGCATCACGCGAGCGGACATTGTCCCAGTGGTGAGAAGCGAGCTCTGTCTCCACCGCCATCACTCGAGCTGCCCGATCAGCAGAAGCATCAAGACCAATCAGATCGAAAACTCGCCCTAAGTGGGCGAGATAAGCCCCTCGGATTTCCTCGAACGAGTCATCCCGGTAATAGGACTCGTCAGGTAAGCCGATACCGCCCTGCTCCATGAAAATGACGTACTTCTCAGGATCTCCCGGGTCGTTGTCTATGAAGAGCTGCCACAAGCCCTCGCTACCACCGCGCTCTAAGCCTCCGAGCTCGGCGAGGAGCGCATCCTTACCTTCGGCATAGGCCGCAGCGACCCTCTCGATGACAGCGTGAATCGGAGCGTGGCCGCGTTCTTCGATGCGTTTCTCATCCATGAAGCTCGCGTACAAATCTCCCGCTCTTCTGGCCCCAGAGCCCTCAGGTGCGGTGCGAGCTTCCTCCAAGATGTCTCGAACGGCCTGCTCAGCTTCCTCAGCGAGGATGGTGAAAGCGCCAAATCGAGCCTTGTCATCGGGAATGGGGGAGCGCTCTAGCCAGCGGCCATTCATGTGCAGATACAGATCATCCCCGGGGTGAACGGATGAATTCCGCTCCTCGATTTCGATGCCGCTGCGTGCCACAGCACTCACCCTAATCATCGATTCAGAGAGCACGCTGGGCGGTAGCCTACGGACGTGCCCGACGCCTCTCTCACAAATCGCATCCTCGGTCTCGCCATCCCCTCACTCGGCGCACTCATCGCCGAACCACTCTTTCTGCTCACGGACACAGCGATGGTGGGTCACCTTGGTGCCACCGCTCTGGCAAGTCTCGGACTGGCCAGCACCATCTTGACCACGGTCATTGGGCTTCTGATTTTCCTGGCCTATGCCACCACGCCGATAGTGGCACGACGATTGGGCGCTGGAAACAAGGCGGGGGCAATCTCGGCGGGAATCGACGGACTCTGGCTCGCACTTGGGCTCGGGGTAATCCTTGGAATAATCGGGTCGGCCCTTACTCCATGGCTCGTGAGTCTCTTCGACGCAACGACAGAGGTGGCGGTCGACACAGAAATGTACCTCGGGATTTCCTGGTGGGGGCTTCCTGGCATGCTCTTGGTCATCGCCGCGACGGGTCTATTGCGAGGACTCCAAGACACGCGAACACCTTTGTGGATTGCTCTTGCCGGTTTCGCTGCAAATGCCGCACTGAACGCTCTCCTTATTTATGGAATAGGTCTGGGGCTTCGCGGTTCAGCGTGGGGGACCGTCATTGCCCAATGGGCGATGGCCACCGTGTTCCTTCTTATCGTTGTTCGCGAAGCACGGGCCCACGGAGTCTCCCTCGCGCCAGGAATGCTCGGGATTACCTCTGCTGCCCGGTCAGGAAGTTGGTTGTTGTTGCGAACCTTGAGTTTGCGTGTGGCTCTCCTTGCGACTGTGTTCGTGGCCACCGGGCTCGGCACTCGAGAGCTCGCCGCATGGCACATCGTGTTTACCCTCTTTAGCCTCCTCGCGCTCGCGCTCGATTCTCTGGCGATTGCAGCGCAAGCGCTGATCGGGCATGACCTGGGTTCTCGCAATCTTGAGGGCGTCCGCAAGACCACGTCGACCCTGATGGCATGGGGTTTCTTTGCCGGAGGAATCCTCGCGGTGCTGACTGGTCTGCTCTCCCCTCTTCTTCCCTTCATCATGACCTCGGATGGCCCGCTTCGTGAGGTGCTCCTTCCCGTTTTTATCCTGCTCGCCCTCACGCTTCCCCTGTCCGGGTTCGTATTCGTCCTGGACGGCATCCTCATCGGAGCGGGAGATGGAAGGTACCTTGCTCTTACCGGTGTTCTGAACGTCGTCATGTTCGCCCCTTTCCTCTGGCTTGCCTCAATCACCGAGTGGGTGGTTGCAGGTGTCAACCTCGGGGGCTTACTGATGCTCGAGGCAGCCTTTGGCGTCAGCTACATTGGTGCCAGAGCTCTTACCTTGGGGCTTCGAGCCAGAGGCGAGAGATGGATGGTGCCCGGTGAGTCACGCTAATTCTCGGACCCCCACCACCTGGCGGAACGCCTTGTTTGTGGTGTTCATGATTAATGGGCTGGGCTTTTCCACCTGGCTTGCGCGCGTCCCCGCCATTCGGGATGGGCTCGATATCTCGACTGCGGAAGTCGCGGCTCTTCTCTTTACTGGAGCTCTCGGTGCTGTGAGTGGCCTCGTCTTTTCGAGCCACATCATCGCCTGGGTGGGACAGTGCAACACCATCCTGTTTTTTGGGCTTCTCGGATTAGTCGGGCTAGCAGGAATTGGGGTGGGGTCCTCGTGGATCTCGAGTTACGCACTCACCGTCGTCGCCATCATCATGGCGGGCGCAGGAAATGGAATCGCGGACGTCGCGATGAATGTCGAGGGTGCCTCGGTCGAAAAAGCGGTAAGTCGCAACATCATGCCGTGGTTCCACGCGTTCTGGTCGCTCGGAACAGTAACCGGAGCGGGAGTCTCAGCGCTGATGAGTTTTGTGGGGATTGGAATCGCGCCCCACACCATCGTGATGGCTCTCATCATGGCCCCTGTGCTGTGGTTCGTCTCCCGATTTATGTCGGGTGAAGAGGAATCTGGCGGAGACGATGGTGTCGAGCAACGCTCCACTCTGGCGGATCGGCTCCGAGTTTGGAAGGAACCCCGAACCCTCGCGATTGGGGTTATTGCACTCGGGATGGCTTTCGCGGAGGGTTCCGCGAATGACTGGCTAGCCCTGGCCATTGTTGATGGTCGAGATCAAACCAATGCGGTGGGGGCATTGTGGTTTGGTTTCTTCACCGTCGGGATGATGGCTGGACGTATCGGAGGGGTCTATCTTCTGGACAATTTTGGCCGAGTTCCGGTACTCCAAGGTTCGGCCGCGATGGCCATCGCCGGGCTGTCGTTCGTGATCCTGGTGGAGCAGCCCGTCGTGAGTGGACTAGGAGCTTTGATGTGGGGGTTGGGTAGCTCCTTAGGTTTCCCCGTGGGAATGTCGGCGGCAGCAGATACCCCCCAGGGGAGTGCTGCTCGGGTGTCCGCTGTGGCGACTGTCGCATACGGGGCCTTCTTGATTGGCCCTCCCCTCATTGGCGGTCTGGGAGATTCTTTTGGCATCCTCGCGGCACTGTGGGTTGTCGTGGGCGTCATCATCCTGGCGTTCTTCGCCGCCCCCGCGGCAAAACCTCCCGCGAACTAGACCCTCTACACTGAAAGCCCATGCGACTCGTCATTGCAACCTGTTCTGTTGATTACGCGGGCCGACTCAGTGCTCACCTCCCTCTGGCCACCCGGGTCATCATGGTCAAAGGCGATGGCAGCGTATTGGTTCACTCCGATGGCGGAAGTTATAAACCCCTGAACTGGATGCCCCCACCCTGTTCTCTCGAGGTTCTCGAGCCTGACACCGAACAAGCGGAGGCTGGCGTCGTGGAAACCTGGAAAGTGATGCACCACAAGACCTCGGATCTTCTGATGGTCAATATCCATGAGATTCACTCCGACCACACCCATCACCTCGGGGAGGACCCCGGCCTCATCAAAGATGGCGTCGAGGCGGACCTTCAGAAACTCTTGGCTGAGCAGATTGAGATTCTCGGCGAAGGCTTCTCGCTGGTGCGACGGGAGTACATGACCGCTATCGGACCGGTCGACATTCTCGCCACCGACAACTCCGGCGCTCACGTCGCTGTCGAAATCAAACGTCGAGGTGACATCGATGGTGTCGAGCAACTCACTCGATATCTCGAGCTTCTCAACCGCGACCCCCACCTCGCTCCCGTCGCCGGGGTCTACGCCGCGCAAGAGATTAAGCCCCAAGCGCGCACGCTTGCCGAGGATCGAGGGATTCGATGCCTCGTGCTCGACTACGACCAGATGCGCGGTTTGGATGACAGCCACCAACGGCTGTTCTAGACGCTCATCCCCTAGGCTTTTCCAGTGCTGAAATACCGCAGTGTTCTCCTTGATTTGGATGGCACCTTGGTCGATTCGGCACCCGGCATCGTCTCCACCATTGCGTTCACGCTGAAGGAGTTGGGTCGACCCGTTCCCTCCATGTCAGAACTACTGCGCTGGGTGGGGCCTCCCCTGCCCCAATCCTTCGAAGTTCGAGGCAACATGAGTGCCGAAGAAGCCAAAGAAGCTGTCACCATCTATCGGACCCGGTATCTCGATGTGGGGGTCTACGACTCGAAGCTTTTCGATGGCGTTGCCAGCCTGTTGCGCGGACTCGAGGATGCGGGAGCCCACCTCGCGATTGCGACGTCGAAGCCCACGACACCGGCCACGATCATGCTGGAGCACTTCACCTTGAGTGATCATTTCGACGTGATTTCCTGTGCCGCGGATGACGAAAGTCGCGGTACCAAAGCGGAAGTCGTCGAGGATGCTCTGAGTGGTCTTCGTGACAAAGGATTCCCGACAGATAACGCCATCATGATCGGCGACCGCGTCCACGATGTTGAAGGAGCGGCAGCCCACGGCCTAGAAACCATCCTGGTGCGCTGGGGGTACGGCGGCCCTGCCGAATGGCAGCAAGCTCAGCAGCTGGTCGATACGCCGCGCCAACTCCATCAAGCCTTGGGAATTCCGGGTGGCCACGTGTGAAGACCCTGGCTACCCTCGAGGCGTGATGAGAACGCCCGTTGACCTCGACGCTTTGCCGTTGAGGTTCAACCCGCCCGATGGATGGCGCACCCCCCATCCGCGATGGGTCTCTCTCTATCAAGGCTTTCAGCCAGACCCCCACTGGAAGCCCTATCCGGATGCCCCGCCCATCCCTGAGGGGTGGCCGTGGTGGGAAGAAAACGGCACCTCCTGGTACTCCTTCTTTCGGGGTCTGGCTCCTCTTCCGGCCAGTGCGCTCGGGAACTGGTTTTCCCTCTCGGCACTGGGCCTGTTCTCCCTCGTCGTCTCGCCGTTCGCCCTAACGGGATGGACCATTGCACTCGGGGGACTCATAGGTCTCGTCCTGTTGATTGTCGGTATTCGTGGTGTCATTCGGACCGTCAAGAGACAAAGCGTGATGCCCGATGACCCACTCGATGCCATTCGGGACTGGGCGGCTGCGTGCAGAGACGCCTACTTCATCGAGTCTTATCGGGAATCACGCGCCACAGACCCTGACGAACTCACCCTCGATGAGTTCGTCCAGGGTCAGATCACACTGTGGTGGGGCGGAAACCCCGAAGACGCAAAGAGTTAGTCACCACAAACACGGACGAAAACGCCATCGCCAGACCCGCCACCACAGGATTCAACACAGCAGCTACCGCGAGGGGGATAGCGGCGACGTTATACGCAAAGGCCCAGAATAGGTTCCCTCGGATGGTGCCCAGTGTCTTGCGGGCCAGACGGATTCCATCGGCAACCCCCATCAGATCGCCTCGAGTGATGGTGAGATCACCTGCGCTCATGGCCGCGTCAGTTCCGGTGCCCATCGCAATCCCTAGATCTGCTGTAGCTAGTGCGGGGGCGTCATTAATTCCATCGCCCACCATCGCCACCTGGTGGCCATCCGCCTGGAGCCGGGTAATGACCTCCACTTTGCCCTCCGGGGTCAGTCCCGCTTCAACTCGATCGATACCCACCTGCTGAGCAATCGCAGCGGCAACCGACTCATGGTCGCCGGTGGCCATCACTGTGGTGAGCCCCAGCGACTGAAGGGTGGCGATAGCGCTCGAACTCGTGTCTTTAAGGGTGTCTGCAATATGAATCAACCCCACGACCCTTTCGCCCGATGCCACCCCCACCACCGTGTTTCCCGTGAGGTAGAGCTCCGCGAGGCGCTCGCCCAGCTCAGGGGACATGGCCATTCCTGATGTTTCAAGCCAGGCGGGGCGCCCCACCGTCACCGTGGTGTTCCGCACGAGAGCAGTAGCGCCGAAGCCCGCTTCGGTCCGAAAATCCCTCGCCGCCGCAAAGTGAACCTTGTCCGCACGAGCCCTGTCCACGATGGCCTTCGCGAGTGGGTGTTCAGACTGCGCTTCCACCGCTGCGGCGAGCGCTACTACCTCGTGCTCTGTTGTGCCGGACTCAGGCCAAACTGCTGCAACCTGCATCTGACCTGTGGTGAGCGTTCCCGTCTTATCGAGCACCACGGTGTCCAGTGAACGACTGTGCTCGAGGACTTCGGGGCCACTAATCAGCAAACCCAACTGAGCGCCTCGACCCGTTCCCACCAGCAAAGCAGTCGGGGTAGCAAGTCCGAGGGCGCACGGGCAAGCAATAATCAACGTTGCGACGGCGGCCTGGAATGCGATGGTGACACTGCCGTCAAACACAATCCACGCTGCAAAGGTCACAATCGCAATCGCGATCACAATCGGCACAAAGATGCCAGAGATTTTGTCGGCGAGACGCTGTGCATCCGATTTGCCGGTCTGAGCGCGCTCGACGAGCGCCGCCATCCGAGCCAACTCGGTGTCGTCCCCCACACGTGTAGCTCGAACCTGGAGAAAGCCCGATGTATTAATCGTCCCTCCGAGAACGGTGTCTCCCACGTTGGCATCAACCGGCACTGACTCACCGGTCATCATGGACGCATCGATTGCCGCCGACCCCTCGATGATCTGACCATCGGTAGGAATACGCTCACCGGGGCGCACCACCATAACGTCACCTAGTTTCACCATTGCCACCGGCAGGAGCTTCTCCACCCCGTCCCGGAGGACAGTCGCTTCAGTTGCTCCTGATTCCATCAGGGCGCGAAGCGCTGCTCCGGCATCACGCTTCGCTCGATGCTCGAGATAGCGTCCGAGAAGCATGAAGGTGGTTACCGCTGCCGCGACCTCGAGATAAATTTCGTGTGATCCTTCACCGGGCTGGCCAAAAAGCTCCAGGGTCATGGTCATCCCGGGCATTCCCGCCCCGCCCAAGAACAGGGCATAGAGCGACCAAGCCAGCGCTGCGCCCACACCCACCGAAATGAGAGTGTCCATTGTCGCGACACCGTGCCTCGCATTAATCCCGGCAGCCCGATGGAAAGGCCACGCCCCCCAGATCGCCACAGGGGTTGCTAGCACGAAGACCACCCATTGCCAGTACAGGAACTGGA
>JAYOYJ010000026.1:0-15408 GCA_038153485.1 Pontimonas sp. | reverse complement strand
GGGCTGTTGTCGCTAAATTCCCACAAATACAGGGCTGCGTAGGAACGAAAAGGTCTCCAGCGCTCCGCTATTTCCAACACATCTGCGTCGTCACCAAAGTGGGCCCAGACCGCTTTTCGAAGACCTAAATCTCCGGGTGACCAGATGTCAGGATGGCCCATTCCAAAAATCAGGAACATTTCCGCAGTCCAGGGACCGATTCCTTTGAGGCTGGTGAGGCTCTCGATGACGGCCTCGCTTTCAGCACTCGCCAAGTGGTGTGGATCGATGTCACCTCGGACAAAGGCGTCGGCCATTCCGATGACATAGGAGGCCTTGGACCGCGAGAGTCCGTGTTCACGAAGATCCTCCACGGATGCCCGCGAGAGCACCGCCGGGTCATGGGGACCGAGGGCACTCGTAAGCCTCGCTTCAATGGTGTCGGCCGCTTTGACAGAGAGTTGCTGACCAAGAATCGAGGAAACCAGAACCGAGAAGTATTCCTCTGGCTTTTTAGGGGTGATGTCTGGCGGAGTGTGCTGGGGGATGAGTGTCGCCATCACCTCACACGCGGAGGCGAGATGCGCTTGTGCGTCCTCGAGGTGAAGACCCATATGTCACCCCATCCTGGTGGTCTTGTAGGGGGAACCGGAGGAATCGTAGGTCGTCCATTCACCGGTTTGGTGACCATCTCGAAAGGAACCTTGGCGCATGAGGGTTCCATCTTTGCGATAGAACCTCCATTCGCCCTGCATCTGACCGTCCTTATATTTCCCTCGAGCCTTGGGAACACCATTTCCGTAGAGCTCCAGGAACTCCCCTGACTTTTTGGGAAAAGAGGAATTGATTGCCGTGATTCGCGCCTCCACCACTGCTTTCAGAAAGCTCTTTGGTGGAGCTTTTTCTTTATCCAAATGGATGGTTCCCTTGGTGACGGTGTAGTCGGCGAGGGCATCTCCCATGATCTCCATGACTTCAGAACCGGCGAAGAGACTGTTGTGGTTCTGAAAACCCATGAGCGACGTCACGATGATTCCTTCGCAGCGAAAAGTCGGCATCCCCCACGACATGTCCTGCTCGGCGAGAGGCAGCAACGACTCGAGAGTGTTGTGCACTCTCCACAGTGCTGCTGACTGCTTCTCGGGAAAGGAATCCAATACCTCGGCAATCGTGGTCATGATCCTTCTTTCCTCTCGAGTAAGTCTGGACTATCGCCTCGAAGCGGGGCTACTTCGTAGTGGTCCCAGCGCTCAGCATTGGTTGCTGCGCGCTCGGAGACTTCCGCAATCAACTGTGCTCCTTCGGTGCGGGAAGGATCGAGCCAACGGTCGTAGTCGTCTGGCTCAAGAGCGATAGGCATACGGTCGTGAAGGGGAGCGAGGATGCCCGCACTATCGCGAGTCAGGATGGTTGCCGTGGCGAGCATCTCGCCGCTGGAGGGATTCGTCCACCAGGAATAGAGGCCAGCCAAGCCAACAAGAGGTTGGTCAGGGCGATAGATCGCATGGGGGGCTTTTGATCCACCCACCGTGGTCCATTCGTAATAGGCCGAGATAGGGATGATGCAGCGGTGGCTTTTCACTGACCCGCGGAAGGTGGGCTTTTCGGCGACCGTTTCAGATCGGGCGTTGAACGTCGGATACTTCAGCGTCAATTCTTTGGACCAAAACGGAACCAGGGACCACCGGGCGGGACCGACGAGGCGCTCTCCGGACTCTGTGGTCACCACCAGGGGAATGGTTGTAGTGGGAGAAATGTTCCACCGAGGAAACCACTCGGGGAAGCGATTGGTTTGCGCCAAGAACTCCTCCACGAGGGCATCCGTGGTTTGGTCGAGAGCAAAACGTCCACACACCCTTCAAGTCTGGACTCTCGAGCCCTACTCTGGGTAGATGGGAACAGACGATTTCATTACCCCGGGCATGCGTGAGCAACTCGACGCACCGTCTTTTCAAGGTCTCGCCACCTTCGGAATGCGCCCCTTTGTTGCTGACGCGAAAGATCTCGACACCATCAGGCCTGACATCGGAGTGGTGGGTGCCCCGTGGGATGACAGCACGACCAATAGACCCGGCGCGCGTTTTGGACCCCGGGCACTTCGCGCGAATGCGTATGACCCTGGCACCTATCACCTCGATCTCGGCATCGAAATCTTCGATCACCTCAACGTCGTCGACTTTGGTGACGCCATCACGAGCCATGGCCAGTGGGAGAAATCAAAAGCGAGTATTTATGAGCGCGTGAGCGCGCTCACCACCCGCAGCATTGTCCCGGTGATTCTTGGCGGCGATCATTCGGTCACCTGGCCGAGTGCGACAGCTGTGGCGGAAGCCCACGGTTTTGGCAACGTAGCCATGATTCACTTTGACGCTCACGCTGACACCGCCAATGAGATTGAAGGAAACTTCGCCAGTCACGGAGCGATGATGCGGCGACTCATTGAGTCCGGAGCTATCCCGGGTGACCGATTCCTCCAGCTCGGTCTTCGCGGCTATTGGCCCGGAGAAGAAGACCAACAGTGGATGCGGGAGAACAATCTCAAGCACTACATGATGCAGGAGTTCTGGGAGCGAGGGGCGATGCCCGTTCTCGATGACGTCATCGCTGAGGCTCGCAAACGAGCTCCCAAGGCTTACATCTCTATTGATATCGATGTATTGGATCCGGGTTTTGCTCCCGCAACGGGCACACCAGAACCCGGTGGCTTTGCTCCTATTGATCTCCTACGTATTGTCCGACGACTCACCCTGGAGCTCGACGTTGTTGGCTTCGATGTGATGGAGGTCGCTCCCGCGTATGACAGTGCGGACATCACCGTCAATAACGCCCACCGCCTTATTTGGGAGTTCTTAGCCGCGATGGCGGTTAAGAAAAGGGACAAGTCCTAGCCGCGCAGCGGCAACGCGATACCAATCGCGACGAAAATCCCACCGAAGGTGTGATTTACCCGGGTGCCAAATTTGGCCAAGAACGGTTGAATTTTTTCTGACCCCAGAGCGATAACGGTCTCGGTGATGATTTCAATCCCCACGAAGGTCACGGTCATGACCGCGAACTGGAGCATCAACGGTGAATCCGTCACAAGGAATTGGGGCAGAAAAGCGACAAAAAAAAGAATGCCTTTCGGGTTGGTCACCGCGGCCAAGAGGCCCTGACGAAACACTGCTGTTCGGGTCACGAGGGACCCTGTCCCCCTGGGGGCAGTCCCGATTGCGGGAGATCGCCATACCTGGATGCCCAACCAGACGAGGTAAGCACCACCGACCCATTTCAAGACGATAAGTAGCTGCGCTGATGCTGCCAGAAGCGCCCCAATTCCAAAGAGCGACAGCGCTATCACCAGGACAAACCCGAGTGCCCCGCCGGCGATGGTGAAGGTTGTTTTCTTCAGCCCATACAGCGCCCCGTGTGTCAGCGCGAGCAAACCATTGGGGCCTGGCGTGAGGGAAAGACCGAGTGCGGCAGCGGTGTATAAAAGCCAGGTTCCCAGTTCCACCAGCTCAGTATGGGGCTTAGGAATCCTTTAGGACCATAGCGTGTGATAGTCGTGTCCGAGCCCTCGGATGAGAAGGCGCAGTGCTGATGCAGACATCCCCACTACCGCCCAGGGGTCTCCTTCAATATGGCTAATCAAGGCCGCCGCTCTGGCATCCAGGGTGAACGCTCCGGCCACGTTGAGCGGCTCCCCGGTTTTCACATAGGCATCTATTTCGGCGTCCGTGATGTTGTCGGCAAAATGCACGGTGGCGTGGCTGACTCGACCCAGCCCGCCGTGGTGGGAACCATCGCTGTTATCGACCACCCAGAGCCCCGAGTAGAGGGTGCCAGATCGACCTCGCATAGCGTGCCAACGCTCCTTAGCTACGGAAGCTTTCAGCGGTTTACCGAGCAGCTCACCACCAAACTCAAAAACAGAGTCCCCTCCGATGATGAGTCCTTTTCGGGAGGGTTTGACCACACTCTCCGCCTTGAGCTTTGCTAGCGTCAAAGCAACGTTGGAGGCGGTCCTCTCGATGGTCATCGCCTCGACAGCCTTCTTCTCATCGACATCGGGGGCAACAACGGTTGCTTTCAGCCCGATGTCGGAGAGGATCTTTTTTCTCGCAGGGGAAGTCGAAGCGAGATACAGACTGGTCACGGCTACTTTTCACTCCTGACAAACGTGGCAATGGTTTCCATGTGGTGTGTGTGGGGGAAGAGGTCCCACGCCTCTATAAACACCATGTCATAGCCGGCCTTGTCGAGTAAACCTGAGTCACGCCCCAAAGCCACGGGGTCACACGCCACATAGATGATCTGAGCCGGGCGAAGCGTCTCCAGTGAAGAAATCACCTCAGACTTCGCACCGCTCCGCGGTGGATCGAGAATGACGGTCGCCCTCTCCCAGGCGCCAGCCGAGGTCGCATCGTGTTCTGCCGCTTCGCGCCGAAGCCAGCGGTCGACGCGGTCAGCAACTCCCTCGAGGCGAGCTTTACCGCCCAGGTTCTGCTGAAGATAGGGCAGAGCATGCTCGTCCGACTCCACGCCCACCAGGTTCATCTCCCCAGGCGAGAGCTCGGCGAGGGCCGCACCCAAGAGCCCCACGCCGCAATACAGGTCAGCATTTCGTGCCGCTGGATCAAACAGCTCTGGCCGCACTGCTCGTGTCAGGGCACCCTGAAGGACCCCTGGCGCCTGATGATGCACTTGCCAGAACGTGTGGTCAGTGAGATGGAATTCGGCACCGGCGACAAACTCGCTCAGCTCCTGGGGCTTCTGGTCATCGATGATGAGCCGCACACCAGAGGACGCATCCACCACTCGGACACTTGTTGCTCCTTGATAGGTGGAGTCCAAGACTCCGCAATGTTGGATGTTCTCGCTGGCCAGAGGAAGAGAGGTCACGGGGATGACGGTGTGAGACTTCTCGGCATAGGGGCCAAGCTTTCCCGCTGAGTCAGCGTGGAGGGTGATTCTTGTGCGCCACGCTAAACCGTTGTTCCCGTCATCACCGGGGACACCCTGGACCTCGACGGAGTCCACGAGGTCTCCCTCGAGCCCGCCAAAGCGGCGGAGGGAATCGCGCAGAATGTCTGTCTTGAGGGTGCGCTGATGAGAAAGGTTGATGTGCCCGTAGTCTGCCCCACCTGCCCGAGCAGCCCACGGACGAGAAATGTCTGCTTCAGGCCAGATATGGGGCACCCGGTGGGGACTCGAGCTCAGAACACGCAGTGGTTGCGCTCGCCACAGGGACTTCTTCGAATCCTCCACAACCTCGACTTCGACAACTTCGCCGGGGATAACGCCTGGCGTGAAGACAACTCTGCCGTCGATTCGACCGATTCCGGATCCACCATGGGCCATGGTTGTGATCTCGAGCTCGTGGGTGGCCATCAGGCAAGCCTAGGAGCTGTGAGGCAGAATGAGCGACGGACTATTCGAAAGGAATTCATTGTGGACGTAGTGGGATATGCAGTGCACGGAGAGCGCGAGAAGCTTGCACCTTGGACCTTTAGTCGGCGTGACGTCGGTCCCGAAGACGTCGCTATCGCCATCGAATGGTCGGGGGTTTGTCACTCCGATATCCACACCGGTCGGAGCGAATGGGGCGAGGTGATGTTCCCCTGCGTTCCCGGTCACGAAATCGTGGGACGTGTCATCGAGGTGGGCTCCGAGGTGGCCCAGTTCTCGGTTGGGCAACGCGTCGGAGTGGGTGTCTATGTGGATTCGTGCCGGGAGTGCGAGCACTGTCGCTCGGGCATGAGCAACTACTGCGTCAAAGGAATGATTGGCACCTATAACAACCCTGAGCGTGAGGGCGATGGCTACACACTCGGTGGTTATGCGAGCGGCATCGTCGTGGACCACGGCTATGTGGTCAACGTGCCGGAGTCTCTTGATCCTGCCGGAGCTGCACCACTGCTGTGTGCTGGGATTACCCTCTATTCCCCTCTCAAAGAGTGGGGTGCTGGACCGGGAAAGAAGGTGGGCATCATCGGCCTTGGAGGCCTCGGCCACATGGGAGTGAAGTTTGCAAAGGCGCTCGGAGCTCACGTAACCGTGCTCTCACACTCCGCGTCCAAAAAAGATGACGCTCTGGGTATGGGAGCGGATGACTTCATCGTCACGACCGATGAGTCTGTGTTCGAGACCCATCAAAAGCAGTTTGACCTATTGATCAATACGGTGTCTGCGCCGATTGACTTGAACCTGTATCTCGAATTGTTGGGCCTCGATGGCACGCTGGTCATGGTTGGTCTCGCGCCCGAGCCCTATCCCATCAAAGCTTTTTCGATGTTGGCACAGCGACGTCGTATTGCGGGAAGCATGATTGGTCCGGTCTCGGAGTTGCAAGAAATGTTGGACTTCGCTGCCGAGCACAACATCGTCTCCGACGTCGAAGTGATCAACGCTGACTACATCAACGAAGCGTGGGACCGAGTGGTTGACAGCGACGTTCGCTACCGCTTCGTCATTGACGCCAGCACATTCGCTACCGCGTGATGTGAGAAATGAGGCCCTGGAAGATTCGCACATCGTCCAGGTTCTCTTCGGGGTGCCACTGAACGGCTAGGCCGAAGGGGTAATCCTCCATTTCGACAGCTTGAATCGTGCCATCGAATCCCCTGGCGGTCACTTCGAGGCCCGGCGCAACCTGGTCAATTGCTTGATGGTGATAGACGTGTCCAGCCACTTTCGTCTCGCCAAGGAGGGTGTGCAAAAGGCTGCCCTCCGTGATGGTCATGGGTTCGGGGTGAAACACCCCATCGCCCACCCGATACCGGTCGTGCCCGACAATGTCGGGTAGGTGCTGGTGGAGGGTTCCCCCGAGGTGGACATTCAACATTTGTGCACCTCGGCAAATTCCGAGAATCGGCATGCCCTTCGCTCGGGCCGAGCTAAGCAGGGTGTCTTCTAGAGAGTCCCGAAGGTCCTCGGGTTCTGCTGTGTGCGGGCCTCGTGCCTGCACATAGCGCGACGGGTTGATATCTGCCCCACCCGTGATGATCAATCCGTCCAGTCCCGAGAGAATCGAGGTTGCGTCTTTGATGGTGAGAGGTTGGGGTGGAATCATGACCGCAAGACCACCGGCCCTCGTGACGGACTCGATGTATTGCGAGGGCAAGACCGCGAGCTCACCGTCGTAGATGGTCATCTGGCCCGGTGTTCGATAGGTCGACAGACCAATACGAGGTGTCGTCACGGTAACCGGGGCTCCTCAGCGTTCAGAGTGTCGTGGGTTCTGTCCGCTACTCTAAGCGAGCTCCACCAGAGGAAAGTTGATTGTGACAGAAGCCTTCATTCAGGCCAGCGACCTGGTCAAGACCTACACCGCGGGGAAAAGGGTCGTTAGGGCTCTCGACGATCTCTCCCTCAGCGTTCCCCGCGGGACAGTGCAAGCCCTTCTGGGTCCCAATGGTGCGGGAAAGACAACGACGGTGAAAGTCCTCACCACCCTCATTCGACCCGACTCGGGGTCAGCAACCCTCGGTGGTGTGGATGTGTTGGCACAGCCCGAGAAGGTAAAGCGCATGATCGGGGTGAGCGGTCAATACGCAGCGGTCGACGAAAACCTGACCGGGTTTGAAAACCTCGACATGGTCGGCAGGCTCTATCACCTGTCTCCCGAGGACTCGCGTCGGCGAGCGCGAGAACTTATCGAGATGTTTGATCTGGTGGAGGCAGGGGATCGTCCCGTCAAAGGTTTCTCCGGAGGTATGCGTCGGCGCATCGACCTCGCGGGGGCGCTGGTGGTTAACCCTCCCGTGCTATTCCTCGATGAACCCACGACGGGTCTGGACCCCCGGAGCCGACTGGCGCTATGGGACGTTATCAAGCGGTTGGTCTCCGATGGCACCACCGTTTTGCTCACAACCCAATATTTGGAGGAAGCAGACCAGCTTGCCGACAACATTGCGGTTATCGATGAAGGACGGGTGATCGCTCAGGGAACCAGCGATGAGCTCAAGCTCTTGGTGGGTGGGCAGCGAGTCGAGATTACGGTCCACGATGTAGGTGATGTGGAGCGAGCGAAAGATGTCCTCGCCCCTCACGTGACGGGAGAGATTGCGACCGGGGCTGATGAGCGGACCCTGGTGGGACCGGTCGATAACGCAGCAAAGTCACTCCAAGCGGTCCTGAAAGCCATGGCTGATGCCGGCATCGAGCTCAACGATGCGGGAATGCGCAGGCCCACCCTGGATGATGTGTTCCTCCAACTCACCGGACACAAAGCGGAAGAGGTGAGCGCATGACAACGCTTACGCCCCGCGGAACCCCGCTGAGCCGTTTCCTCTCCGATGGTTGGGTGACGACAAAGCGCAATCTGCTGAAGATCAAGCGGGTTCCCGACATTCTCGTGTTCACCCTGATTCAGCCGATCATGTTCGTGCTGTTGTTCACCTACGTCTATGGCGGCGTGATCGAGATACCGGGAAGCTCCTACGCGGAATTCTTGATGGCCGGCATCTTCGCCCAAACAGTGGTCTTTGGTTCCACCTACTCCGGCTCTGCGATGGCACAAGATCTGAAAGACGGGATTATCGACAGGTTTCGAACCCTCCCGATGAGCCCCGCAGCGGTTCTGGTGGGTCGAACCAACGGCGACATGTCTATTAACGCGAGTTCGATGGTGGTGATGATGGTCACCGGATTTATCGTCGGGTGGCGGGTGCGCTCGAGCTTCCTCGAAGCGGTGCTTGCCGTGGTCTTGCTTCTGTTGTTCGCCTATTCCTTCTCCTGGGTGATGGCATTTATTGGCATGAGCGTTCGAAGCCCCGAAATCATCAACAACGTCTCGTTCTTGGTTCTGTTCCCCCTGACCTTTATTTCGAACGCGTTTGTTCCTTCCGAAACGCTCCCCACACCGCTTCGAGTCTTTGCGGAGTGGAATCCCGTGTCGGCGCTGGTGCAGGCAGCGAGAGAGCTCTTTGGGAACACAGCGCCTGGCACCCCCGTGGGTGATGCATGGACGAGTCAAAACCCGATTCTGACGGTGCTTCTCGGGATGGCCGTCATGTTGGCCATTTTTGTTCCGCTGTCGATCAGAAAGTTCCAGTCGATTAGTTCCCGGTAGTCTTTCACCGATGAGCGAGCTGAAGGATACGTCCGCCGAGTATGAGGCTGAGGCCAAAGAACGCTGGGGTGCGACGGAGGCGTTCCAGGAATCTCAGAGGCGGCTTTCCTCCTACTCCACGGTCGATAAGAAGAATGCCCAAGCGGCACAAGAGGAAGCACTCCAAGGTGTCATCGACGCGATGGACCGAGGATTCCCACCGACCAGTCGGGAAGCCAGGGTCGCCGCTGACCAGTGTCGGCAGGCAATATCCCAGTGGTATTTCGAGTGCACCCCCGAGATGCACACTCAGCTCGCCACGATGTATGTGACCGACCCCCGTTTCCGTGCGTTCTACGAAACCCGGAGAGAAGGCTTAGCGCATTATTTTCACGACGCTATTCACGCCGCACACCGCGACTAGTGCTCGAGGCTCAGTTCCACTCGGACGTGGTGGTCTGAGGTTGCTGGACCGTCATAGACACCTCGAAGCGGGGGAACATCCTTGTAGTCGCGCCCGCGACCCACAATGACGTGTCGATCTCCCACCTCTTTGCGGTTGGTCGGGTCAAAGCTACGAAAAGCTCCTGACCACCATTCCACCCAGGCGTGAGATTCTCCTTCCACCACGTCGCCGATGTCAGCATCATCGGCGGGGTGAAGGTATCCACTGACATAGCGAGCGGGGATCCCCACACTGCGCAGAGCGCCCACCGTGATATGCGAGATGTCCTGGCACACACCCTGCTTGTCCTTCCACGCTTCTGCGGCACTCGAATGAACTTGGGTGACACCCGGGACATAGGACATCTCGTCGTTAATCCATTCGCAGATCTCTCGCGCAGCCTGGTCCGGAGTTTCTGAGGCGGCCGCAATCTTGTGAGCACCCTTGAGGACGTCTTTCGGCGGCTTGGTCAGGGGTGTCATGGTGAGAAGCTCTGTGAGTTCAGCTGAGGCCTGGGGTGCCACTTTGAGTTCCCCCCATTCCAGACTTTCGGTAACAGGAGGCCTGGGGTTAATCTCGACCAGGCTCTCCGCGACAATCGAAAGCTCTTGATGCGGAGTGAGAATCTCGATCGAGGTGACCCTTGTCCCCCAATAGTCCGTGAATTGGTGCTGGCTCGAGAGCGGGGTGATCACCAACTGAGACGACAGCAAGAATTGGCGGTCACTCATGTCGGGGCGCATCCGGGTCTCGTTATAGGAAGCCTGGACCTCTGCCTCGTAGGTAAACGAGGTGGTGTGTTTGACGCGCAGGCGACTCATGCGTCCTCCCTCACCCACACTGGCGCTTGCAAGACCGGGAAGTAGCGTTGGCGGATTGCTTC
The DNA here is from genome assembly GCA_038153485.1 of Pontimonas sp. Lineage (GTDB taxonomy): Bacteria > Actinomycetota > Actinomycetes > Actinomycetales > Microbacteriaceae > Pontimonas. The sequence continues at coordinate 5,067 of JAYOYJ010000026.1, read as the reverse complement.
ACTCACGTCAGACACCCCCGCCTGAATGGAGTCCATGTTTTCGGTGAGGTCCGCGATGATGCGGGTAATCGGGGAGAACTCCAGGTCGGATCGGATCTGACCGAGAACCCGAAGTGCCTGATCACTCACTCCAGCCCGTTCAGAGCGGGGCTCGATGTCATTGAGGCACTTCTCTGCCCTGATCAGGGAGTACAGAATCGAGCGGGGGAATAGTCGATCGAGAATCAAGAACTCGGCCGCATTCTCAGCGGAAGGCATACCCCGGTAGGTCCGAAGGTAGGCCTCATAGCCGCCGCACGAGCGCAAAATCGTGGTCCACGATGGTCCTCCTGCCTCGACCAACGCTGAGGTGGAGAGAAGCCTGGCAGTCATGTCAGCTCGCTCGATGCTGCGCCCCAGCGTGAAAAACGACCAGGCTTCATCTCGGCTCGCCGAGGACCCGACGGTGCCCACTGCGAGAGCGCTGCGCTCTCGCACCCAGGCAAAGAACTCGTGCACTTTGTCCGGCGCGACCTTCTTCGGCACTCTGGAGCGAGTGGTGTTCAACACCTCCCATAACTCGGTGGAGACGACCTCGCGCGCTCTGCGAGCGTTCTCCCTGGCCTGGTCGAGGCAATACGCGATCGAGGCTGGTGAGTCCCGATCCACGCCGAGGGTCACCAGGAGATCTGCACGTGTTACTTGAGCATCATCGCTCGCGTGAGAGCCCATCACACCGAGGAGTGCTCGACACGCAACGTCCTCTTCGACCCAGGGGTCCTCCAAGAGCAGCTGCAGGTGAACATCGAGGATACGAGCAGTTCCATCGGCTCGCTCCACATAGCGCCCGATCCAGAAAAGGCTTTCGGCTATTCGACTGAGCACGATCCACCCTCCTGCTGTTGCTGCTGTTGCTGGTCTCGACGCTTCGCGTCCTCAGCGGGCGAATGTTGCGGTGTCGTGGGGTGGGATTCGTAGGCGGCGAGCTGTGCGGGGGTGATGACGGGAATGGCTTGAGTCACTGTCGCCTTCTCCATCACGATGGCTTTGACATCGTGCTCGGTCGCCGCAGAGACCCGACCTCCGAGCACCCACGTGTCTTTGGAGCCTCCGCCCTGCGAACTATTGACCACGAGCTCGCCCTCGGGCAGTGCCACACGCGTGAGCCCACCGGGTAACACCCACACGTCACGTCCGTCGTTGACCGCAAAGGGTCTGAGGTCTGCGTGGCGGGGGCGCAATCCTTCATCAACCAGGGTGGGAATGGTCGAAAACGCGATGACGTCTTGGGCAATCCAGCCTCGGGGATCCCCCGCGAGAGTTTTCTTGAGTTCAGCGAGCTTCTTCTTGCTCGCGGCCGGTCCCACGACGAGCCCTTTTCCTCCGGACCCATCGACCGGTTTGACGACGAGTTCATCGAGGCGGTCCAGAACTTCTTCGAGTGACTCCGGATCCTCCAGTCGCCAGGTGTCGACATTGGGGAGGAGTGGTTCTTCCGCGAGGTAGTAGCGAATCAGGTCGGGAACATAGGTGTAGACGAGCTTGTCATCGGCAACACCGTTACCCACAGCATTGGCAATGGTGACGTTGCCAAGCCTTGCGGCCAACATCAACCCGGGAGCGCCCAACAATGAATCGACTCTGAACTCCAGCGGGTCGAGGAATTCATCATCGACCCTTCGATAAATGACATCGACGCGTGTTGGTCCGGCGGTGGTGCGCATCCACACCCGACCGCCCGAGCAGAAGAGGTCTCTTCCCTCCACGAGTTCGACACCCATGAGGCGAGCCAGAAGTGTGTGCTCAAAATACGCCGAGTTATAGACACCGGGGGTCAACACCACAATGGTGGGGTCTTCGACACCGTTCGGTGCCGCCGCTCGAAGGGCCTGGAGAAGCTGGAAGGGATAGTCACCCACGGGCTTGACGCGCATGCTCACAAAGAGCTCGGGAAGTGTTTGGGCCATCACGCGACGGTTCGAGATGACGTAGCTCACGCCGCTGGGAACCCGAACGTTGTCCTCGAGGACGCGCCATACCCCTGCTTCATCTCGAATCAGATCAATCCCGGAAACCTGAATGCGAACCTGGTTCGCCGCCACGACGTTGTGAGCAGCGCGAAGGAAATGCTCTGAGGAGGTAATCACGCGAGCCGGGATGATGTTGTCTCGAATTGCTGCCTGTGCCCCGTATATGTCAGCCAAGAACGCCTCGAGGGCACGAACTCGCTGCTGGATTCCAGCTTCCAAGCCCGTCCATTCGTCCTGCGAGATCACCCGAGGAACCGCATCGAGGGGGAAGGGTCGCTCCTCCCCCGCAAAATCGAAAGTGACGCCTTGGGCGAGATACGAGGTGGCGAGGGATTCGGTGCGACCCCGCAACTCATCGCGACTCATCTGGGAGAGCGCCTCGTGGACCATTCCATAGGGTGCTCGCGGTGTGTTGGCGCCAGCAAACATCTCGTCGAAGGGCGCCCCTGAGCCAGAGAGGACTCGTGTTTCCCCATAACCCTCGAAGAGGTCTGCCATAGAAACACAGTACTCCTGGCGATATGTCAGGGGTGTTTCAGTCGCCCCGCCTACACTGGCGCCCATGTCCCGCCGCGCACGCACCAAGAATGGGTTTGAGCCGAAGACGTGTGCGCGCTGCGGCCTGCCTTTCGAGTGGCGGAAGAAGTGGGCAAAGAACTGGGACCAGGTGCTCTACTGTTCCGAAAAGTGTCGCCGAGGGGGAAGTCACTGATGAGTACGGCGACGCTGGTGACGTCGGTGTTTCTCTCCAAAGCGGAAGCACTTGCCGTTCTTGAAGAAGCTCTCGAGGTCCCCTGGAATACGGATGACCCCTCTGATGTGACCCTCACCCTGGACAACGGCGTGGTGCTCAGTATCGAGGTTCCCAAATTTGGTGAGGATCTCCCCCTCACCCTGGACCTGCACCATCCAGATGATGCGATTCTTCGCGAGGTAACCGACCGGGTGGTGACCCACACTCTCGAGACAACGCTCGGGTGGTCACTCCACGAAATCCCTACGGCAGAAGTCGGTTAGGGCCCCTGAAGAGGAACGTCGTTTCTCTAATGCTGGATTGCTCCAGCATGAGCATCATGACGCGGGCAAGACCCATCCCAAACCCACCGTGTGGGGGAACACCGTGGCGGAAGAAATCGAAGTAGCTCTGTAGCTCCTCGAGATCCATGCCCTTGTCTGCGGCCTGTGATTCGAGCACCTCAATCCGGTGCTCACGCTGGGCTCCCGTCGAAATCTCTGTGCCTCGATAGAGGAGGTCATAAGACTTGGTCAGCCCATCGTTATCCGCGTGACGCATGTGGTAGAACGGCCGGATGCTGCTGTCGTAGTCGGTCACAAACACAAAGGGGTGACCGTGAGTTTCCTCGATGTAGGCGGAGAGTCTGCGCTCGGCCTCCGGGTCAAGATCCCCGTCAGCCCGGGGAATGTCATACCCACCGGAGGCCACAATCTCTCTCGCCTCCTGGAGAGTTACCCGGGGGAACGGGGTCGAGGGCACGGTGAGATCAACACCCAGTACCTCGCCGATCGGTGGCCCATATTTCTCCATCACAACTGAGATACCTGCGACCAAGACCTGCTCGTGCATATCCATGACGTCGTGGTGGGAGTCCACCCAACTCATTTCCGCATCCACACTCGTGAATTCGGTTGCATGCCGGGCGGTGAACGAGGGGTCAGCTCGGAACGCGGGCGCGATCTCAAACACCGCACCAAAACCGGCAGGTTGGGCCATCTGCTTGAAGAACTGGGGGCTTTGAGCCAGGTATGCGGTGGTGTCGAAGTAGCCGACCTCAAAAAGTTCCGCACGTGATTCGCTGGCGCTGGCCATGAATTTGGGGGTGTGGATCTCGATCCAGTTGTTCTCCACCCACCACGAGCGCATTCCGTGCTCAAACGCCGTCTGGGCGCGGAAAATCAGGTTTGCCCCAGGCCTGCGCAAATCCAAGAAGCGCCAATCCATGCGCTTATCAACACTGGAGTCCTCAGCGATGGGGGGCTCGGGTTCGGCGGCTCCGGTCACCTCCAGGGAGCCAATTTTGACCTCAAGACCACCGAGCTTCACTCGCTCATCGAGTTTCAAGTCACCCGATACTGTGATGAAGGATCCCGCGGAAAGCTCCGAAATAGCGTCCGTGAGGGCTCGACGCTCTGGAGATGAAGCCGCTTCCGGGTTGTCCTCGCGCAGGGCGGGGTTTACTAGCTGCGCGCTGCCAGATTCATCCCGAAGGATGATGAATTGCACCTTCTTTTGGTCGCGAACCGTCTCGACAAAACCACCTACGGTGACAGCTGAGCCATCGGCGGTCTGGGCAAGGTCGGCAATCCGGGTGCGGGTACTCACGAGAGTTGAGTCTAGCCCGGACCCAGATTCTCCCGAGCTTGCGCCTCCTAGACTGAAGGGGTGCCCGCAGACCTCCTTCACTTTGTTCGGCATGGTGAAGTTCACAACCCCGAGCGCATTTTGTATGGCCGCCTCGAAGGCTATGGGCTGAGCGACAAAGGCCATCAGATGGCCGCTCGCACGGCGAGCGCACTAGCCACGCGGCCGATCGCGAGAATAGTGTCGAGCCCTCTGCAGCGAGCACAGGAATCGGCATCTCCGCTCTCGAGCCAGCTGGGGCTCTCAGTGGAGATTGATGAGCGTCTCAACGAAGGTCTCAACCATTTCCAGGGCACCAAACTCTCTGCCGCGCGGCTCCTCACAGACCCTTCAGCGTGGGCGGCACTGCACAACCCCTTCAAGCCCAGTTGGGGTGAGCCTTATAAAGACATTGCCGAGCGCATGCTCGCCGTTGCTGAAGACGCTTGGAACTCGGCGGAGGAAGGCGAAGTGGTGTTGGTCACCCACCAGGTCGCAATTTGGATTTTGCACCGCAGCGTCGCGGGGATCCCGCTTCCCCACCTGCCCTCGCAGCGTCGGTGTTCGCTGTCCAGCATCACCACCATCAAGAAGATCGGCGAGCGGTGGAAAGAAGAGAGCTACCGGGAGCCAGCAGCTGACCTCCTCGAGGATGCGATTGATCTGGGAGCGGTGTAGGTGAGGGCAGGTCTAGCTCTA
>JAYOYJ010000025.1:0-16108 GCA_038153485.1 Pontimonas sp. | reverse complement strand
AGCACTCTCCCAGCGCGACCAGGTGAAGCGGGCCGCCGCCACCATGGCGCAAGAGGACGGTGCCGGCGTAGCCCTCACGATCATCGAGCGAGCAGAAGCTGGAGTGTCTCCCCTTCGACCCGCCTAGGCGGCTTGGGCCAGGTAGCCTTCCCAGCGCTCCTGGGGACGCTCGATACCTCGAACCAGCCACGCCGTTCCATAGGGGGTCTTCGGGACACTGAGGAGACGCCATCCCATTTCGGTGGGGGTGCGATCGCCCTTGATGTTGTTGCACTTGAGACAACACGCGACAAGGTTCTCCCACTCATCCTTGCCACCTCGGGACCTCGGCAAAACGTGATCAATCGTGCTCGCCGATGCACCGCAATAGGCACAGCGGTGGCCATCTCGTCGAAGAACACCTCGTCTGGAAACAGGGACCTGACGGTTATGCGGCATCTTCACATACCGGGTCAGCACAATCACCGAGGGCCGCTCCCACGTTCCATCGGGACTGCGAACAGGATGGGAATTATCGCTCTCGACAATGACAGCCCTCCCATTCATCACCAAGACGAGCGCTCTCTTGAACGACACCACCGAGAGCGGCTCGTATCCGGCGTTGAGCACCAGAGTTCTCATACTGACCGCGGGGGTATCCACGGTGGCGTGTGCCGTTTTCTGGGGACTCATGATTTCGGCCCCTTAACGCAAAAGACACCATCGAAACACGATGGTGTCTGGGGCACACGGTGGACCGGACATGCCAGGGCCGGCCTCGTGGAGACCTGTATCCGAAAGTGAGCGCGCACGTCCCGGGGCGCTTGGCACTCCCGTGGACCCATGAGCTACTCCTTCGCGACATCTAAGGCGCAATGCACTAAGAGTAACCAGCCAACCCTGAGACCGGCTGAAACGGCACGCCGGGCTTACTGGGCCAGGTAGAGGTGCTCGGCGATGGACTCCGGCACGACAACCTCACCCTGGGATTGCTCTGCCACCAGCCGATACTCATCACCAGCTCGGGACACGGTGACCTGTGTACCCGGCATCACTCCGGCCGCTTTGAACGTGGCCAGAAGCGAGGAATCAAACTGTGCGGGTTCACCCAGTCGTCTTAGGAGGCCCGACTGTGGTTCCTCCGTGGCGAAGTCAGTAACCCGAATCACACCCTTAAGAAACTTCTCTGATGCTGTTCCGCCGATATCCTCCATCGCAGGAATGGGGTTCCCAAACGGGGATTCGGTGGGGTGACCCAGCATCTCGACCAAGCGCCGCTCGACGTGCTCACTCATGACGTGCTCCCATCGGCACGCCTCCTCATGAACAAGCGACCACTCCAAACCGATGACATCGGCGAGCAAACGCTCCGCAAGGCGATGCTTGCGGGTGACTTCGAAAGCCTTCTTGCGACCCTTCTTGGTGAGAGCCAGTTGGCGATCAGCTTCCACAACGAGCAGACCATCTCGCTCCATGCGCGCCACCGTCTGGGACACGGTCGGACCTGAGTGGCCTAGGCGCTCCGAGATTCGCGCGCGAAAGGGAGGAATGCCCTCTTCCTCCAAATCCACGATGGTGCGCAGATACATCTCTGTCGTGTCGACGAGATCTGTCATAAAAAGCCCCTGGAGTTATTTAGGTGAGGCTTAGCTTACTTTGAGAGCCCACCAAGAGCACCGAGTCCACCGCCTAGACTTGAGGACATGGCCGACCTCACCATTCCCCAGGACCTTCTTCCCCAGGATGGACGCTTCGGCGCAGGACCTTCGAGGGTCAGCTCTCAACAACTCGACCACTTGATTCGAAATGCCTCACTGCTGGGCACCTCGCATCGGCAAGCGCCGGTCAAAGAACTGGTCGGCCGTATTCAAGGGGCACTCGCCGCCTATTTCCAACTGCCCGAAGGCTACGAGGTTGTTCTGGGTAATGGGGGTTCCACCGCGTTCTGGGATGTGGCCGCGGTCAGTTTGGCCAAGAACCGCAGCGCACACCTGAGTTTCGGGGAGTTTGGAGCGAAGTGTGTGAAAGCTCACACCACTCCCTGGCTCGAAGCCCCCCACGTGGTGACAAGTGAACCGGGGACCCGTGGAGAGCTCAAAGCGTTACCGGGTGTGGACCTGTATGCCTGGCCTCACAATGAGACGTCGACGGGAGTGATGGCTCCGGTGCACCGCATTGCGGGAGCTGATTCTGGCGCGCTCATGATGGTCGATGCGACCAGCGCCGCCGGAGGTCTCGACTTTGAGGCGTCCGAGGTTGACGTCTACTACTTCGCTCCACAAAAGAACTTCGCCAGTGATGGCGGACTGTGGTTCGCTCTGCTGTCACCGGCTGCCATTGAGCGCGCGTTCGAGGTCGCAGCCACCGACCGCTACATCCCCGATTTCCTCAGTCTCACGCAAGCAATTGAGAACTCTCGGCTCAACCAGACTCTCAATACTCCAGCGCTCACCACCCTGCTCCTGATGGAGTCTCAACTGGAATGGATGATGAGTCTCGGCGGGCTCAGCGCAGCAGCCACACACACTCAGGCAGCCTCTACCCTCCTCTATAACTGGGCGGGGTCTCGCTCGGATGTGTCTGCGTTCGTGGCAGACCCAGCCCACCGCTCTCACGTCGTCGTCACCCTCGATATGGATGACAGCATCGATGCGTCCCAGGTGACCTCGGTCCTTCGCGCCAACGGCATCGTCGACACTGAGCCTTACCGGAAGCTAGGACGCAACCAGATTCGTATCGCGACGTTCGTGGGTGTCCCCCACAGCGATGTCGAGAAGCTCATCGCGAGCCTCAACTACGTGCTCGACAACCTCTAAGGATCGAGAGGGTCGGGCTCCTCGAGTTCGACGTGATCGAAGAGATCATCGGGCTCGTCGGGGACCTCCAGTGGAGCCGGATCGAGCTCTAGATCGAGCTGGTCGATATCCACTCCATCGACGTCGTCGTCGATCTCGAGGGCATCCTCACCGTCATCCTCGTCTTCTGCCTCTTGTGCCTTGAGCTCCTGCTCGTGCAGCAAATACTCTTCAAGGCGATCAGCCCAGGGAACCCAGTCCGGTGCGACTAGAGCGCCCTCGCCGGGGACCAAACCCAGCTCCAGCACGGTGGGTTCTACACCTGAAGCGCTCGAGACACTCACGCTCCACTGCCAGCCCGGATATCCGGGCTGGGTGGAGGGAAAGGCCACCGTGAGCGTGTCCTCTCCACGGGTCACGGTCGCATCCTGGCTGAAAGTATCCGGGGTGGTCACCTCGTTTAGTGCCACCAGCGCGAGAGAAATCACAGCCTCGTCGGTGGGGCCGGAAGCCGCCTTCTTCGAAGAGGCTTTTGTCGCGGAGGCTTTTTTAGGCATCGAATTCGTCGGCCACTCTGCGCAACAGAGCGGCGATCTTCCGTGAGTGATCATCATCGGGGTAGCGTCCTCGACGAAGGTCACCGCTGGTGCGATCGAGGAGCTTCAGGAGGTCCTCCACGATGATCGCCATGTCCTCAGCGCCCTTGCGTCCCAGCCGCGTCGCGGGCGCATCAAGTACTCGCACACTCAATGCTTGAGCGCCGCGTTTGCCTTCCGCGATACCGAATTCCACCCGAGATCCGGATTTGACGACGTCTCCTGGTTCCAACGCCGAGGCGTGCAAAAAGACTTCTTCACCCTCATCCGTGTGGATGAAACCGAAGCCTTTGTCGTGGTCATAAAACTTGACCTTGCCGGTGGGCATGTTGACGCCTTTCTGTCAGTCACCAGGCGAAATCTCGCCTCTGGCAGGATACCGCCAATCGAGCCCCGATATCCTGGGATGGTGAGCAGCCCCGCCAACTTCGAACCCTCGACGACCGAGCGTGTCCTCGCCGCCATGATCGTGGGCGTCATCGCCCTATCGATACTGGCCTTCTTCGCCATCATTGTGGGCACCTGGCAGGGCATGGATTCCGCGGCGTTCTCTGCTGGAATCTGGCCTGCTATCACCATGACGCCGCTCTTCGGGCTTCCAATCGGTTTCGTCCTCATCATCTCGCTCCTCGTCATTTCGACGAGGAGGCGTCGAGCCTTAGGAACTGATGACGCTTCCGAGTGATTCCACTCTCGCGCTCATCACATGGCTTGCTTCGAGGGACTCCACGCAACTGCTCGCACTCGTTCAGGGTCGCCGGATTGCACACTCAGCGTCGAGTAGTTTCCGCAGCCTCGCTGAGGCTCTGGTCGAGCCAGACAACGTTCGCGATACCCTCGCCTCGCTTTCTCGTGAGGAGCTCGTAGCGCTCGGTTCTCTCAACACAGCTTCGCCCTCAAACCTCAGCGCATTAGAAAATCTCGGACTTGTCTCGCTCACAGGCGATAAGCCCTCACTCCTCATCCCTGCCTCTTTCGTGCCAGAACAGGATTCCTTCGCACGACACCCCGGCGCTCGAAGTCCCATACCCGCCGCCGAGCTCAGCGAGAAAGAGCGCACCATTGCCGCGACCCGAGGGTTAAACGCCGTGGTCAGCATCTCGGAGTTCCTCGACGCTCTCGCCCACCAGAACTACTCCGTGAATGCGGAGGGAAGGCTTGCCGCTTCAGCACTGAAAAGCCTGGAGGATGATCTGGGGGTCGGCTATGACATCGCTGAGCTGTTTCGCCTTTCCCAGAACCTCGAACTGGTGGCATCTCACCTCGGGGTCGCGGCTCTCACGCCGTCTGGACACCGCTGGTGTGAGCTTCCCGACGAGGAGCGCTACGAAGCCGTGGCGACGACATGGTGGTCCAAGGTTCCGCCCTGGCTCACAGGAATCATGAGCGAACACCCCGAACAATCGTGGGACTCCACGCTGGAGGAGTCCCTGGCGTTCTCCTATCCGCTGGTCAGCCCGGAGCCGACTCTGATTGACATCCGAGCGGATGCCGACTGGCTAGGGCTTGCGCACAACAACATCCCCACTCCATGGGCGAGGGAACTGTGGGGCAAGAAAATAGTTGCCGCGCTCTTTGGCTCGTCGCGTCCGGCGTATGCCGAGGGTGTTTTTGCCCACGATGACTACACGCTTCTTGCCACGGGGCCGCTGGAGCCGAACCGCCGGAGTCTCCTCTCCCGTATCGCCACTCGAGAGCTAGGCGGACTCGTCCCCCGCTATCGCCTCACCGCGTCCTCCGTTCTCTCGGCTCTCCAGAACGGACTGAATCCCGAGGAGATTCCCGGACTTCTCTCGGAGGTATGTCTCAACACTGTTCCTCCCGGCATGCTCGCCCTCGTCGACGACGTTGCTCGCCGAGCGCATGAATTGGAAATTCACCCTCACGGTGATTCGACGATTCTTCGCACCGCACGGGAAGGGTTGAGTGAGGAACTCATCTCTGACCCGGGTCTTGTGGTGTTGGGACTCAAGAGAGTCAGTGATTCTGAGCTCACCTGCTCCTGGCCCGCGGAGCGGGTGCACTCCACCCTGAGTGCCGCCGGCTATGTCGGTCTCATGGTGGACACCTCTGGCTCCCCCCGCACGCCTGAACCGGCAGTGGTTGTGGACGAACCCAACCTGGGTGACGAGCTCGAAGCGGCTCTCGACCAGTTGGTGGCCGATGCCACAGAGGCTGCCAAGCGTGGTGTTCCGGCGGGGCTCTCGAGCATCATCGAGGTCGCGACAGAAACAAAAACTCCACTCGAGATTGTCGTGAGAATGCCCGATGACACCTCTCTCACGGTCGTCATGGAGCCCAAAGCCCTCAGCGCTGGCCGCTTACGAGGAGTGGAGCTTCGGAACCAGGTGGAAAAAACCCTCCCGGTCTCCCACATCACCAGTGTCCGAGCATGGTCGGAGGGTTTGGACTAAGCCACGCCCCGTAGACTGGCTGGTTATGAATCCCGACGGCCCGCTGATCGTTCAAAGCGATAGGACCGTCCTTCTCGAGGTGCACAACCCACTGGCTGATGCGGCTCGTCACGCTCTCGCGGTGTTCGCTGAACTCGAGCGCGCTCCCGAACATATGCACACCTATCGCATCACCCGACTTGGGTTGTGGAATGCCAGGGCAGCCGGCCATTCGGCCGAAGAGATCCTGAAGACATTGGAGGAGTACTCCAAGTTCCCACTCCCACCCGGTATCGCGGAAGAGATCACGGAGACGATCGGTCGCTATGGACAAATCGAAATCACGAGAGAGGGAGAAACACTCTTTATTTCGTGTGGCACACCGGCCATCGAAGCCGAAATCACTCGCAGCCAGAAGATTGCGGAATTGCTCGGCGAGCGAGACGAGCGGGGTCGATTCCCGCTTGCTCCCTGGTCGAGGGGCCTGATCAAACAGGAACTCTTGAAGAAAGGCTGGCCTGCTGCGGACCACGCGGGTTTTGCCGAAGGCGAGCCTCACGACATCGGTCTGGCTCCTGGCGAATGGTCGCTTCGGGATTACCAAACCGAGGCCATCTCTCGATTCACTCAGAGCGGTTCCGGAGTGGTGGTGTTGCCTTGTGGTGCGGGGAAGACCATCGTCGGCGCTGGTGTGATGGCAGAGCTCGATACGACAACACTGATCCTGGTGACCAACACCGTCTCGGCTCGGCAATGGCGTGCGGAGCTGCTGTCGAAGACATCACTAACCGAGGACGAGATCGGCGAGTATTCGGGAAGCGTGAAAGAAATCAAGCCCGTCACGATCGCCAGCTACAGCATCATGGCGGCAAAGCGCAAAGGAGAGTTCGCGCACCTGGGTGTGCTCGATGCCAAGAATTGGGGGCTCGTGGTCTATGACGAGGTCCACCTCCTCCCGGCTCCCGTTTTTCAGCTCACCGCTCAACTCCAAGCTCGCAGGCGCCTGGGCCTCACGGCCACCCTGGTCCGTGAGGACGGTCGCGAAGGGGACGTCTTCAGCCTTATCGGACCGAAACGCTTTGACGTTCCCTGGAAGCAGCTCGAATCCGAGGGCTACATCGCTCCGGCCACCTGCGTGGAGATCAGACTCGATCTGCCCCAGAGCGAGCGCCTGGAGTACGCGGCGAGCACCGACAAGGAGCGATTCCGCCTCGCCTCCACCTCCCCCACCAAGAGTGCAGCCGTCAAGGAGCTTCTCGCCCTACACCCGGATGACCCTGCCCTCATCATCGGGACTTACCTCGAGCAGATTGAAGCCTTGGCAGAGGATTTGGACATCCCCATGATTACTGGGGACACCTCCGTGGCAGAGCGAGAAGAGCTCTACCAGGCCTTCCGCGAGGGCAGTCTCACGCGTCTTGTGGTCTCGAAAGTCGCAAACTTCTCCATCGATCTGCCGGAGGCCTCGGTCGCCATCCAGGTGTCGGGCTCCTTTGGGTCGAGACAGGAAGAAGCCCAACGGCTGGGTCGCATCCTTCGCCCCAAAGCCGATGGACGCCCCGCCGTGTTCTACACGTTGGTTGCGAGGGACACCGTCGACCAGGACTTTGCCCTCAATCGACAACGCTTCCTCGCCGAACAGGGCTATGGCTACACCATCATGGACGCCGCCGATGTGACTCAGAAAGTGTCAAAGATTCTGTCAGACAACCTTCAGTAATTTCCCAGATAATGGGCACATGGCTGATGGACCCAAAATTCTTGTCGTCGATGACGAACCCAACATTCGGGATTTGCTCACGACCAGCTTGCGCTTCGCAGGCTTCATGGTGCGCGCGGTGGGGACCGGAGCGCAGACCATCTCGGCAGTGCTCGAAGAAGAGCCCGACCTCATCGTGTTGGATGTCATGTTGCCCGACATCAACGGCTTCGGAGTCACCAAGCGTCTTCGCTCCAGTGGCTACACCTGCCCGATCCTGTTCCTCACGGCGAAAGACTCCACCGAAGACAAAATCACGGGTCTGACCGTGGGAGGCGATGACTACGTCACGAAACCGTTCAGCCTCGACGAAATCGTTGCCCGCATCAAAGCCATTCTGCGCCGCACCCTAAATGAAGAAGATGACGCCCTCATCCGCGTGGGTGACTTGAGCATGGACCAGGACACCCACGAAGTCTTTCTGGGTTCGATTCCGATCGACCTCTCCCCCACAGAGTTCAAGCTCCTCAGATACTTGATGCTCAACCCCAACCGCGTGCTCTCGAAGGCTCAAATTCTTGACCACGTCTGGGAGTACGACTTCAACGGTGACGCCGGGATCGTCGAGAGCTACGTGTCCTACCTGCGACGCAAGCTCGATCCCCACACGGCGGACCCCCTGATCCAAACCAAACGTGGCTTTGGATACATGTTGAAGTCCGACAAAGCGTAAACACTTCGTCATGCTCTCTGGCGTGCAACAGTGGTGGGAATCCACCTCTTTGCGCACCAAGATTACCGGCGTCACAGTGATTGTGGTCACCCTGGGGCTTTTCGGCATCGGGGTGGGGACGATGACGACCGTCCAGCAGTATTTGCAGGACGAGGTTGACCGAAAAATCGACGAGGTCGCAGCCAGCCTGTCACCGAGCCTCACCACCCGCGATTTCGAATCCTTTGACACCACGGGGCAAACCGGTGCGAGGAGTTCCTACTTCCTCGCCGCCATTACCGATGACGGCGAGGTGCTCGCGAGCAATCTCGACCCTCAAAGCTCGGGATACCAGCCGGACATGAGCGGAATCACCCAGAGCTTCATTCTGAACAACTCCCCCAACTTCACGGTCCCAAGCCTCGATGGAGACACGGAGTGGCGCCTCCACGCCTACAGCCTGCGCATCATCCAAGAAGCCGACATGACTCAAGAAGAGGCCACCCTGATCATCGGCGTTGACCTGAAGGACTCCAGGGCCACGGTGGGACGCTTCGCGACAATCTTTTTGCTCTTTGGTCTCGCCGTCGTTTTGCTCAGTGCAATCCTGACCCGTTTTCTGGTCACCACCACCTTCCGCCCGCTCCGTGAAGTCGAAATGACCGCAGCCCGGTTCGCCGGCGGTGACTTCTCCCAGCGACTCGGTGGTGCGACACCCAATACCGAGGTCGGTCGTCTGACCCGATCGCTCAACACCATGCTCTCCCGGATCGACCGAGCCTTTGCCGACCGAGCCGACACGATCGAACAAATGCGCCGATTCATTGGGGATGCAAGCCACGAACTGCGCACGCCCTTGGTTTCGGTCCGCGGCTACGCCGAGCTCTATCGCATGGGAGCTCTCACCAAGAAAGCCGACGTTGCCCAAGCAATGGAGCGAATCGAAAAAGAAGCCGAGCGCATGACTACCCTGGTCACCGACCTGCTCGAGCTTGCTCGACTCGACGAGGCAAAACCCCTCGAGTTAGCACCCGTGAACCTCATCGGCCTCGCCCACGATCAGGCCATGGACGCTCAAGCAAGCGCTCCGGGACGAACGGTGACCCTCTGGCACGATGGTGAGCTTGTCCACGACCCCACACTCGTGCCCGCTATCACCCTCAACGCAGAGGAAAACAAGATTCGCCAAGTTCTGGCCAATCTTCTCCAAAATGCCCTGAGGTTTAGTCCCGACGACGCCCCCATCGAGGTCATCGTCGAGAAAGAGAACAGCCCCGCCCGCGGTGTCATCAGCGTGGTGGACCACGGTGAGGGAATCCCACTCCAGTTGCGCGACAAAATCTTCCAGCGTCTGTTTCGAGCGGATACCTCGAGAGCTCGAGACACCGGAGGCTCAGGTCTTGGCCTCGCCATCGTCGACACCATTGTGAGGCGCCACAAAGGAACCATCCGGGTGGACGAAACCCCCGGTGGCGGAGCGACGTTCAGGGTGTCCCTGCCTCTTGTCCCCAACGAGTCCTCTTAGGGTTCTCTGCCCCAGTCCCCACTGGGGAGGCATGCGATGCTTGTGCGTCTCTAGGGTTCCCTCAACAACCCAGGAGGAGACATGACCCGATACTCAGTGGATGCTGACGCTGTCCTCAGCGCGGCCGACCACGCCCGCGCCACCATTGCCAGAATCCACAGCGACGTGCACACACTCAATGCCCAACTCAACGCCCTCGGAGCAACCTGGACAGGACCAGCCGCTACAGCATTTCTCGGGGTTCACGAGACGTGGAGGGGGACTCAGAGTGCCGTGGAGGCCAATCTTGAAGCGCTGACCCAGGCTCTCTCCCAAGCGGGAGCGCACTATCGGGATATGGAGATAGCGAACCAGCGACTGTTTATCCGCTAACGCCAGTGGGGCGCCTCCCGAAGGAGACGCCCCACTGTTGAAATGCTGTGGACTTAGAAGTCCATGCCTCCCATGCCACCCGAGGGGTCTCCAGCAGGAGCAGGAGCAGGCTCCGGCTTCTCTGCCACGACGGCCTCGGTGGTCAAGAAGAGACCTGCGATGGACGCTGCGTTCAGCAGGGCTGAACGAGTCACCTTCACCGGGTCAGCAATGCCAGCAGCGAGCATGTCAACATACTCACCCGTGGCGGCGTTGAGGCCGTGACCGACTTTCAAGCCGCGAACGTGCTCGGCAACAACACCCGGCTCGTGGCCTGCGTTGATCGCAATCTGCTTCAGCGGAGCATCGATAGCAACCTTGACGATGTTCGCACCCGTCGCCTCGTCACCCGAGACCTTGAGGCCATCCAGTGCCTTCGCGCCAGCCTGAATCAGGGCCACGCCACCACCGGCGACGATTCCCTCTTCAACAGCGGCCTTCGCGTTACGCACGGCGTCCTCGATGCGGTGCTTGCGCTCCTTGAGCTCCACCTCGGTTGCGGCACCCGCCTTGATGACAGCGACACCACCGGCCAGCTTCGCGAGACGCTCCTGGAGCTTCTCACGGTCGTAGTCGGAATCGGTGTTGTCGATTTCCTGGCGAATCTGCTTCACGCGACCGGCGATAGCGTCGGACTCACCGGCGCCCTCGACGATGGTGGTCTCGTCCTTGGTGACGACGACCTTACGTGCGCGACCCAGCATGTCGAGCTCGATGTTCTCCAGCTTCAGACCAACCTCTTCCGAGATCACCTGACCACCGGTGAGGATGGCGATGTCCTGGAGCATGGCCTTGCGGCGGTCTCCGAAGCCAGGAGCCTTCACGGCAACGGACTTGAAGATTCCGCGGATCTTGTTGACCACGAGGGTGGCGAGAGCTTCGCCCTCGACATCTTCGGCGATGATCAGGAGCTGCTTGCCCGACTGAATCACCTTGTCGACAATCGGAAGAAGGTCCTTGATAGCGGAAATCTTCTGGTTCGCAATCAGGATATAGGGGTCTTCGAAGACGGCCTCTTGACGGTCGGGGTCTGTCACGAAGTACGCGGACAGGAAGCCCTTGTCAAAGCGCATACCTTCGGTCAGCTCCAAGGTGGTCCCAAAGGTGTTGGACTCCTCGACGGTGACCACACCTTCCTTACCGACCTTGTCGATGGCCTCGGCGATCAGGTCACCAATGGCGGGGTCCGCAGCAGAAATCGACGCGGTAGCGGCGATTTCCTCCTTGGTCTCCACCTCTTTAGCGATCTTCAAGAGAGCTTCAGAGACTGCCTCAGTGGCCTTCTCGATGCCGCGCTTGAGGCTGATCGGGTCAGCGCCCGCTGCAACGTTACGAAGTCCCTCACGGACCAGTGCCTGAGCGAGAACGACAGACGTGGTGGTTCCATCACCAGCAACATCATCGGTCTTCTTGGCCACCTCTTTGACCAGCTCGGCGCCGATCTTCTCGAAGGGGTCGCTCAGTTCGATTTCCTTGGCAATCGAAACACCGTCGTTGGTGATGGTGGGGGCCCCCCACTTCTTCTCCAAGACGACGTTACGACCGCGGGGTCCTAGCGTTACCTTGACGGCATCCGCCAGGGTGTTGAGCCCACGCTCGAGGCCACGACGGGCCTCTTCATCAAAAGCAATTAGTTTTGCCATCAGTTTCTCGTCCCTCCCGGACGTCTAGTGTGCTGTAGCTATTGGCACTCGCGTATTACGAGTGCTAATTGATTTTGGCACTCTCAGGCTGAGAGTGCAAGTGCACACCGGGACTGTGTCGGACTAGTTGATGGTGAGAACGCCTGCCTCCACGTCGGAAGAGTCATTCGGGATGAGCTCAATCCAGGTGTTTCCCACACCCAGCAGGACCTCGTCGCCGTCCGCCGTGGTGAGAACAATCGGGGACTCTGGCGTTGCTTTGAACCAGTTAATCTCCGCAATGGAGCCTCCCGTGGCCACCCATCCAGTTCCCTGGTTGACCAAGCGCGTGGTGGGGATGTCCTCCACCACGTCGATGCCCACCTGAAGAATCACGAGGTTAGTCGCAGAAATCTGGTTTCCACTGGCCGCTGAGTCAGCTGCACCGTTGGTCTGGAAACGCAGGAACGCTCCCTGGGTTCCATCCCACTCCCAGGTGGGACTCGAGAAACCACTAAAGCGAGGGTTGAGCGAAGCCACCGCGGAGCCAGAGACCACCGCGGTCGACTCCTCCAGGCTCGCAGCGTATGCGAACTGCTGGTCGGGGGCTGGAAGATTGAGGTGCTGATCAATCAGCTCCGGGGCTTTGACCAATACGTTGTGAGGAGCAACCTTTGCGCTGGTGCGATAGAAAGTGTCCTCGGTGTCGGGCTGGCCGTGAATAGCGTTATAGACGGGGGCTTCCTGCATCATTTGGATGAAGCGAACCTGACCACCCGAGTAGGCAAAAACACCACCGAACGGGCTCACGATATCCGGGTCCATGGGCCGAACCGAGCGGACCGGACCGATTTCAGCCGGAAGGCTCGAGTGCCAGACGGCGAGATAGCGAGTGAGACCACCCTCCACGAGTTCTTCAAAAAGAATGTCCGCTTCGTCAAGACCAACCTGTGGCCTAGCGGAGGGGTGGTTGTCGATCTTGGCCGAGAGGGCTGGGCGCGACAGGCTCCCCGCCTCGATGGCCTCGCCGGTCAGAGCTGCCACGGTGGCGTTATCCACGATGGCTTCAGTGGTCTCGGTCTCACCGGAGGTGACGACCTCGTCCTCCGGAGAACTGGTGTCACTCGCGCAACCGGCCAGCGCGAGCGCGGCTACGGCAGCAACAGCGAAAAGTGAGCGAGCAGTGGATTTCATGGGGTTACCTTTTTCAGATCGGGCTAGGGGGAAAGATTAGGTCGACTCGGTGTCGACGTAGTCGGCTCCGAGAACCACGGTGACGCGGGCTCCCGGATATGCAGTTGTCTGGACTACGGCGTCCGCGTCAAGATCCAACTCCCCAGCAATTCCCAGAGCGATGGCCTTATCGGCGTCCTCACTATACGCCACAACGCTTTGTTGGACGTCCGCAGAGTCAGCGTTCGTCGCCGTGGCTTCGGGCCACCCCACAGCAACCAAACGCTCGACCGCACGAGCGGCCATTCCCTGGGTAGAAGTTCCATTGAGAATCGTCAGGGTGAGACCCTCCGTGTCAATTTGCGTGGGGTCGGTCACGGCCACGACTTCTTCAGGGACCTCGGGCTCCAGCACGACAGGCTCGTCCGCAGATTCTTCTTCTGGTGCATCACCGGAGATGACCGGAATCTCACTGGCGTCCAACGTGAGATAGTCATCGCTTCGGTCGACAAACCACAGACCAGCGAGAACGAGAACAATGACGGCACCGAGGCCGATCCCGATGGGGGCAAACACCGACCACGATGAGCGCTGACGCCGATGGGTGCCGACATAGGAAAGGTCGCGCTCGACATCATCGAAACGATCGGGCAAGAAGGAGGTTTTTCCTGGCGATGCCATGAGGACCTACCCTCCTCGTCTCTCTCGTCTGCGGGCCGATGCCTCGAGACAATTTCTTACCAACACTGCGTCGTGGTGCACGGCAGCTTCGGTCTGGCACAGTGCATACACCCGCTGATAATAACGAGCAAGGGACAGTCCAAAGCGCTCCCTCACCGCAGACTCTTTATTGGGAATTGCGCCCCAATGGGCCCTCTCGAACTCCAAGAGCTCGATGTCACCACGGGCTAATTTGCTCTTATCACTGCCTGCGCTCACCATCTCCCCTCATGATACGTCCGCCACGTGACCACCCAGGGGAGGCAACTACGCTAGTGAGCACTGTGCCCAAGTTTTCTCTCGCCTCCTTCGGGGTGCTCGCCGCGGTGGTCCTGGCTCTCGGTGCGTGCCAACCCGCCTCCTACCAGGCTCCTGTGAGTGATCCGGAGGCCACCGAAAATCGCCCTCCACTGTCTGACATAGCGTGGCTCGATGCGCCCCGGGAGTGGGTGGGACCCTCTACCGCACTGCTCAGTGAGGTCACTATCGACCCCATTACCGACGACCCTGAGGTAAACCTCCCCACCACGGTGACCTCGGATGACCTCTCAGGCCCACGAGACATCGCGGTGAGCAGGGCTGAGCGCGTTCTCGCTCTGGATATGTCGGGCTCGCTCGCGGCCACAGTCTGGGCGCTCGGGTTGGGGGATCGACTGGTGGGCCGCGACATTTCCACCACCTTTCCGGGAGTGGAGGACCTGCCGGTGGTCACCGGAAGTGGTCACGCCATCTCGCCAGAGGCAGTACTGGAGTTACGACCAGACCTCATCGTGACCGATGGAACTATTGGTCCCCTCGATGTGGTGCTCCAACTTCGAGAAGCAGGCATCACTGTTGTTTTCGTGCGGGAACAACCGGGCCTCGAGGCTCCCGCAGCGATGGCTCGCTCCGTGGCCGAAATTTTTGGAATCCCCGAAGTCGGCGAGGCTCTGGCTGGGAAAATCACCGCAGACCTCGAGAGAGTTCTCGGGACTATTGCGGATAACACCCCTCAGGCCCGAGACGACAAACTCCGGATGGTATTTCTGTATATTCGCGGTGCCAATGGCATCTATTACCTCTTTGGCCAAGAATCCGGCGCCGGGGACTTGATCGAGGGGTTGGGAGGTATCGACATCGCCACCGAGGTCGGCTGGACCGGCTTACGTCCGATGACCGATGAGGCTCTCATCGAAGCCAACCCGGATCTGATTCTCGTCATGTCCGATGGTTTGGAGAGTGTGGGAGGACCGGAGGAGTTAGTTCAACTCAAACCCGCGATCGGGCTCACCGCCGCTGGTCAAAATCTGCGCTTTGTCGATATGGATGACTCTCAAGTGCTGAGTTTTGGGCCGCGAACGCCAGCCATCATGGATGCTCTGGCCCGGGCGATTTACGACCCCGCCGGATAGCAAGCGCTATCGCGCTGGCAACAACGGCGAGAGCTGCTGCGCCACCGGGAATCCATCCCAAACCGGTGCCCTGGAAACACTCCTCGTCGACGAGAAAACTCAGCGACATCGGGTCCATCACCTCACCCGCGGGGTACGTTCCAAAGGCGGCAGAGCCCTCCTCGGTCAGCACGACTTCCGCTCCCCGGATCTCCCACCGACCGCTCTCAGCCAGAATGTCCTCGTCCGAGCTTCCCCAGACCACCTGGACGAAGGGAACATCAACCTCGCTGACACTGACCTCGTCCATCGTGTCTCCGGCGACATCAAAAGAGAGCACGGCCGACCGAGTGTCGACGACCGTGAGCCTGGGGTTAGCAAGAGTGGTGTCCAAGATTCCCTCGTGACCGGAGAACACGAGTTCGCCCGCAAAAGACACGTCGGCATCCGTGCGATCGGGTGTCACATAGCCCTCACCGCCGGTGACAGTGAACTCGGGAATCGAATACCCCACATCTCCCGAGGTTTGCCAGGATCCCTGGGCGATTGCTCCGGAAATATAGGAGCGGAAGGATTCCTTAAAGCCCCAGGTAATCGTGACTTCCCTGACCTCGCATGCCCCCTCGAGGGCGGTAGCCGGCACTACACCCACCAGTGACGCGAGGGCCAGTGCGAAGATCTCACGCATGGGGGTGTCGCACCATCAGCACATGGGGAATCCCTGCTTCCAGAAAAGTGTCGCCTTGGGCTTCAAAACCAAACTGTGCATAGAGCAGGGTGACGTAGTCCTGCGCGTGCAAATACAGTGGCCTGTCCCCCGCGATATCGAGTGCCCTGGTCATCAAAGCCTGGGCTAAACCTTGGCCTCTCGCACTTCGCCGCACCACCATGCGACCCAAGCTGTCGGGAATCCCCTCGTGGTCCGCTGCCGCCTGAGGGTTATGGACGATACGGAGATAACCCGCCATTCCCTCATCATCGGCAATCCACAGATGAATCGTGCTGGGGTCACGATCTGCTGCGTCAAATTCCTCTTCTTCAATCTGTTGCTCGAGGAAGAAAACCTCCGAGCGAAGGACTGCCATCTCGAAGACCTCGTCAGGTGTGAATTCA
>JAYOYJ010000024.1:0-17525 GCA_038153485.1 Pontimonas sp. | reverse complement strand
CAAGTGGTTCTTCTGGGCGAGTGCACCCTCCACCTTTTGACGAAGGATGCCCTCATCGAAGAGGTCCTGAACGCGAATACCGACGCGATTGATTTTGTCGGCATAGGTGGGTCCAATTCCCCGGCCAGTCGTACCAATTTGCCGCTTGCCGAGGAATCGCTCCGTCACCTTGTCCAGGGTCCGGTGGTACTGGGTGATGATGTGGGCGTGGGAACTGATGACCAGTTTCGACACATCAATTCCTCGAGCGCTCAATGCGTCGAGTTCTTCCATGAGAACCTCGGGATCGATAACAACCCCATTGGAAATGACTGGGACGACGCCCGGAGTCAAAATGCCTGAAGGAAGAAGGTGAAGAGCGTACTTCTCATCACCAATGACGACTGTGTGACCTGCATTGTTCCCACCATTGAACTTCACAACATAGTCAATGCGGTCCGCAATGAGGTCGGTAGCTTTACCTTTGCCCTCATCGCCCCACTGGGCTCCCACAATCACTACGGCAGGCATTGGTGTCCTTTGCTCCGGCCTGAATAACTCGCCAAGTCTACCGATTACCCCAGAATCTGAGGGGTCGAGCATCCCCTCGTCACAATCGACCGCAAATTCATTGGGCAGAAATCACGTTCCCGGTAGCTGTGCGTGCGTCATGATCCAGCGGTGCATGACAATCGCTGCGGCAGCACTCGCATTGAGCGATCGTGTTGATCCAAACTGGGTAATTTCGACCGCCATGTCTGCAGCCGCCAACGCTTGTGCGGAGAGACCGGGTCCTTCCTGTCCAAAGAGAATGACGCAGTCTCGGGGAAGGGCAGTCGTCTCAATCGGTGTTGACTCTCCGACGTTATCCACCGCAACAATTGTCAGCCCCTCACGGCGGGCATACGAAACCAGTTCGTCGATGCTGGGGTGGTGAAGAACCCGCTGATAGCGGTCAGTCACCATAGCGCCCCGTCTGTTCCAGCGCTTACGCCCCACGATATGCACAGTGTGTGCGAGAAAAGCGTTTGCGCTTCGAACAATCGAGCCAATGTTCAGATCGTGCTGCCAGTTCTCAATCGCGACATGAAAAGAGTGACGTCTGGTATTCAAATCTTCGACGATGGCGTCCATTGTCCAATACCGATACTTATCGACAACGTTTCTCGAGTCACCCTTCTCGAGGAGCTCGGGGTCGAAATGAACGTCCGTAGGCCACTCGCCCTGCCACGGACCAACACCCCAGGTGGTTGCCTCAGGGTGTGGCTTATCGGTGTTCACATCTCCCAGCCTAGGCATCCGATAGCCTTTCCCCTGTGTCCACCTCCGCATGGGATTCACGAGGCCCCTCCCGCATCATCGCTGGAGACAACCTGGAAATAATGCGGTCACTACCGGACGAGTCATTCACTCTGGTATACATGGACCCGCCGTTTAACACCGGCCGCGCGCAGAAGAGAATTACCTCGTCGGTCACCTCATCGCCAACGTCTTCCAGGGCAGGTTTTGGGGGGAGAACCTACGACTTCTCGCTCAAATCCGTCACCAGCTACGACGACTCGTTTGTGGATTATTGGGAGTTCCTCGCTCCGCGGATCATGGAAGCGTGGCGACTCCTTTCACCCCAGGGCACCCTCTATCTGCACCTGGATTGGCGTGAAGTCCACTACGCAAAAGTTGCACTTGATCAAATGGTGGGTCGCGAGCACTTCCTCAACGAAATCATCTGGGCCTATGACTACGGGGCAAAATCAAAGACTCGTTGGCCGACCAAACACGACACCATCCTCGTCTACGTCAAGGACCCTTCCGCATACATCTTCAACAGTGACCATGTAGACCGAGAGCCCTACATGGCACCAGGTCTCGTCGATGCTGACAAAGCCGCCCGGGGGAAACTCCCCACCGATGTCTGGTGGCACACCATCGTTTCCCCTACGGGAAAAGAGAAGACCGGCTACGCCACACAAAAACCACTCGGTGTCTTGCGACGTATCGTGCAAGCATCTTCCGGGCCCGGTGACTGGGTACTCGATCCTTTTGCGGGGAGCGGAACCACCGGCCATGCCGCAGCGGAGCTGGGACGAAAGTTTGTCGTGATGGATTCCAACCCGGAGGCGTTGGAGGTCATGGAATCGAGACTTGCTGCCTACCTGGCCTAGCGCAGCGAGGTAGTGAAGCTCTGACCGCTCTCGGAATAGACAAAGCAATAGACGCCTCGCTCGCCGGCGTCCCACTGCTCTTGATTCACCGGATAGGAATAAGCGGTGCGGAGGTCTGAATACTCCTGCGCCACCTCGATATTGATGAGATCTCTCACATCACAGATTTCCCTCGCGTTGGCGAGTACCGCAGCATCACCCGGGTATGCCTCCTCAGCGTCTCGGGAGAGAAGTTCGGCGCGGACTAGCTCAGCGGTGTGGGGCGAGCTACATCCCACGACCTCAAACTCTTCAGCGAAAGCATCAGAGAAGTTGGCTATGCACTCGCCGCCACGCAGCTCATCCCAAGCCCTGGTTCCCGGAGTTGCGCTCGGCGGTCCGAGCTCGGGGAACTCCACCGCGGGCTCCACGCTCTCGACAGTTTCCGGTTCCGCGACGGGTTCGGGAGATTCCACACTCTGACCCCACAGGAATGCGCCGCCCCAGAGTGCCAACACGACGAGAGTGCCGAGAACCCAGAGGCTGACGAAGATAGTTTGACCCCGAGGGGTGTCCGTCAGTCGAGGTTGTGGCGGAGCACTCGGTTCAGTGTTGTCCGTCATTCACAAACCCAGGTCGCCCAGTCCCAGGGCGGCTCGGTAGGGGTAACCCGCTTCTTCGATGATGCGGTCCGCGCCCGTGTTGCGGTCGACCACGACGCAGACCGCAACGACTTCGCCGCCGGCGTTCTCAATCGCTCGCGCAGCGGTGAGCGGTGACCCGCCCGTTGTCGACGTGTCCTCCACCACCACGATGCGCTTGCCCCTCACATCAGGCCCCTCGATTTGTCGACCCCTGCCGTGGTCTTTGGGCTCTTTGCGCACCACAAGCGCGTCATAGGTCTTTCCCGCGAGGACACCCCGATGCATAATTGCTGACGCAATCGGATCGGCACCCATCGTGAGTCCGCCAATGGCATCGACCGGCTCGAACTCCTCGACAAGCTCCAGCATCACCTCACCAATCAGCGGAGCAACGCGGTGATCGAGACTGACCTGACGCAAATCGATATAGAAAGAAGCTTTTTGACCACTGGTCAGAGTGAAGTCTCCGTGATGGACAGCTTCCTGAGAGATGAACTCGATGAGTCGGTCTCTCGCACTGTCCACGCGACCAGTCTAGCTTCGCGCTTTAGGCTTGATTTATGAGAATCGCGACCTGGAACGTCAATTCCATTCGAACCAGGAAAGATTTCGTCATCGATTTTCTCCACAACGCGGATGTCGACGTGGTGCTCATGCAAGAAACAAAATGTCGCGACGACCAGTTCCCCCTCGACGAGTTTGACGAGGCAGGCTACGAGGTTGCCCACTACGGGTTGAACCAATGGACTGGCGTGGGAATCGCATCACGACTACCGATACACGATGTCGAACAAGGCTTTCCCGGGATGCCGGGCTTTAGCAAGAACCCCGAGGAAGAGCCCTCTGCGGAAGCCCGTGCCATTTCTGCCACCGTGGATGGCGTTCGCCTGTGTTCGGTCTATGTTCCCAATGGCCGGGCTCTCGATGACCCACATCTTGACTACAAACTTCGCTGGCTCGAGGCTTTGGGGGAGCATTATCGCGCCTACCAGGACCAGGCCGATTCCCTGCCTGTAGCTATTGGAGGTGACTTCAATATCGCCCCCGAAGATTCTGATGTGGGAGACCCGGCTTTCCTCGTTCCTGGCACCACGCACACCTCTGCGCAAGAGCGAGAAGCTTTGCAACTCTTTCTCGATCGGGCCGGACTCCAGGACACCGTGCGGCCGCTGGTCCCCTCGGGCTATACGTACTGGGATTACAAGCAGGGAAAGTTCCCCAAAGACCACGGCATGCGCATCGACTTCATCTTTGGCTCCAAGTCGTTTGCCTCACAAGTAACCCACGCCTCCATTGAACGGTCGCAGCGCCAAGGAGATGGGCCCAGCGATCATGTTCCGGTCGTCGTGGAATTCAGAATCGAGGACGATTTCGATCGCCCGATGGTCTTCTAAACCGGCGCGAGAAGCAAAGCCAGCCCAATCATGATGGGCAACGACACCAGCGTGGTGAGCACGACGGAGTCCCGCGCGAGCGGGGTCGCAACGTGATACCGCTGTGAGTAGTTGAAGACATTCTGAGCACTCGGTAGCGCCGCAAGAATGACAACGGTGAACAGCGCGTGGTCATCGAGGGAAAACACAAAAACCCCGAGAAGCCATGCAATGAGTGGCATCACGCTGAGCTTGATGATGGCTGCCATAGCGATTTCTCGTCGGAACTCCCTGGCCTCCCATAAGCGCTGAGACGCGAGTGATAACCCCAGTGCAAAGAGAAGCGTGGGAACAGCAGCCTGGCCTAGCAAGTCGAGAGGCTCGTGGATGATGTCAGGCAACTCCAGATCCCACCAGGAGACCACAACACCCAGAATCGAACCAATGATCAGAGGATTACGAATCGGACCAGACAGAATCCGTCGCGCCGATAGTGAGCCATGACTGCTGATATCCAAGATGGTCAGGGCAACCGGAGACATCACGATCAACTGGAACAACAACACCGGGGCAGCAAGCGCGGGATCACCCAAAATGTACGCGGCGAGGGGCAAACCGATGTTGTTCGAATTGACATAAGAGGCAGCCAATCCCCCCACGGTCAACCGACCAGCTCCCCTGACTCTCGACACCACAGCAATCACGACATAAAGAACAAGCGCTCCTATCGCTGCCAATGCGGAGACCGGAAGAAGGTCTGAGAACAAGACCTGTATGTCGGCATCGCCCAAAACAATAAACAGCAGCGCGGGTGAAAAAACAAAGAAGGCAGCTTTGGAGAGCACGTCGAGCGCAGTCGGCCCCAGTATGCCCATTCGACCGGTGACATAGCCGGTCGCCACCACCAGCGTCACAATCGCGAATCCCACAAAAACTTCTGTCACGAGGGATAAGTCTGCTCTATTCCTGAGCACTCGAACGTCACGCAAGAAAATTGCGTTTATGCCGAAAAAGACGCATCAGGATGGCGCAGAAAACACCCATGCGCACCAAATGCTCGACCTACACTCATCCCAACACGTGAGGAGAGTGCAATGTCGATGGTGATGGACCGAGTAGCAACCAACCCGCGCAGCCTTGTGACTCATGCGTCGTGGCTACAGATCAAAGACGCGTGCATCAGACTCCAGGGAATCCAGGCGAAAGATGGCAGTGTTCCGCGAGCCAAAGATCATGCGATTGCACGCGCAGCAGTGTCGTCCCTGACCGACGGGATTGACAGTCTCGCGAGCCACTTCACCCACGATGAGGATTACCTTCGCGCGGTCATCACCGATTGCCAGGCGTGGGAAGCCTCGGGCTTTGGCGTTCCCGACTTCTATGACTCGCTCGACCTGTTCCACCCCGAGCGAACCCGGGTTGATGGCGCTGCCCACCTCGTGGTCTTTCCCATGTATACCCAGAACGGTTCGGCCAACCGTTTCTTCGAGGCGGTACTGTGCGAAACGATCTGGCCAGATTTCGTGTCAACTCTCGAAGCAGACCGGTACAGCAATGCCCTGTTTGTCCCGGAGCGTTTCCTCGACTACACACCGGGATATGACACTAATTCCGCGGTGTTGTTTCCAGAATCCGTCGCGGTGACACCCCGCGTTCCTGCCGGGTCCCCCGAAGGAACCTCACCGAGTCTGCCAGCCTTCACATGGGGGGCTATCTTTGCCGACCGAGAGGCAGCACGATTTCGCTCCGTGGTCCGTCACGCCATCGAGATTACGAAGCTCGACCTCCCACCCGAAGCACAAGAACTTCTCGAAAACCAGACCCTCACCGAAAAAACCTTCGTGATGTGGGATCTCATCCACGACCGCACCCACATGCGCGGAGATCTTCCCTTTGACCCCTTCATGATTAAGCAAAGGATGCCCTTCTATCTCTATGGGCTCGAGGAACTCCGGTGCGACCTCACGGCATTCCGCGAGGCGGTGTCCCTGCTGCGCACCAAAAAGACCGACTCGGTCACAAGGAAACACGCCCAGCTCGTCCTTTACGCAGTCGTCTTTGATCGAATTTTCCGCTTTCCCCTGACCGGAAGCAGGGTTCGCAACTACGACAGTGTCGCCGGTCAACTCCTTTTCGCCTGGCTTCACCAACACGGTGTTCTGCACTGGACCGACACCCAATTGAGTATCGACTGGGAAGCCATGCCTGATGTGGTCGTGCAACTCTCCGATCGCATTAACGAGTTGTACTGGAAGAGCATCGATCGGCCCAAGATTGTGCACTGGTTGGAAGCCCACCAACTCCTCGCCGAGGTACTCTCACCCCACCCTGCCTCACACTTCCTGGCTGGCACCCTCCCCCTCGATGGCGCCCCTTCGGAAATCACCGATCACGTCATGGATGATGAGTTCCCGCTGTCCATGTTCTACGAAGCACTCGGCAAGAAACTGGGGCCCACCATTCAGGCCACAGCAGGAATCACCGGGGCTCGGGTTTAGACCCTCGAGAGCTGTCAGGATAGTTACGTGAGACTTCACGATCCGCACTGGAGAGGCTTCGCCAGCGACAACTATGCCGGCGTGCACCCCGAGGTGCTGCAAGCACTGACCGACGCCAACGAAGGCCACCAAGTCTCCTACGGCGAAGATGACTATACAACCAGGCTGGCAGACGTTGTCCGCGAGCATTTTGGTGCCAGAGCTGAAGTGTTTCCGGTGTTCAACGGAACGGGAGCCAACGTCCTCTCACTGACGGCGATGATGCCTCGGTGGGGTGCCGTCATTTGTAGCTCCCTCGCCCACATTCATTCCGATGAGGGCGGTGCGCCAGAGCGAGTGTCCGGTCTAAAGTTGTACCCCGTCTCGCACCATCAGGGAAAAATCACACCCGAGGACATCGCGACCGAAGCGTTTGGTTTTGGGGATGAGCACCGTGCCCAACCGGCCGTAGTGTCGATCACCCAAAGCACAGAGCTTGGAACCGTGTACACGCCCTCCGAAATCAAGGACATTGCCGATTTTGCCCACGAGAAGGGGATGCTTCTCCACATGGATGGAGCGCGCCTCTGGAATGCAGCGGCCAGTCTCGGTCTTCCTTTTTCAGCGTTCACCAGTGATGTCGGCGTGGACATTGTCAGCCTCGGTGGCACAAAGAACGGACTGATGGGTGCCGAAGCCATTGTGGTGATCAACCCCGATGCCGTCGACGGTCTGATCTACCTGCGAAAGATGAGCATGCAGCTTGCAAGCAAGATGCGCTTTGTCAGCGCACAACTTCTGGCACTTTTTGACGATGACCTGGGACTTCGTTCAGCCACGCATGCGAACACGATGGCGAAGCGGCTGAGAGACGCTCTGGAGGAAGGCATTGCTTCAGGTGCGCTGTCGGGTTTGAGCTTTAGCGCTCCCACCGACGCCAATGGGGTGTTCGCAGTGCTTGACCCGGAAGTGTCCGATCGAATCCGGCAGACATTCCGTTTCTATGACTGGGATCGGTCAGCGGGAGAAGTTCGGTGGATGTGTTCTTTCGACACCACCGAAGAGGACATTGATCGTTTCGTGGCGACGATTACCGCAGAGCTTCAGGCGTAGTGGGCGCTCCCACCGACAATCTCAGACAGACCTTTGCGCACCCGGGGCTTAGCCTCTCGCTCCTGTAACTTCTCGGGAAGATCAGCGGGGTCACCGAGGGAGCCCACGGCCATCAGAGTCACTACTCGCTGGGATGATTCAATCCCCAGCTCGCGACCCAAAGCCTGTGCATCAAATCCGCTCATCTGGTGGACCATCAAGCCCTCAGCGGTCGCCTGAACGGTGAAGTGCGCGATAGCTTGTCCCAGATCGTAGATGGCGTGAGATTGCGGGTTTCCTTCCGCGTCCACCACTGATGCGATATTTGCCACAACAACTGGAGCGTGCTCCGCCCACACCTGATTCCCCGAAGCCATAGTCGCCACAATCGTGGTGAACACCTCATCGCCCCGGAATCCCACTACAAAGGACCACGGTTGAGAGTTACCTGACGACGGTGACCAGCGAGCAGCCTCGAAAGCGGGTCCCAAACGATTCTCATCGAGGACCTCTTCACGATCGAACGCTCGAGGACTCCACCGGGACTCGAGGACATCGGTCAGCACAAACTCGTGAGGATCGTGATCGTGGCTCATGGCTATCCTTTCTGGCTTTCTCGAGATAACAGTGAAGTTCGGTGAACTATTCCATGGAGAATGGCTGGACTCTCAGACCTGATCCATCGTCAGCGATATCCACTTTCACCGTGTCGCCATCGTGGATGTCACCTCTGAGGAGGGCTTTGGCCAATCGATCATCGATTTCTTTTTGCATCAAGCGACGCAGTGGCCGTGCTCCATACACCGGGTCGTATCCGTTGTCCGCAAGCCATAGCCGGGCCTCAGGGGTCACGGCCAAATCGAGACGGCGATCAGACAAGCGGCTTTGGAGTCGATCGACGGTGATTTCGACAATCTGGCCCAGGTCGTCAGCGGTCAACGTGGAGAAGACCACAATGTCATCAAGTCGGTTCACAAATTCCGGCTTGAACGCTCGACGGACTTCCTCCCGGACCGAGTCCACCTTCTGCTCCCACGGCACGCCCTCCTCGATGAGGTAGGAGGAACCGAGGTTCGAGGTCAAAATCAGAATCGTGTTGCGGAAGTCGACAGTTCGACCTTGACCATCGGTCAAACGGCCGTCATCGAGAACCTGAAGCAGCAAATCAAAAACCTCGGGATGAGCTTTTTCGACCTCATCCAACAGGATCACCGAATAGGGGCGACGACGAACAGCTTCGGTCAGCTGACCGCCCTGCTCGTATCCGACATATCCGGGAGGCGCACCAATCAACCGCGACACCGCGAACTTCTCGCCGTACTCGCTCATGTCGATACGGACAAGAGCCTTCTCATCGTCGAACAAGTAATCAGCAAGCGCTTTGGCCAGCTCTGTTTTCCCCACACCAGTGGGTCCGAGGAACAAGAATGACCCCGTGGGTCGACCCGGATCGCTCAAGCCTGCGCGAGTGCGACGCACGGCTTCGCTGACCGCGCTCACCGCGTCTTTTTGACCCACCAAACGCTTAGCTAATTCGCTCTCGAGGTGGAGCAGGCGCTCAGTTTCGCCTTGGGTGAGTTTGTCTACGGGAATTCCGGTCCAGGCAGCAACCACGGCGGCGATGTCTTCATCGGTCACTTGGTCGTTAACCATGCGGTCATCGCTGCGCTCCGCGCTTTCTGCTTTCTGAATCGATTCCTCAATTCCTGGGATGACCTCATAGTTGAGCTTGGAGGCTGCTTGATAGTCGCCTTCGCGCATAGCCCTATCGAGCTCGATGCGAGCCTCGTTGAGTTTGGTCTTAAGCTCTCCCACATCCTGCAACGACGCCTTCTCAGCAGCCCAGCGCTCCTGCAGGGCGTCAAGCTCTTTGCCTTTAGCCTCGAGGTCCTCGCGGAGTTTCTTCAGCCGCTCCTTGGAAGCGTCGTCCTTTTCCTTCTTGAGGGCGAGCTCTTCGATGCGCATCCGATCGACGGCGCGACGGAGCTCATCGATTTCAACGGGGGACGATTCGATTTCCATTTTGAGTCGGCTAGCCGCCTCATCGATGAGGTCGATGGCTTTGTCCGGTAGTTGCCGAGCGGTGATGTAGCGGTTGGACAGTGTCGCAGCGGCCACGAGAGCGCTATCGGCGATGACCACTTTGTGGTGTGCCTCGTAGCGCTCCTTCAATCCGCGAAGAATGGCCACGGTGTCCTCCACGCTGGGCTCTCCCACGAAAACCTGCTGGAATCGGCGCTCGAGAGCGGCATCCTTTTCGATGTACTCCCGATACTCATTCAAGGTGGTGGCGCCGATCAGGCGAAGCTCACCCCTGGCGAGCATGGGCTTCAACATATTGGCGGCAGCCACAGACCCTTCGCCACCACCGGCTCCCATCAGGGTGTGAAGTTCGTCTACGAAGGTGATGATTTGACCCTCAGAGTCGTTGATTTCTTTCAAGACTGCTTTAAGGCGTTCTTCAAACTCTCCCCGGTACTTTGCGCCTGCCACGATGGCGGAAAGGTCGAGCGAAATGAGCTGCTTGTCTTTCAACGAGTCCGCCACGTCACCAGCGACAATACGTTGGGCCAAACCCTCCACCACTGCGGTCTTACCCACTCCAGGTTCACCAATCAACACCGGGTTGTTTTTGGTTCGCCTGGTCAACACTTGGGACACCCGTCGAATCTCAGCATCACGGCCAATAACGGGGTCGAGCTTGCCTTCCCTAGCGATCTCGGTCAGGTTCACCCCGTATTGCTGAAGGGCACTTTCTTGGCCCTGCGCCTGGTTCTGCTCTGCCATCATGTCCCTCCTTTACTTCTCCAGTTTTCTGATCGGGGGTGGAGTCCACCCGAAGGGATTCCACACCACCATTTGGTTCTGCTTCTTAGCCCGCTCTCCTTGGCGCAGGGGAATAACATCTCCCTCTGCTCCGGCGGCAAAGACTCGTCGGCCTGATTTTTGAAGGAGCTCATCGGCCAGTGTCACCTCGAGGTCTCTCACGCGCCGTTGCAAACTATCGACCTGGGACTCGAGTTCCAAAATACGTTTGATGCCCTCCAGGTTGAGCCCCTCAGCACTCAAACGGGCAATCTCACGCAACTGGACGACGTCCTTCATCGAGTAACGCCTGGTTCGCCCGGCAGTCCTGGTGGGGCTCACCAACCCGAGACGGTCGTATTGGCGCAGCGTCTGAGGATGCATCCCCGCGAGCTCAGCAGCTGCCGTGATGGCGAAGAGTGGGGTTCTCTCATCCATGTCCATGGTTTACGCCCCCGCCCTTCTCAAGAGCTCCTCCCGAGGGTTCTCCTTGGGCAGTGCCGACATCAGTTTCTCCAGGTATCCCTGTGCTGCCTTGGACAGGTGAGCAGGGACCGCGACCTGAAGCTCGACGAGTAAATCGCCGAGCGCTGCACCAGCGCGAACACCGCGCCCCTTCACCCTGAGAACTTTGCCACCAGGCGTTCCCGCCGGCACTTTGACCTTCACAACCTCGCCATCGATGGTGGGGACCTCGATGGTGGCCCCCAAGGTGGCCTCACCAAAGGTGATGGGAACCTCGACGCGCAAGTGGTCACCCTCTCGCGCGAAAATCGGGTGCTTGGGTACCCCCACGGTGATAATCACGTCACCGGGCTTTCCTCCATCGGGGCTGGGGTGACCTTTGCCTCGGATGCGAATCTTTTGACCATCCTTGACACCCGCGGGCACGCGAGCGGTGATTTTCTTACCTCCAGGCCCTTCTAGGGAGACCTCGGTCCCTTTGATCGCGGTAGGGAGGTCCAGCGTCACCCGAGACACCACATCTCGACCTTTCGTGGGTTCCCGGTAACCGGAGAAGCCACCCTGGCCGCCGCCGAAGAGTCCCGAGAACAAGTCGCCGAAATCGGCGCTCTGACCTTGCCGAGGCATGCCGCCGAACATTCCGCCAAAGACATCCTCAAAGCCCCCTGGACCACCACCCGCCGTGAAGCGGGGGCCGCCGGCCTGCATTGCCCGAATTTGGTCATATTCTGACCGCTGCTGCGAGTCCGAAAGCACTGAGTAGGCCTCCGAGATTTCTTTGAACCGTGCCTCCGCGGAAGCGTCTCCCGGATTCGAGTCAGGGTGAAACTTTCGGGCGAGCGAACGGTAGGTCTTCTTGATCTCGCTCTCGCTGGCATCCTTAGACACCCCGAGGACCTTATAGAAGTCCTTCTCTAACCAATCTTGGCTCGCCATCAGTTCACCTCCTACTCGTCAGCCGGAACTTTCACGGCCACCTTGGCCGCACGAATCAAACGCTCACCCAAGGTGTAACCACCCTCGATAACGTCAGCGACGGTCTCACCCTCGGCACCGGCCTCGGGAATGCGCACCATGGCTTCATGCACTGCAGGGTCGAACGCTTCGCCGACCTCACCGACAGGCTTCACCTCGTAGCGCTCAAAAGTAGAGCGCAGTTTCTGAGCAACTAATTCCAGGGGAGTTCCCGCGAGATCACCGTGTGCCTCCGCGCGGTCCAGATCATCCATCACCGGCAGGAGGGAACGGATGACTTCGGCAATCACCATTTCCCGGTTGGCTTGGCGATCACGCTCCACTCGAGTGCGGAAATTCTGCAACTCGGCTTCCGCGCGCGCTGCCCGGTCGCGATACTCCGCAACCAGATCGCGCTCTGCTTCTTGAAGAAGAGCCATGTCGTCCTCGGAGAGGTCCTCCGAGGCAGCAGCTGCTGCCTCGGGACGGACATCTCCGGTTTCTGGATCGATACGTCGCTTATCCGTGACCAGTGGCTCCTGGGGCTCCTCGTCCCTTTCGGGTTGAGATTTGCTATCGCGCGCCATGAGCTCTACTTCTTGTCGTCGGTGTCGTCGTCCACGACCTCAGCGTCCACGATGTCTTCGTCATCGCCGGACTCTGCAGCAGGCTCTCCTTCAGCGGCTTCACCCTCGGGCTCTGCCTGGTAGAGGGCCTCACCGAGTTTGGTCTGGCTCTGGGACAAGGCTTCGACGGCTTTCTTGACCGCGTCCTCATCCTCTCCGGCCAAAGCAGACTTGAGAGCGTCGACGTCAGCTTGGACTTCCGACTTCACATCGTCAGGAAGCTTCTCGTCGTTGTCCTTGAGAATCTTCTCCACCGAGTACGCGAGTTGCTCAGCCTGGTTACGCTCTTCGGCAGCTTCGCGACGCTTCTTGTCTTCGGCCGCGTGCTCCTCCGCTTCACGAACCATGCGCTCGATGTCTTCCTTCGGAAGTGACGAACCACCGGTGATCGTCATCGACTGCTCCTTGCCCGTTCCCTTGTCCTTAGCGGACACGTGAACGATTCCGTTCGCGTCGATGTCGAAGGTGACCTCAACCTGCGGGATTCCCCGGGGAGCCGGAGCAATACCGGTCAACTCAAAGGTTCCCAGCGGCTTGTTGTCCCGGGTGAACTCGCGCTCTCCCTGGAACACCTGGATCGACACCGAAGGCTGGTTGTCATCCGCGGTGGTGAAGGTTTCGCTTCGCTTGGTCGGAATAGCGGTGTTGCGCTCGATCAGCTTGGTCATGATGCCACCCTTCGTCTCGATTCCGAGGCTCAAAGGGGTGACGTCGATCAGCAGAACGTCCTTGCGCTCACCCATCAGCACACCCGCCTGGAGGGCAGCTCCCACAGCGACAACCTCATCGGGGTTGACGCTCTTGTTGGGCTCCTTACCTCCGGTGAGCTCGGCGACGAGACCGGTGACAGCTGGCATCCTGGTCGATCCACCGACCAACACCACGTGGGAGATGTTGGAGAGCTTGACGCCCGCTTCCTTGATCACGTCGTTGAAGGGCTGCTTGGTGCGCTCCAGGAGGTCCTTGGTGAGCTCCTCGAACTTGGCCCGAGTCAGTGACTCATCCAGGTTGGCAGGACCACTCTCGGTCAGCGAGAGGTAGGGCAACTGAATCTGAGTGCTCGACGACGTCGAGAGCTCCTTCTTCGCCTGCTCGGCAGCCTCCTTGAGGCGCTGCTTCGCGATCTTGTCGCCCGAAACATCCACACCGGTGGTCTCCTTGAACCTGGTGGCCAAGTAGTCCACGATGCGCTCGTCCCAGTCGTCACCACCGAGTCGGTTGTCTCCAGCGGTGGCACGAACCTGAATGGTGGAGAACTCGTCATCCTTACCCACCTCGAGCAAGCTCACGTCGAAGGTTCCACCACCGAGGTCGAACACGAGAATGAGCTCGTCCTCTTTACCCTTGTCCAGACCGTAGGCCAGGGCAGCAGCGGTGGGCTCGTTAATGATGCGGAGCACGTTGAGGCCCGCGATCTCACCGGCTTCCTTGGTGGCCTGACGCTCGGCGTCGTTGAAGTAGGCGGGGACGGTGATCACGGCGTCCGTGACCGACTCGCCCAAATACTGCTCAGCGTCTCGCTTGAGCTTGGCGAGGATACGTGCGGAAATCTCCTGCGGAGTGTATTTCTTGTCGTCAACCTCCATGGTCCAATCAGTACCCATGTGACGCTTGACGGACGAAATGGTCCGCTCCACGTTCGTGACTGCCTGACGCTTGGCGGTCTCTCCGACAAGGATCTCGCCGTCCTTCGTGTACGCGACCACTGAAGGGGTCGTGCGAAGTCCTTCCGCGTTGGCAATTACGGTGGGCTCGCCACCCTCTAATGCGGACACCACCGAGTTGGTGGTTCCCAAGTCAATTCCTACTGCGCGTGCCATCTGGCCTGCTCCTTACTCTCTGTAGTAGCACCGAATCTGAGTCGATGTGACTCAATTTTGCAATATGAGTCGACCCTTGTCAAGTTTTTCTGCTCAAATATGAGTCTGTTCGACTCAGATTTTGAGAAATAATCCCTCCAGCGCGGAATTTACCCAAAATTTGCCGAACAGGACTACGGTTTTGTCATGACCAATGACGGTTCCACACAACACGGCTCTCCTTCTCGCTTCACCGACACCGACGCGCTCCCCGTGGTGGGGCTTGCGAGTAACGAGGGGAAAGACATCCCCCGCCGACGTGTCTGGTCCTGGGCCTTCTGGGACTGGGCGACGCAACCGTTCAATACCGTCTTGATCACCTTCGTCTGGGTGCCCAGTTACCTGACCAGCACTTTCTTTGTCGATCCCGCAGTGGTTGGGACAGCCAGGGAAGAGGCCGCTCTCGGAACACTCGCGAGCAACCTCGGTTACGGCATCACCGCTGCCGGTCTTCTGATTGCATTGTTGGCTCCTGTGCTCGGTCAACGAGCGGACCGAACGGGACGACAGAAGTTTCAGCTTCTCCTGTTCACGGCGTTGCTGATTGTGTCGCAGCTCGGGCTGGCGTCTGTCCAGCCCGGTGCGGAATGGTTCTGGATTGGCGTTGCCCTTATCGCGGTGGGAAGCATTTTTGGAGAAATCGCCGGAGTTAACTACAACGCCCTCTTAGTCTCCATCTCCACGCCCAAGACAGTCGGCAAGGTGTCCGGTCTGGGGTGGGGCTTTGGCTATCTCGGGGGCATCCTCGCGCTCGCGCTCGTCGTCGGCCTCATTCTGGGCGGAGTGCTCGATGGTTCCGTGGCTTCGACGTTCCAACTGGTCGCACTCGGTTCAGCGATTTGGACCATCATCTTCGTCATCCCGATCTTCCTCAACGTCCCCGAACCGCCCAAACTCACCGCGGTCGAGAAGGTCGGTTTCTGGCGCAGCTACGTGGAACTGGGTCGGAGCGTTGCGCGCCTCTACCGCGAATCCAGGCCCACCTTCTGGTTCCTCCTCGCGAGTGCAGTCT
The DNA here is from genome assembly GCA_038153485.1 of Pontimonas sp. Taxonomy (GTDB): domain Bacteria; phylum Actinomycetota; class Actinomycetes; order Actinomycetales; family Microbacteriaceae; genus Pontimonas. The sequence continues at coordinate 2,098 of JAYOYJ010000024.1, read as the reverse complement.
ATCGAGATGGGCTCTCCGCCGTGTTCGTGTTTGGCTCCGTCATCGCCAGCATCGTCTTCGGGTTCACCTTTACCGATCTCGTGGTGTTTGGTATCGCGCTCAACCTGGTGGCGGGAGTCTCGACAATTTTTGCCGGGCGACTCGATGACCGATTCGGGCCTAAGAACGTCATCGTCATCTCTGTCTTTGGCTTGGTGGCCTGCACGCTGGCCGTCTTCATCCTCGTTGACTTGGGAACCCCCATGTTCTGGGTGGCAGGTCTCATTCTTGCCACCTTCGTGGGACCGGCACAGGCGGCTTCTCGCTCATTCCTTGCCAGGGTCACGCCCGCAGGAAAAGAGGGTGAGGTGTTTGGGCTCTATGCCACAACCGGACGCGCAGCCGGATGGATGGCCTCGCTCGCGTGGGGTGTATTCATTGCGCTGTCGGGAAGCCAAACACTGTTCGGCCTCCTGGGCATAGCCCTCGTGCTCCTCGCCGGAGGAATCATGCTGCTCTTCGTGAAGGCTCCAGCCCGCTAAAGCGCGAGCCGCCACCACTCGAAGACCACCAGCATCACCACCGCGCCAGCAACAAAGTTCAGCGCCAGGAACCACTTCCAGCTTCTATTGGCTCGCCACGCCTCAGCGTCGCTCACCGACCACCAGGGCGCGACAGCGCCGAAATAGAGCAGTGCTACCGGCGCGATGAGCGGCAGTGGCCAGGGAGTGAGCAAGAGGAGAACACCGGAGAGCGCATAGAGTGCAACAGCAAAGCGCACAGTGCCGCGTGCGCCAATAGCGGTCGCAATCGAACCGACTCCCGCCTCTCGATCCGCCACCACATCCTGAACGGCACCAAAAGCATGAGACGCCATGCCCCAGAGGAAAAACGAAGCAAGAAGGGTGAGCGCCAGACCACTGAGCGGTGCGCTCACAAGCGCCATCGCGAAGACTGCTGGCATCACAAAGTGCAGACTCGACGTGACCGAATCGATAAAGGGAATCTCTTTGAACCGGAAGCCCTTGGCTGAATACGCCACGACAAATAACAGCGACAGCGCCAGAACCCCCGTTGATTCGAGTGAGCCCCACAGAATCAGCACCAGCACAAACGGAACCGGGAGCACAGTCGAGACCAGAATCATCGGCCGGTGGAGCTCGGGCGGAAGAAGCGCTCCCTCCAGTCCGCCTTTGCGGGGATTCCTCAGATCAGATTCGTAATCGAAGACATCGTTTATGCCATACATCAACACGTTGTAGGGGATGAGAAAGAAGAGACTTCCCACGATTAAGAGGACATCAAACTGACCCACAAAGAGGTAATAGGTCAAGCCGAAAGGGAACGCAGTGTTGACCCAACTGAGCGGCCTAGAGCTCAGCACCAGAGTCGTCACGGCTCGTGACATCAGTCCGATCCTCGAGGCTCAAAAAGGTGCCACAGGGCGGGCACGATCATCAGCGCTGCCAGGGTGTAGGCAAAGTCTTCGAGGGGCGCTACCCCCACCATCACTCCACTGATCAAGTCACGGTCATAGGCCACCAAACCCGAGCCAATGATGGCGTTATCGAAGATGGCTGTCAGGGTCATCATGACCATCGCCGCAATCGCCCACGGCAACGCTCGGGGAGTCGCCTTCCGCCCCAGAGCCACCCCCACCACGACCGCTGCTACGAGGAGGAAGGGCAGATTTATCAGCCAATAGGTCACTCTCGCCTCTTCTCCAGCGCGGACGCTGCCCACACGTATGCAACGAGAGTGGAATACGTCAGGACCAGGAGGAAGAAGACTTCTTCCACGGGGAGCTCAGGTCCCAGCAGGACGCCCGTCATCCACGGCCCAGACCCTCGGAAGAACACCCCTGTGGCAATCCCTACGACGTCCCAGGCCAGAAAGAATGCGACGCTCAGCACAAGAATGGCCGCGGTGCGAAAACCCGCGCCCCCAAAGAAAGCGAGCTTGTGGCGAAAATCGAGTAATCCAAGCCCCACCAGGGATATGACCAACGCCCCGAGGTAGAGAAAGGACATCAGGCGGCCTAGCCCACCGGAACCAGAGGTTCAGCAAGGGGGGACGTCGACACGTCCCCGCGCACCCGCTTCACCAACACTTCCGCGCT
>JAYOYJ010000023.1:15649-17945 GCA_038153485.1 Pontimonas sp. | reverse complement strand
CAGACTACCGAGCTAGGGCTTGGCTGAGACTGAAGCTAAATCGCTCAAAATTGCTTCCGACCACCAGGCGACATCGTGCTGATGCACCTCGCCCCGAAGAGCAATCATTCGAGTTCGCTGTTCTTCGACACCCATCGTGGTGGCCTGGAGAAACGCCGATTGTAGCTCCGCTGGTTCAGTCGGGTCAGCGATAATCGCCTCAACCATCGAGTCCGCAGCTCCCGTATGAGGGCTCAGAATGAGAACACCTGCTTCATCGTTCTTGCAGGCGACAAACTCTTTCGCGACGAGATTCATCCCATCTCTCAAGGAGCTCACAATCATGACGTCTGCCGAAACAAAGAAAGCGAGCATCTCCTCACGCTTAAGGTTTTGTGCAGTGAAAACAACAGCAGACCGTCCACTAGCAGTAGGGAAATCCCGATTGATACGAAACACAATCTCGTCAATTCGGGCTCGAAGGTCTTGATAGGTCGGGACTCCCTCACGCGAGGGACTTCCCGCCTGGACCATGACCGTGTCGTCCACATCGAGCTCACCTGCTCGCAACAGAGCTTCATAAGCTTCCAGGCGCTCGGGTATTCCCTTCGTGTAGTCAATCCTGTCAACGCCGAGGAGCACCGTCGTGGGATTCCCCCACTCTTCCCGAAGCTCGACGGCCCGGTGGATGACCTCCGTGCTCCCCGCTGCCAGAGAAACTGCGTCAAAGTCAAGAGAGATGGGATAAGTCTCAGCTCGCGCCGAGACGGCCGAGTCGGCAATGTCTAACTGGGCTGTGCGAAAAAGATCTCGGTCACGATTCCTTTGGAAACCAGCGATATCCGCACCGGAAAGGCCCTCTACAAGGTCTTGATAGTGAGGCAAGGTGCGAAGTTCTTCGAGATCGCAAAAGGGAATGTGATGGAAATACCCGATAGTCACGTCGGGCCGCAGATCTCGCAGGATTCGGGGAACCAGCATCATTTGATAGTCGTGAACCCACACTATTCCGCCCTCATCCACGATGTCCGCTGCTTGCTTCGCATAGAGCGAATTGACTTCCTGGTAGGCCTCCCACCACGAATCATGGAATTCGGCATCAACTCCGACATCGTGAAAGAGAGGCCACAGCGTTCCGTTACTGAACCCCTCGTAGTGGCGCTCCACGAGCTCTTTCTCCATCGACACAGGAAAGAGCGCAATATCGTCGACGGTGAGTGACGACGTGTCACCGGAATCAGTGCCGTCCCACCCCACCCAGGCTGCGTTTCTTCCGCGAAGCGAAGGGGCGACTGCGGCCACAAGTCCACCCGGTGAGAGTGTGGGGACTCGGGTCCCATCCTTTTCTGTCGAAAAAGACACCGGTAGACGATTGGATACCACGACCAAGGGAAAGGTTGTGGATGCGAATTGGCTCAACACCCTTGGGAGCGTATCAGGGTCGACCGTGCCACTCTCCTTTCGGCTCCAGCGTCGCGCACCTAGGCTAGGACTATGCGCCAGTACCTCTTTAGTGCGTCAGTCCTCAGCGCCCTCACGGGAGGAGTGGGGTTGCTCCGAAAGACGCTGCGCTCACCGCTCAGTTGGAGGGTGTGGCTGCTCTGGGCCAGCTGGGTTATTTCGCTGATTCTTGCCGTGGCTGCGGTCCGGGATAGAAGCTCCGACGACTAGCGAGCACTTCGCCGTGGGGCCGGCTACGGGACTTGAACCCGTAACCTTCCGATTACAAGTCGGATGCGCTACCAATTGCGCCAAGCCGGCACGCCCCGAGGGGGCACCCACAGACTAGCGGAGGCCCCGTTAGTCGCTCTCCTCGAGGGAAGCAACGAAACTCGCGAGATCGCCATGGGTCTGCGGGTCGTACTGCTTGCCATCGACCAACACAGTAGGTGTTCCCACGACAAGCGGAATTTCAGAGTTCCGCACCGGAAGAGGACCTGTACTCATAGCTCTAGCTGTGGCTTGCGACACCCAGTTGGAGAACGTCTCGTCCGTGATGCACGCCTCAATCTGGTCGATGTTGCCCGCTCCTGCTGCTGCAACGAGCTGGAGCAGTTGGTCGTCGGTCAACTCATATGAGGTCGGCGGCAGCGGTTGGCTCCGCAAAAGAAGATCGTTATAGGTAAAGAACTGGTCTGGTGCGAACTCTGCAACGCATGCAGCGCTGTTAGCAGCCCTGGTGGCGTAGCGCGTTCCGGCTGTTTGAGCGTCACGGAAAGACAAGATGTGGTACTCCACGGTTGCCGTTCCGGATTCCGCCCAGGTGCGAAGAAGTTCACCATAAATCGATTCGAACTGCGCACACGCAGGGCAGGAG
>JAYOYJ010000023.1:0-15639 GCA_038153485.1 Pontimonas sp. | reverse complement strand
GGGCAGGAGTAGTCGACAAAGATGTTGATAGCAGGGACCCCATCGGCATTAGCTTCCGAGGGAACGGGGAGCTCATCAGGGAGAAGAGCAGGGGTCCTCTCAGCAATAAGACCCTCGCCGATTTTGATGCCATCGCTTTGCATGTTTGCTGGTCCAGGGCCTGGGGGTCGCAATGAGGAGATGATGAGGACGGTCACTAGAGCAATAACCCCGATTACTCCGACCGCGAGAGAAGACTGAATAATGATCTTGTTGCGCTTTGATTTCTTTGACTGCTCTTCCCGCAACGCGCGAGCCTTATCACGGGCCTCCTGGCGCTTCTGATTCTTCGTGGGCTTCGATTCAGCAGCGTTCACGTCACGGCTCTCTTTCGGTCATTTTCCCCAGTGGGGACCTCGGGTCGTCACGTATCGTGACAGAAAAAACTTGGGACAAGCTTGGATATCCCATCCAGCGCACCATATTAGCCCTCAGAGCAGAGCATTCCCTAGTTGAGGAGCAGACTCGACCTCCCCAATCCTGCTGATTACTGCCATACTGGGGAGTGCTTCTCACCAAAGACGGTGGGGAGTAGTTTCCATTCACAACGGATCGTCCGGCACGTACCTGCCGGTGAAGGAGAAAACAATGGCGTCTGTGACGTTTGATAAAGCAAGTCGCATCTACCCGGGAACCTCTGTTCCGGCCGTCGATGCTCTCGATCTCACCATCGATGATGGCGAGTTCCTCGTTCTCGTCGGCCCCTCAGGCTGCGGGAAGTCCACCTCTCTTCGCATGCTCGCGGGCTTGGAAGAGATTAACGATGGTCGAATCCTCATCGGTGACCGTGATGTGACCGACGTCGCGCCCAAAGATAGAGACATCGCGATGGTGTTCCAGAACTACGCCCTCTACCCCCACATGACGGTGGCAGAGAACATGGGATTCGCTCTCAAGATTGCTGGGGTTAGCAAGGATGAACGAGCCTCTCGTGTGCTGGAAGCTGCCAAGCTTCTCGACCTAGAGCCCTACCTCGATCGCAAACCCAAGGCACTTTCGGGTGGTCAGCGACAGCGTGTCGCCATGGGTCGCGCCATTGTGCGGGAGCCTCAGGTGTTCTTGATGGATGAGCCGTTGTCCAACCTGGATGCAAAACTTCGCGTCCAGACCCGAACTCAGATCGCGTCGCTGCAGCGCAGACTCGGTGTGACCACCGTCTATGTTACCCACGACCAGACGGAAGCACTCACCATGGGTGATCGCATCGCCGTGCTCAAAGACGGTGTCCTTCAGCAGGTGGGAACACCGCGTGACCTCTACGAAGCACCGGCAAACTCCTTTGTTGCAGGTTTCATTGGCTCACCGGCCATGAACCTCTTTGAAGGAGACGTTGTCGAGGGTGGCGTTCAGTTTGGAACCGCGACCGTCAAAGTCGGCCGAGACACTCTCTCTGGTGCCACGGGTAACCGCGTCACCGTGGGTATTCGCCCCGAGGACCTCACAGTATCTAGCACCGGAAAGGGCCTGCAGACCACCGTGGAGCTCGTGGAAGAACTCGGCGCCGATGGTTACCTTTATGGCAGCACCGAGGTCAACGGTGAGAAAATCGAAATGGTCGTTCGCGTAGACGGACGTGACCACCCGGTTGCAGGGGACAAGATTGCCCTGCTTCCTATTGAGCACCACATGCACGTGTTTGACACTGCAACCGGTGTTCGACTCACCAAAGAAGCAATTTCTGCTGGGTCCTAAGGACCTAGTCGTGTGGGGCCACCAGAACAACCTGGTGGCCCCACACCTTTGAGAGGACACGGACCTGAGCACTTCGCTGTCAATTACAGCTTCGGAGATGGCTCCTGAGCTGTTTGACCTTCCCTGGGATATCTCACTCGAGGATTGGCCACAGGACACTATCGCGGCACTGCCCAAAGGTATTTCTCGTCACATCGTCCGCTTCATTCACTTGGGCGACCACATTGTCGCGGTCAAAGAGACCACAGAGGCTCTCGCAATTCGCGAGTACGACATGCTCCACAAGCTGGACCGTCTCGCCGTCCCCTGCGTCGAACCAGTGGCCATCGTCTCGGGACGAACAGATAAGGACGGAGAAGAACTCCCTGCAGCACTTGTCACCCGTCACCTCAGATTCTCCTTGCCATACCGCGCGCTATATTCCCAAACCCTGCGGGAGGACACCGCGACAAGGCTTGCTGACGCACTCGCGGTTCTTCTGGTTCGCCTCCACATTGTTGGCTTCTTCTGGGGCGATGTTTCTCTCTCCAACACTCTCTTTCGCAGAGACGCAGGCTCGTTTGCCGCCTACCTCGTCGATGCTGAGACCGGTGAACTGATGCCCGGAAGCCTGTCCGACGGTCAGCGAGAAAACGACCTCGAGATTGCGCGGGTCAACGTTGCCGGAGAACTACTAGACCTTCAAGCGGGCGGTCGGCTGGATGAGGACATTGATCCTGTGGCTGTCTCACAGTCGATTGTCGATTCCTACCGCTCGCTCTGGAATGAACTCACCGGCTGGGAGAGCTTTGATCAGTCAGAGCGCTGGAGGATTTCGCAGCGCGTATCACGCCTCAATGAACTGGGTTTCGACATCGAAAACATGTCGATCTCCACGGACAGCGCTGGCTCTTCTCTCAGGATCCAACCAAAAGTCGTGGATGCGGGGCACCACACAAGACGCCTGCTCCGTCTCACCGGTATTGACGCCGGTGAGAACCAGGCGAGGCGATTACTCAATGATCTCGACTCCTATCGTGCCATTCATTTCCCAGGCGATAACGTCGACGAAGAAATGGCTGCACACCAGTGGCTTTCCGAAGTGTATGACCCGATTATCCGCGCCATCCCCCGCGAATATCGGGGAAAGCTTGAGGGTCCAGAAATATTCCACCAGTGGCAAGAACACCGGGCCTCACGGTCCCGCGATGAGCAACGTGACGTATCGCGGGAGGAGAGCCTCCAGTCATATATCGAGCATGTTTTGCAACACCGTAGGGATGAGGCGATGGTCACAGGGCCTCCAACCGAGGCGCTCACCCTTCCCAATCCCACCATCGAGCTGAATTGGATGGACCGGATCTAGGGCTCGGTGCTCGCCAGTCTCTGACGCGATATTTCATAGAGCACAACGCTGGCTGCAATTCCCGCGTTGAGCGATTCCGTCTTTCCGGAAATCGGAATACTGACAATGTCGTCACAGGTCTCCGTGATGAGTCGGGAGAGTCCTTTACCTTCACTCCCCACCACTATCAGCAAGGGTGTTCCCACAAGCTCTGAGGATGGCAGTCGAGAATCAGCGTCACCATCCAGCCCGACCACAAAATAGCCTCGATCCTTGAAGGATTTCAGCGTCTGAGTCAGGTTTGCGGCCATCGCGACAGGAGTCCTGGCAATTGCTCCCGCCGATGTCTTCCACGCAGCAGCTTTGACACCCACCGAGCGTCGCTTCGGGACAATGACTCCATGACCACCAAAAGCCGCAACAGAACGCACAATAGCCCCCAAATTCCGGGGGTCCGTGATGCCATCGAGAGCGACAAACACGGGAGCCGAGTCGTGGGCCTCCGCTTTCTCCGCGAGCTCCAGCGGGTGGGCGTAGGAGTAGGGCGGAACACTCAGGGCGATTCCCTGATGCACGGTATCGGGACCCGTCATGCGGTCGAGCTCAGGGCGAGGAATTTCGAGTAACGGAATTCCTCTCTTACTCGCTAACGCCAATGATTCGCGCACGCGATCGTCCATGTCTATCTTCGTTGCGACGTGAAGCGTCGTGGCAGGAATTCTTGCGCGAAGTGCTTCGATGACAGAGTTTCGTCCCGTGACCAACTCAACGTCCGCGGAGACGGGTCGCACTGATCTCTTCGGGGAACCAGCAGAAGAGCCATGGCGAGACCGTGCTGACTCGAGGCGCTCTTTCGCCCCCTTCCGCTTCCCCGCGGGGTGCCACGAGCGGTCTTCGGCCTTCGGAGTCGGGCCCTTACCTTCGAGTGCCCGTCGACCGTGCCCACCAGTTCCCGCAGTAGCAGGCTTCTTGGGCTTTCTGGCAGAGGGATGTCCTTTCTTAGCCACGAAGACTCCAGGTGCTCCCCGAGGACGAATCCTTTACATCAATTCCCGCCCGCTCGATCGCGTCGCGGAGTGAATCGGACAGATCAAAATTCTTGTCGGCTTTTGCGCCCCAGCGCAGGGCAATAATCGAATCCATCAACGAATCCAAAGCGGCAGATAAGGCAGTGCTTCCTGACGACGTCCATTCGTCGGCCAAAGGATCGATTCCCAAGACCCCCACCATCGCACGAACTGCCTGTGCATCAGACGTGGCCTGGGGGATATCGCCTGAATCCAACGCATGATTTCCTTGCCGAACGTGCTCATGAACGACCGCGAGAGCGACGGGGATAGAGAGATCATCGTCCATCGCTGACTCAAACTCGACTGGGAGAGCTCCTCCCGATAAATCAATCCCCACAGACTGCGCGCGCACAAGGAAACTCTCAATTCGATCAAAGGCAGCGGCGGCCTCTTCGAGATAGCCCTCGTGGAGATCGAGCTCAGACCGGTAATGCGCACTCGCTAAGGCGTAGCGAACAACGATAGGCCTAGCCTGTCCGATGAGATCGGAGGCAAAAATACTGTTGCCCAAAGATTTGGACATCTTCTGACCGCCGACAAGAACGAGTGCATTGTGCATCCAATGCCTGGCATAGTCGAGCCCCGCAGCTCGAGATTGAGCTAATTCGTTCTCATGGTGCGGAAAGCGCAAATCCATTCCGCCCCCATGGATGTCGAAGGATTCGCCCAGATATCTCGTCGACAGTGCCGAGCACTCCAGGTGCCAACCTGGACGACCTCGACCCCACGGAGCGGGCCATGAAGCGCTGGCAGGCTCATGGTCCTTGTGTCCTTTCCAAAGCGCAAAATCTTCCGGGGCTTTCTTGGCTTTACTCGAAGCCTCCCCTTGGCTGAGATTCTCAACACTCTGGTTGGTGAGTTCTCCATAAGAATCCCACGATGACACCTGGAAATAAACATCACCAGAATTGTCATCGGCAACGTATGCGTGACCGCGCTCAATGAGCTCGCCAATTAGCTCCACCATGGCCGGGATGTCGCCAGTGGCGCGGGGCTGCTTCGCTGGCTTCTGGATATTGAGAGCCTCAGCAACAGCATGGAACTCTAATTCCACTCGCTCCGCCAGGACCCACCACTCTTCCCCAAACTCTGCTGCCTTGTCGAGAATCTTGTCATCGATATCGGTGACGTTTCTCACCAGAATGACGGTGAATCCTCGGTAGGAAAACCAGCGACTCCAGAGGTCATAGACCAACGCGCTTCGAAGGTGGCCGACGTGAGGCGAAGATTGCACGGTAGGCCCGCAGACATAGATCGACACGTGACCAGGACGAAGTGGAACGAACTCCACAGACTCGTGTCGTTTCGAATCAAACAGTGTGATGGCCACCGCTTCATGCTAGCGAGGAAGCACCTCCAAGACAGGGAGGCTATTCGAAGTGCGAGATCCCCGCTAGATGCGACGAAGAACGGCTGTGGCAATGGCGAGGAGACCTTCTCCGCGCCCAGTAAATCCCAACCCATCACTCGTGGTCGCCGATATCGACACCGGAGCCCCCACCAAGCCGGACAGCGTGACTTGGGCCTCCTCGCGCCGTGGACCAATCTTGGGCGCGTTGGCAACAATCTGAACGGCTACTGAACTGACCTGGAGGCTTCTCTCCTCGAGAAGTCCGAGCGTATGTTCCAGGAATACCCGGCTCTTTGCGCCAGCAAACTCAGGCCGTGATGTGCCAAAGTGTGTGCCGAGGTCACCCAGACCCGCCGCCTGAAGGATGGCATCCACGATGGCGTGCACTACTGCGTCACCATCGCTGTGACCGGAGAGGCCTGGCTCACCAGGCCACTCTATGCCGGCAAGCCATAGAGGTTCCGTGGAATCAAACTGGTGAACATCCATTGCCACAGAAACCAGCGGAGCAGAGTTCTTACCCAGGAGTGACTCGGCACGCACAAGATCATCGGGATAGGTGATTTTGAAACCCCGCGGATCCCCCGCTACGCCGACAACGTCGTAACCAGCGGTCCGCATGACGGCCGCATCATCCGTGAATTCACCGGCGACGGAGGAGTACGCCTGCCGGAGAAGTTCAAGATCGAAACCCTGTGGTGTTTGCACGGCACCCAGCGCATCACGGTTGATATCGCCCTGTGTCGAGGACCCATCGACTGTCACCAGGGTGTCCACCACGGGAATATGAGGAATGACAGCCTTCGCTCCCGACTCAAGCTCATCAAGGACCCGGTCAAAAACCTCCAAGGGCATCAAGAGCCTCGCTGCGTCGTGAATCAGAACATGGGTCACACCAGCCGGCAGGGCGTCCAATCCGCTTTGAACGCTCGCTCCACGAGTTTCTCCACCGGTCACGACATAGACAGAATCAAGATGAGATGACAGGGCGCGAGCTGGCGCCTCGTACCCTTCGGGAACCACGAGCACCAACGATGCCCATCTGGTCCACTCGGACATCCGATTCACCACATGGTGGAGCAGAGGTTGTCCACCGAGAGAAACAAACGCTTTGGGGAGAGAGGAGGCGAGCCTCGATCCACTTCCGGCTGCCACCACAATCACGGCGGCGGTCATGTCAGAGCCTTGGTCGCTCTCGTTTAGGAGGCGAGGACTTCGTCGAGAACGGTGGAAGCTTTCTCTTCGTCGGTCTTCTCAGCAAGCGCCAGCTCAGAAATGAGTATCTGACGGGCTTTCGCCAGCATCCGCTTCTCTCCAGCACTCAAACCACGGTCTTGGTCTCGACGCCACAGGTCGCGCACAACCTCAGAAACCTTGATGACATCGCCGGAGGCGAGCTTTTCGAGGTTGGCTTTGTATCGGCGTGACCAGTTGGTGGGCTCTTCGGTGAAGGGCGCACGAAGCACCTCAAAAACTTTGTCGAGTCCTTCTTTACCAATAACGTCGCGAACCCCGACGAGGTCGACGTTTTCTGCAGGGACCTCAATCGTGAGATCACCCTGCTTGACGTTGAGCTTCAAATACATCTTCTTTTCGCCCCGAATTGTCCGGTTTTTGACCTCGACAATGGTGGCAGCTCCGTGGTGGGGGTAAACCACCGTTTCACCAACTTCAAACAGCATGCGTGTGCCCCTTTCCCAAACACCCCAGTTTACCACAGCGAATTCACAGCTTTCAGGGCCCACCTGGCATGGAACAAGGGGGTTCAAAGCCCACTCTGCCCATCGGGTAGGCTGGCAATAGCTTCACTGAGAGTGACTCTGAGGCCCGTGGTCTCTCGTTCAATTCGGAGGAATGTTTTTCGTGCGACGCAGACTTTTTGCGCCTTATGCTCTCGCTATATCGGTTGTTCTAGGAACCACTGGATGCACTCTCAATGCAGAAATAGCGACGATGAAGGAGTACGACCCCTCTGATGGAGTGGGAACCGAGATTGGGGACCTCGCTCTGCGCAACATCATGCTGATTACCAACGATGCGGGCCAAGGCAACCTCGTGATGACTGTCGTCAATTCGGGCGTCGAAGATGTCACGCTCTCGGTTCAATACTCAGATGGCGGGAGCGATTCAAACGAAACTATCGACGTCCCCGGAACCCCGTCCCTACTGCGTGTTGGTGATGATCCAGAGTCTGGGGTCGTGTTCGCTGGTTCTGATGTCGTCCCTGGCGGTCTCGCTCCGCTGTACTTCCAATACGGCGACAATCCAGGCGAACTGGTGCTCGTGCCGGTTCTCGATGGAACATTGCCCGAGTACGAGCTACTCGTTCCCTAGGCTACCCTAGGCCTCGAAGCGATACCCCAAGCCTCGAACGGTCACAATGATCGTCGGTTCAGAAGGGTGTTCTTCGATTTTCGAGCGGAGACGCTTAACGTGCACATCGAGGGTCTTTGTGTCACCGAAATAATCAGAGCCCCACACTCGGTCGATAATTTGCCCCCGAGTAAGAACCCTCCCGGCGTTCACCATCAATAGCTCAAGGAGTTCAAACTCTTTTAGCGGGAGCGACACTGCCTTGCCCCTGACCTGCAACTGATGCCGATCGGAGTCCAAGTGAATGCCGTGATACTCGAGAACACCATCAGAACCTTCCGGATCGCTGGAGCGTCGACGCAGTACTGCTCTAATCCTGGCGAGGAGCTCTCTCGAGGAGTACGGCTTAGTCACATAATCGTCTGCACCCAACTCGAGGCCCACCACAATGTCGACCTCGGAATCTTTCGCCGTCAACATGATGATGGGCAGCGACGATCGGTTTCTCACCTCACGGCACACCTCGGTGCCAGCAAGACCCGGAAGCATCAAATCCAGCAACATGAGATCTGGCGGGGACTGATCAACGGCGTCAATCGCGGACAGCCCGTTATCAACGACAGAAACCTCGTAGCCCTCCCTCCTCAGCAGATAAGCCAACGGGTCACTGAGAGACTTTTCGTCCTCCACCACCAGGATCCTTGTCATGCACTACCCCTCAAGGTCTCGCGCTCGCTCTCCTCATCGACCTCGACCAGCGGAATGTCCGATGTCGCACTAAATTCAGCCGGGCGAGAGGGCTTCATCGGCTTCGTAAGGGGCACCACTTCCGATTCATCATCAACTAAGGCCTCGGCTGGTGCCTGTTGGAGTCGAATGGTGAAGGTAGAGCCTTTGCCCAGCTGCGACCACACCCGAACCTCACCCCGGTGGTTGTTCACCACGTGCTTCACGATGGCCAAACCAAGGCCAGTTCCGCCGGTTTCTCTTGATCGCGCGGGATCTGAGCGATAAAACCTCTCGAAAATACGCTCAAGGTCCGCTTCTGCAATGCCGTGCCCTTGGTCGGTAATCGAAATTTCGACCACCTTGTTTTTTACACTCACACCTACCCCCACCCGACTCGGGCCAGTCGAGTACGTCACCGCATTACGGACGAGGTTGTGGACTGCGGTGACCAGCGACGAGAAATCACCCATGACATAGGCATTCGACTTGGCCGAAGCCACGAGAGAAATACCTGATTTCTCGGCAATAATCGCATTCGTTGCGAGTGCCTGCTCCACAACGCGATCAATTGCAACGGGGTCGGGATCCTCGATAGTCCCTAGGGATTGAAGTCTGGTGAGCTCGATGATGTCGTTCGTCATCTCCGCGAGTCGGTGGCCCTCCTGCTCGAGCGTTGCCGCAAAAGACCGGACCTGTTCAGGATCATCTGCGGAGTAGTGGAGGGCTTCGGCCAGCAGAGACACAGCGCCAATTGGAGTTTTCAGCTCGTGAGAAATATTGGCTACAAAATCCCGTCGAACGGCATCCAGGCGATACATTTCTGATCGGTCATCGGCAACGAACAACATCAGTCGAAGACCCAAGGGTGCAACACGAACCAAGAGGTGAGTCGGAAGGCCCGAAGGGGAATCGGCTTTCAGTTCGAACTCCCGTGAGAGGGGGACGCCTTCGCTTCTCGACTCTTTGACGAGATCGAGAATCGGTCCAAAGGTGAGGTCGCGATCTTTCACCAACCCAAGCTCAAGAGCCGATTTTGCGGCCCGGAGAACCCGATTATCGGCATCGAGAACGATGCCCGTCGCGCCGATCACTTCGAGGGCTGTATCAACCCCATCGGGAACGGGCTGCTCCAGAACTGTTTCAGCCCTTCGTTGCCATCGCAGAGCAAGCACGACCATGGTCGCGAGGGCAATCCCCAGCACAATGCCGATTCCCAAGCTCCAGCCAGAGGACCAGAACAGCTCCATAAGCCCCAGCCTACGGCGTGAGTCGGGCCTTGTCCGTGGTGTGGAGCACTAAACTAGGCCCCACAGAGCGAGTGTTAAGCAAAGCCTCACCGTTTGTTAACCCAACTGTGGGGGGATTGAGTTCACACCGACCACGCTTGAGCGAGGAGAACAATGCGCGAGCTATTCCAGCAAGAATTACGCGAAGTCCAAGACCAACTCGTCTCGATTGCAGAACTGGTGGCCACGTCCATCACCGATGCTGTCGAGGCGTTCAATAAGTCTGACGTGACGCTCGCGGAATCTGTGATTGCGCGGGATAACCAGATTGACGATGCGGTCGTCGAGTTGGATGAGCACGCCATCACCATCCTTGCCCGCCAATCACCAGTGGCTAAAGACTTGCGGATTGTTGTGAGCGCGCTTCGCATTAGTTCTTCCTTGGAGCGTATGGGTGACATGGCAGAGCACCTCGCGCAGCTTGCCCGCTACCGCTTCCCCGAAAAAGTGGTGCCGAAATCAATCCGCCCCACCTTCAAAGAGATGGGCGCATTGGACATTGGGATGGCGAACATGTTGGTGGACCTCCTGAGGAACGGTGACACCGATTTGGCGCAGAAGATTCGCGATGAGGATGACAAGGTGGACGCCCTGCATCTCTCCGTTTTCGAAACTGTTCTGAGCGACGCCTGGTCGCAAGAAACCGAGACCACTGTCGATGCCACTCTGGCCTCTCGCTACCTTGAGCGTTTTGCTGACCACGCAGTCTCCATTGCGAAGAAGATGGTCTACTTAGCCACCGGTGAGTGGAACCCCCAAACAGGGGCTATTTCTCTCTAGCGTTTCTTCTTTCCCTGCCCGGCGACAGCGGCGGCACCTGCTTGCGCTGCCTCCGGGTCGAGGTAGCGACCTGGGGCAAGCGGCTTTAGATCATCACCGAGCTCGTAGGCGAGTGGGATTCCCGTAGGGATATTCAACTCCGCAATGTCCGCTTCGCTAATTCCCTCCAGGTGCTTCACGAGGCCTCGAAGACTGTTGCCGTGGGCAACCACCAGAGTGACCTTTCCGACGGCGACATCTGGCGCAATATCGGAAGTCCAGTAAGGCAGAAGTCGATCAATCACAATCTTGAGCGACTCGGTCTTCGGAACGAAAGCTTCAATGTCGGCGTAGCGGGGGTCACCCTGTTGCGCCCATGTGTCGGTCGGATCAATCGGCGGAGGAGGAACATCAAAACTCCTGCGCCACAACTGGAACTGTTCCTCCCCATATTGGGCGAGAGTCTCTGCCTTGTCTTTGCCCTGCAGAGCGCCGTAGTGTCGCTCATTCAGTCGCCACGTTCTCTTCACGGGAATCCACAGTCGGTCTGCGGTGTCCAGAGCGAAATGAGCGGTCTGTATTGCTCGGGAGAGCATCGAAGTGTGGAGAACGTCGGGCAGGAGGTTGTTCTCTTTGAGAAGCTCACCAGCTCTCTTGGCTTCTTTGATTCCCTGGTCGGTCAGTCGAACATCCACCCACCCGGTGAAAAGGTTCTTCTGATTCCACTCGGACTGACCGTGACGCAATAAAACGAGAGTGTGAGGCATGTCTCAAGCCTAGTGAGCTGGCCCGCACTCCAGTTGCGGACTCCTAACCGAATCTACCGAGCTTCGGCACGTCCCGTGTTGCACCCGCATCGACCGGAACGATGACCTCTTGGCGTGCTGCGATGCGCCCCTCCGA
The DNA here is from genome assembly GCA_038153485.1 of Pontimonas sp. Lineage (GTDB taxonomy): Bacteria > Actinomycetota > Actinomycetes > Actinomycetales > Microbacteriaceae > Pontimonas. The sequence goes on along the minus strand of JAYOYJ010000023.1, from coordinate 4,173 downwards.
GCTCACGACCTTCAGATCTTCGTCCACAGGAGTCATGCGTTTGAGCAAGGCCAGAGCAATGGGACCAAGCTCATAGTGCCACGCCGCCCTGGTTATATGACCAACCGATTTCTCGCCAAGGCGAACCTCGTCTCCAGGGGAAGGCATCACAGACTCGGACCCATCAAGGTGGAGCAGGGTGAGGCGCCGGGGCGGATGACCAAGATTGTGCACCTTTGCCACGGTCTCTTGGCCGCGATAGCAACCCTTTGAGAGGTGGACTGCAGTTCGAAGCCAATCCAGCTCATGGGGAAGTGTCTTCTCGTCCACGTCGCTCATCGCCGGCCTGGCAGCGGCAACAGATAACCCCTCGAGATAACGGGAATCGACGATGGGTAGGGAGATTCCTTCGAGCACCTCTTTCGCCACCACAGCGCTATAAAGCATCCAAGTCTCTCCTGGATGAGTGCCCTCCGCATAACCGATGGAACCTTCGCTCACCCTCGGCCAAGGATCCTGGAACACGACTGAAGTCTCCAGACTCTCGAGCAGTCGATGGTCAGTTGCGAGGACTACTTCATAGCCCCCTAGGCGCTCGATGACCACATCCATGCGAAACACCATGGATGTTAGCCAAGCCTCGAGAGCATCGATGTGATCTAGGGGAACAAGCAACCACGTAGTGAGACCATCGTCCGTCACGAAAAATGCGTGCTCGATGCGACCTTGGGGGTTTAACAACAATGACTCCACGGTCTGACCGGGAGCAAGGCTCAGAACGTCTTGAGTGATCAGGCTGTTTAACCACATCGACCGATCGGGCCCAGAGACCATGATGACAGCCCACTGATCTCCCGCCACGAGGGCATGGCCTTGAGCGATGTCTCTCTGAATCTTCAGGAAGTCACCGGCCGCCTGGGACGAACCGACGTGCTCGGACCGAGCTGAAACCACCGTGCTAGCGCTGACCCTTATAGAGGTTTCGCAGGACAATGAACGAAACCCATCCGATGGCAAGAGAGGCCAGGACTAGGAGTCCGAGGAAGAAGATTTCCAGTGCGAGAAGCATGCCCCTAGTCTACGACGGTCAAAACCTGGAAAACGATCGCAGCGGCGGCGGTTAGCAGGACACTCCCGGTAATCGCGAGCGACAGCCGACTCACAAGACCCTCTCTGGTGTACGCGACAACCTGAACAACAAAGGCCATCACGAGTGATGCAGCCAATACTGCGACCATGCTGGCCACTCGTTGATAGACATCAACGCTCAAGCCCACCACCACGACACCGACTGCTGTGACTACCCAAACCGGCACTACGTTGCTGAGAAATTGCGCCACGCCACAATCGTAGAGCCCGGTTACACTGGCTTTTACAGCCATGACACAGCGTGGAGGTATCAGGGTGGCCAGCATTCTTGTGTTGAGCTCCGACGAGGGCTCGAGTGTTCTGCCTGCGCTGAGCCTGCTGTCCCACCGGGTCCGCACGATTCCAGCGGAGCCTGCCGCACTTGTCAATGCTCCGACCGCGGACATTGTGGTGGTCGATGCGCGACACGACCTAGCCGGAGCTAAAGCGCTGTGTCGGATTTTGACGACCACCGGACTCTCCGCAGCGCTCCTGGTTGCGGTAAGCGAGGCGGGAATGCCGGGACTCAACTCGGAGTGGGGCTTTGACGATGTTGTATTGGCAAGTGCTGGCCCTGGAGAGGTCGATGCCCGCATTCGGCTCCTCACCACCCGCGCGGCGAAGAGCTCCGATGACCAGATGATTTCCACCTCGGGCGTGACTATCGATGAGGTCAGCTATCAGGCAAAGGTCAACGGGCGAGCGCTCGATCTCACCTTCAAAGAGTTTGAACTCCTGCGCTTCTTGGCAGGTCACCCGCAACGAGTCTTTACGCGAGAGCAACTGCTTAGTGAGGTGTGGGGGTATGACTACTTCGGAGGAACACGGACCGTCGACGTTCACGTTCGGCGTCTTCGAGCCAAGCTCGGCGACATGGAATCGCTCATTGGCACGGTGAGAAACGTGGGCTACCGCTTTACTGTTGCGGAAGCCTCCCACGAAGTTCGAGAAAAAGAAGAATCGGAAGCCAGAAAATCTTCTGAAGGCTAAGCGCTTTACCTTGCGTTAACCTGCTCTCTTCCCGGCACGGAGCCTTGAGTGACACAATGTCACCCATGACTGAGACGAATCATCCCGCCTACGACGTAAGTGCGGGGGTCAGCGGCGACTTCGCCGATGATTTCGATGACGTCCTCGCTCCAGAAACCGACGACCTTCCGGCGGAAAGATATCTCGATCGGGAGCTCAGCTGGCTTGCCTTCAACCAGAGGGTCTTAGAGCTCGCGGAAGACCCCGAAATCCCACTCCTGGAGCGGGTCAACTTCCTCGCTATCTTTGCCAGCAACCTCGATGAGTTCTTCATGGTTCGGGTTGCAGGCCTCAAGCGAAGAATTGTGACAGGAATTGCTGGTCCCCCCACCACCGGTCGCACACCCCAACCCGTTTTGGATGACATTTCCATGAAAGCCCACGAACTCCAGGAACGTCACGCTCGCGTTTTTCACGACCTGATCAAGCCTGCCCTCGACGCTGAAGACATTCACATTGAATCCTGGAGTGACCTCGCAGAAGCAGATCGCGAGCCCTTAGATGATTTCTTCAGCGAGCAAATCTTTCCCGTGTTGATGCCTTTGGCTGTCGACCCGGCTCACCCCTTCCCCTATATCTCGGGTCTTTCGTTGAATCTCTCAGTGCGGATTCGAAACCCGAAGACCCAGGCAGTCGAGTTTGCGCGCCTGAAAGTCCCCCCGATCCTTTCTCGCTTCGTTCAACTACCCGACGACGGCTCTGGTCGACTTCGCTACATCGCGATCGAGGACCTCATTTCGAACCACGTGCAGGAGTTGTTCCCGGGCATGGAAGTTCTTGAGCATCACGAGTTTCGAGTCACCAGAAACGAAGATGTCGAAATCGATGAAGACGAGAGCGAAAACCTGATTCAAGCGCTCGAGCGCGAACTCCTCCGTCGACGTTTCGGTCCGCCCATTCGACTCGAAATCACCGATGACATGGACCCGGTCACGCTCGATCTTTTGATTGGGGAGTTAGGGATTACCGAAAACGAGGTCTACCGGCTTCCTGCACCACTGGGACTCAATGGTCTTTTCGAAATATCCAGCCTCGACCGCCCCCACCTCAAGTACTCTCCTCATTTACCGGTTACCTCGACCCAGCTTCTGCCCTCTGAGCCCACCGATGAACCGGACATCTTCCGCTCGATTAGGGCAGGCGATGTGTTGGTGCACCACCCCTACGAGTCTTTTGCCACCAGTGTTCAAGCCTTCCTCGAGCAGGCTGCCGCTGACCCTCAGGTCCTGGCCATCAAGCAGACGCTGTATCGAACACGCGGTGACAGCCCCATCATTGAGGCTCTTATTCGAGCGGCCGAATCGGGTAAATCCGTTCTAGCCCTCGTCGAAATCAAGGCTCGGTTTGACGAACAAGCAAACATTTCCTGGGCGAAGAAGCTCGAAAAATCGGGCGTCCACGTTGTCTACGGATTAGTTGGCCTGAAGACACACTGCAAACTTGCTTTGGTTATTCGCCAGGAATCGGACGGCTCACTCGGCCACTACTCCCACGTGGGGACTGGGAACTACAACCCGAAGACCAGCCGAATTTATGAGGACTATGGATACTTCTCTGCTGATAAACAGGTGGGTAAAGAGCTCACGCGATTGTTCAATGAGCTCTCTGGCTATGCGATTGAGAAGAAGTACAAGCGAATGCTGGTTGCTCCCAGGTATCTGCGAAAGGGACTCCTGAGACACATCGCGGATGAAATCACAAACCACCAATCAGGAAAACCCGCGCGTATCAGGCTGAAACTGAACTCGTTGGTCGACGAAGTCATCATCGATGCCCTCTATCGGGCCAGCAACGCAGGAGTGCCGGTTGAAATATGGGTTCGAGGAATCTGTGCCCTCATACCTGGGCAGAAGGGTCTCAGTGAAAGCATCACCGTGAAAAGCGTGCTGGGTCGATACCTCGAGCATTCCCGCATCTTTTGGTTCGACAACGCCGGTCAGCCCAAGGTCTATATCGGGAGCGCAGACATGATGCATCGAAACCTCGATCGGCGAATAGAGGCCCTCCTCCAAATCACCGACCCCACCCACATAGAAC
>JAYOYJ010000022.1:0-18370 GCA_038153485.1 Pontimonas sp. | reverse complement strand
TCTTCTGCTCTATCCGCTGAGCTACGAGGGCTCTGAGGGATAAATTCCCTCAGATATCAGTGTACAGGCGGAAGAAATAAGGCTTCTAGCCCCTCCCAAAGGGCCGAATTTACAGTGATTCCCGCTTCGCGCCCTCAGACGCAATCACGCTAAAGCACACGGGTGCGTAGTAGCCCGCATCAGCAAATGCTGCTTCCACGCGAGCAATGAGATTTTCTGCGTGAGCAGATTCCATCAATGCAATAGCTGCTCCACCAAAACCTCCGCCGGTCATACGGGCCCCCACTGCTCCCGCCGACAAGGCGGTGTCAACGGCAAGATTGAGCTCTGGGCAGGAGATTTGAAAGTCGTCCCTCATCGACACATGAGACGCCACCAGCAAGTCACCAATAGCCCGAGGGCCATCAGCCTTCAGGACCGAGACGGTGTTGAGCACCCGGTCGTTTTCGGTGATGATGTGACGGGCGCGACGATACGTCTCGTCATCCATCTCGCCTCGCTTCGCCTCGAGCTGCTCGATGGTGGCATCTCTGAGGGCATCCACACCCAGCGCTTCGACCGCCTTCTCGCACGATGCGCGGCGGGCAGAGTATGCACCGTTGGCGTGAGAGTGCTTCACCTGAGTGTCCATCACAACGATGGCGAGCCCATCCGATTGAAGGTCAAAAGGAATCGCGTCAATCTCCAATGATCTGCAATCCAGGAAGAGCGCGTGACCATCTTTGGCCATCAGCGACACCGACTGGTCCATGATCCCCGTAGGTGCTCCCACGGCAATGTTTTCTGCACGCTGGCAGATCCGGGCAAGCTCCTGGTCCGTAGTAGAAAAGCCCCACACGTCTCGAAGACCTACGGCTACCGCGCACTCAATCGCGGCAGACGAAGAAAGGCCAGCACCCAGGGGAACATCGGAATCGATAACCACGTCGAGTCCACTCACCCCCGATAAGTCGAAGCCTGCTTCTCCCAATGCCCACGCCACACCAAGTGGATATGCGGACCATCCACTAAGGGCATCTGAACTCAGTTCATTAAGCGAGACCTCAACCGCTGTATCGGATTGCTTACTGTGTACCCGGATAATTCGGTCGTCTCGACGCCCCATCGCCACGACAGTTCTCTGTTCGATTCCAAAGGGCAGCACAAAACCCTCGTTGTAGTCGGTGTGCTCACCAATCAGGTTTACTCGGCCAGGCGCTGACCACACTCCATCGACAGCCATGTCAAGGCTCTTCGAAAAATCTTCAACACGTGACACTAAAGCTGCGGACATCCGAGAAGTTCTACTTTCACTACTTAGTGCACATTGGGGGGCGTTAGCGAGTGGTCGCTGCCGTTGGAGCAAGCACAAGTTTGGTGACCTGGCTCTCAAGCTCCTTAGCTACCGAGGAATCTAATTGGTCATCCACAATCAACACATCCGCGCTGGAGAGGGGGCCAAAGGAACTGAAGCCCCGGACGTTCCACTTCGTGTGGTCGGCCAGTACAACGACTGTGCCCGATGTTGCGATCACGTTTCTGTTGATATCTGCTTCGAACATGTTGGGCGAGCTGAACCCTCCAGACGGACTCATTCCGTGAGTTCCCATGAAGGCAATGTCGAAATTAAACATTCGAAACGCCTGCTCAGCAAGGGGCCCGACAAGGGAATCCGTCGGAGTTCGGTCCCCACCGGTCAACACAATTGACCAGCCCTTGGTCGGCTCTTCTCTCGCGAAATAATCGGAAATGGGAACAGAGTTCGTCACCACGGTGAGTCCTGGAATGTGGGCAATCGCTCGAGCCAGGGCAAATACTGATGAGCCACCCATCAGCGCAACAGCCTGGCCCGGCTGCACAAAGCGGGCAGCTTCAAGAGCAATAGCTTCCTTGGAGTCTTGTTCTCGCTGGCTTGTCTTCGAGAATGCAGGCTCTGCCGTCGCGGAGAAACCTTTTGCAGTAACACCACCGTGGACCTTCGCGACCAGACCCTGCTCATCAAGCTGATCGATGTCGCGACGAATCGTAACCTCGGAAACTTCGAGAAGTTCCGCAAGGGTGGCAACCTTCAGAGCCCCGGCCTTTGCTACTTCATCGAGAATTGCCGCTTTGCGCTGCGCTGCTAGCACGTCCAGCCCCCTTTCCAGCTTTCAAGGCTAACAAGGATGGGCTTGACAAGGTCTTGATGCTTCATCGCCACGTCACCGCCCCTCCCGGAACCTCCACACCGTTACAGTCGGCGGACTCTCGAGCGTGGTTGATTACCACACGCTGGTCGCCACGTCGAACAAGTTCGAGCTGGGAATTACCATCACGTTCAATCGAAAGTGGGGCGACAAACTGTGCCATAAGCACAAGTTGGGAATCCCGATCGAGCTGTGTTCCCACGTACCAGGCTTCGCCCGAACCGCGGGTGTTTTTCGATACCGCAGCGCTCGAAGACGAGACCCCACTGGTCGAGTAGCGGGCCATCACCTCGGCAGTGAGCGGCTCGGCCTTTTCTGACCACAGCGACGCCGACCAACCATTAGAGAGCTCCAGGCTTTCGCCTTCTCGCAAAGGCACAAACTCTTCTACTCGAACTCCACAGGTGGTCGAGAGAAGAGACCCTCCATACCCACCAAGGTGAACCGCGAGTGAAGAATCTGCCACTCCAGAGAAGAAGCTCGTGAGTATGTGGCCTCCACCTTCGACATAGGCGTCAATGGTCGTAAACCGCGCCTCATCAACAATGTGGAGCATCGGCAGTAATACGGCCTTGTATTTGCGCCACCGATCAAGAGGAGAATCAGGGTCGATGAAATCGACCGAAATTCCCAGGTCGTGGGCTGTGGCGTACCAACTATGAAGCGTGTTCGGGTAATCGAGATCCACGCTGGGGAGGTTCGGCTGCTGGAGAGCCCACCAGGAGTGGTAATCCAAGACCATGGCAACTTCAGCTGGTGCAGTCGCCCTTGACGAAAGAGCGTCTAATTCTGCAACGCGGCTGCCAAGTTCTTTCATCGAGCGATACACCCTCGAATCCTCACCTATGTGGGGCACCATCGCTGTGTGGAACCGCTCCGAACCACCTTGAGATTGCTTGAACTGGTAGAACATCACTCCGTTACTACCGCGAGCGATATGACTCATTGCGTGACGGAGAATTTCGTCTGAATCTTTCGGGGCGTTTCGAGGTTGCCAATTAACTGCAGCCGGCGAATGCTCCATCAATAACCAAGGCTTCCCGCCGGCAAAGCCCCGGGTGAGGTCAGCTTCGAATGCAAGTTCAACGTGCGCATCAGGGTTGTCCGCTTCGGCATAGTGATCGGTGGAAATGAAGTCGACTTCTCTAGCCCACTTCCAATAGTCCATCGCGCTGATGTGGCGCATGCTCATGAAATTCGTGGTGATTGGATGGGTGTCATCGATTCGCCTGATAGTGTCACGCTCACCGACGAACAGCTCGAGGAGCTGATCGGACGAGAAATGCATGAAGTCTTGGAAGTGGCCAGGGTTAGAAAAGGTTCCCGCGGCGGTCAGACGCGGAGGATTAACTTCTTCGAATGAACCGTAGTTTTGAGACCAAAATTTGGTGTGCCAACGTGCGTTGAGTTGTTCAACCGAGGCGTACCTCTTCTTGAGCCACTGCCGAAAGCGCTCAGCCGCTTCTTCGCCGTAACAGTGCGGGGTGTGGCAGCCAAGCTCGTTGTTCACGTGCCACATTTCAAGTGCCGGGTGCTTCGCATATCGAGTCGCCATCTGCTCGACGAGCTGAAGAGACTTCTCTCGGTAGACCTGGGAGCTGGGGCTGTAGTGCTGTCGCCCTCCATGAGCAAGCCGCACTCCTTCACGGTTGATGGCGGCTACTGAGGGATAGGCTTCGGGCAGCCAGGCAGGAGTCGACGCTGTCGCAGTTGCCATATCGATGCGAATGCCGCCATCGTGGAGTAGCTCAACAATTTCATCGAGCCACCCAAATTCATACATGCCCTCGCTAGGCTCCAGTAACGCCCAGGAAAAGACCCCCAAGGTGACCATGTTGACACCCAAATCCTGCATCTGGCGAATGTCAGAAGACCAGGACTCCCTGGGCCATTGCTCAGGGTTGTAATCGGCACCAAAGTAGAGACCGTTCGGGGTCCATTCCATCTAGAGCGCCTTTATCTCGATGACGAATCCTGACTCGGGTGCGATCACCGGCGCGGGAAGGCCCACCGACTCGAGCATCGAACCGTTCACCTGGGCACCGTCGGTCACCCAACTGGGAAATGCGTTGTGCGCGTGAGCCGGCACTCCTGTGGGGAACGCGCCTTTGACCAAGTAGGTCGCCGTGGAGTCGAGACCAGGAATGGTAAACCGAGGTGCGGTCGAACTAGAAAGAGTGTCTATTGCGAGATACGCAAAGAGAGCCTCTTTCTTATCCAACGAGACAACACCGTGGAGCCAAATTGACTCGTCGGGTTGATCCACACGGACCACCTTGCCCGAGTGCAACAATTCGCGGTGCGCTTTGTAGTACGAAGCCCATTTAGCGAGTTGGGTTCGCTCCTCATCAGTCGCTTCAGTGATGTCCCATTCCATTCCTGCGTGGCCGAACAACGCGGTAAGCGCACGGAAATTCAGACTCAACACTCGACCCGTCTGGTGCGAGGCAGTAGGTCCAACGTGGGTCCCGAGCATCTCGGGCGGGATTGCCATCTGGGTATACCGCTGGATGTTTTGGCGCTCTTTGGCCTCGTTGCAGTCTGACGTCCAGAACCGATCGGCATGACCGACCATGCCGAGATCGATACGGGCTCCACCAGAAGAACACGATTCAATCTCAAGACCGGGGAAGCGGGATTTCAACTCATCGAACATGCGATAAATCGCCTGAGTCTGAGTGACAACCGAGGGGCGTTCCTTGTGCGCAGGATCAATCAAGGCGCGGTTGTGATCCCACTTGATGTAGGAAATATCGTGAGCGGCCAAGACAGCTGAGACGCTTTCCAATATGAATGAGTAGGCCTCCTCATTGGTAAAGTCCAGTACCTGCTGGTGCCTTCCCTCGGGCGGGACGCGGTCTCCTACTTTCAAAATCCAATCGGGGTGCGCTCGGTACAGATCTGAGTCTGGGTTGACCATTTCACCTTCAAACCAGAGCCCAAACTCCATACCTAGCGAGGTGATTTTCTCTATGAGTGGGTTCAAACCGTTTGGCCAAGCTTCGTCGGAAACTGTCCAATCTCCGAGACCTGAGTAGTCATCACGACGAGATCCAAACCAACCGTCGTCCAAGACCATGCGCTCCACACCGACTTCTGCTGCAACGTCGGCGAGCTCAGAGAGTTTCTCAAGGTTGTGGTTGAAGTACACCGCCTCCCAAACATTCAGTGTGAGCGGGCGGGGCTTCACGGCGGTGGGGTGCTGGGAGCGTGACCTGATCCACTGGTGGTAGCCAGAAGTGACTCCATCGAGGCCCTCTGCACTGTATCCCGCGATGACCGGAGCAGAATGATGGGTCTCACCCGGCTGCACAATAATTTCGCCCGGTAGCAGGACCATTCCCGCCAGCATTGCCTTCTTGCCGGTGGGCTGCCGCTCAACGCCGTATCGTGGGTTACCGCTGAACTCCACGCCCGCGGACCAGACTTCCCCATTTTGGAACGATGCGTTCTTGGTCATCGCAAGTTGAACAATACTGTGGTCGAATCCAGGACGGCCTTCCCGGCCTTCTCTGGTCCACACTCCGTATTGAATCTCACGGCGTTGCGGCTGACGCTCCTTAGCCCAGCGGCCCGTGAAGTCCATGGATTCAACCGCGCGGTCGGGCAGAGGAAGCCACACGTCAAAGTCATTCACCGTGAGAGGGCTAGACCCAAGATTTTCCACGGCATACGAAACTCGATAAAGGCCAAACCCAAGGGCCTCAAACTGGGCAATTACGGCAATTCCCGCGTGAGCGTCAACGCTCTTAAGCGTGAGCGCATTACCTGCGTTCTCCCCAGATTGAAGTTCAAAAAGTGGACTGAAATCAACACCGTCGCGGTGGGCGAGAAGGGCCGGTCGGCCGACGTGGCCGCGGCCATTTTCTCGCCAAATGCCAAAGGGGGGAACGATGTCTGAGTCGTTGTGGGCAATGACGTCAGAGAACACGCTGGCCAGCTCAGCATCCCCCAGCTTTCCCTCTAGGCCGCTACCCCAGTGCAGTACTTCAGGCGTGCCTGCGTGGGTTCCAATCACGAGCGATGCGGAGCCCGAAGCAAGGTGGAAGAAGGGGGCTATTTTGGCCATGGGAGTTCTCGATTCTTTCGTGGAAGCCACTTTGGGCGACAGAATAGTCTGCCGCCCAAAGTGTTGGTGCTACCTAGTTGTTACTCGAACAGCGCCAGGATCTGGTCGTTCACCGCGGTCAGCGAGGAAGCAGGAGCGTTTCCGCTCATTACATCCTCCATAGCTGGGGTGATCAACTCTTGAACCTGCGACTTCTTGTCCGCAATGGGGAACAAGAAGGTGGTGCCGTTTTCAATGTGGACGTAGAACGGAGCCACATCGATGCCGAGCTCGCCCATTGCAGCCACTGCCTTCTCCGTCGAGGAAGGAATTGCAGGGAATACAACTGCGTAGCTAGCTACGACATCCTGGCAGTCCGTGGTGCCCATGTACTTTACCCACTGCCATGCCTCTTCGGGGTGTTCAGTTCCCGCGAAGATGTTGTCAGCAAGACCGTTGTACATCGAAGCACGCTCTCCGGTAGGACCAACTGGAGTTGGAACGAGGGTAGGCGTGAACTGGTCGTTGCCCTGGCTGAAGATGTAGCCAGTCATCCATGAACCGTTGGATGCGAGAGCAACCTTTCCTGCGATGAGCTGGTCAGCCCATCCAGCACCGGACTGAATGTCGAAGGAAGGCATGTAGCCCTTCTCTACGAGCGAGTACCACCAGTCGATGGTCTCCTGGAACTTAACGTCGTCGTAGTGGTAGTTGTCGTTCCACGGCCCGTCGTTGACCTTCCAACCGTTAGCAGCGGCGAGGAACGACCACTGGGTCTGGCCATCTCCACCACCGGAGTTTTCCATCCAGATTCCGTAGACGTCGACGTTGTCCTTGTCGAAGCCAGGCTCGTCACCGCGAACACCGTTTGCGTCAACAGTCAGGCGAGCGATTGCAGCCTCGTAGGAGCCACCATCTTGTGGGTTCCAGTCAAGGTTGTTCATCTCGTCTGCGGTCAGGTCAGCTGCGTCGAGCATGTCCTGGTTAGCAAAGAGTGCGATGGTGTCGAAGTCCTTAGGAAGACCGTAACGAGCACCTGCTGGGTCAGTCCACAGGTCAGCAAGACCTGGCTGGAACTGGTTCACGTCGAAGCCATCAGCTTCGATGTAGCTGTCGAGTGCCAGAACCTGACCGTTCTTGACGAACTCTGGGTAGAACGCGAGGTGCGAGGTAAATACGTCGTAGCCGTCACCGGATACGAAACCTGCGCGTACCTTTGCCCAGTAGTCGTCCCAACCGATCTGCTCGATTTTGACGTTAATTCCGGAAGCGGCGGTGAAGTCAGCAGCACACTGCTCGTAAGCAGGGAGCTGGTTTGCGTCCCACAGACCGTATTCCAGTGTTACACCGGATGCAGCGTCTCCTGCACCAGCGTCTCCTGAAGCTGCACCGTTGTCAGCAGCTCCCCCAGCACACGCAGCGAGCACGAGCGGGAGACCCGCAACTGCTGCCAATGCTGAACGACGAGAGTTCTTCATGACTGCCATCGTGTTCCTTTCTCTCATGGGTTTTTCTCACGGTTGTGAGAAAGTCCTGCGGGTCTTACCTGACCGCAGAATCCTGAATTGATCCGACGATGCGTCGACCTAAGAAGATCATGAGCAACAGCATCGGAAGTGCTGCTACTAACGATCCCGCCATCAGGCCTGCCCAGTCGGGGTTTCCTTGCGGAGTTTGCGACTTGAAAATTCCAAGCGCAACGGTCAAAGTCTTCGACGTCTCCTCGGAGCTACCGATGTAGAGCGGCCAGAGGTAGTCGTTCCAAATGGTGATGTACTGCAGGATGAACACGGTAATTACCTGGGACCTAGCCATCGGCAACACGATTTGGAAGAAGATGCGGAAGTGGTTCGCACCGTCAATGACGGCAGCTTCCACAATTGACATGTTGGTGCCGAGGAACACCTGCCGCAGAAAGAAGACCGCGAATGGTGCCATCAAGAGGTTTGGTGCCATCACACCCAAAAGGGTGTTGAGGAGGCCGATTTCCCTTATAAAGAGGTAGTTCGGGAGCACCAGGAAGATTGCGGGGACGGTAAGGGCGAAGAGGAACACGAAGAAGACTGCGTCTCGACCGCGCCACTTCAGCACTCCGAATGCATAAGCCGCTGCCGCGCTAAAGACAATCTGAGAGACGGTCGCTCCGGTGGTGGAAATCACCGAGTTCATGAAGTACTGCAGGAAGTCGAGCGACTGGCCAGAGCCACCTTCGGCGACTGATTGTTCAGAAGAGGCGATTCCCAACACGCGTGCGAACGCACCCCAGGTGAAATCAACCGGCAACACCGATAGCGGGTCTGACGAAAGCTTCCTCGTCGTTGATAGCGCCGTACGAATCATGTAAAAGAACGGGAAAAGGGTGACGAGGACAAATCCCGTCAGCGCAATGTTTGCAGTGGTGCGGGTGAAGGCCGAGTTGCGCTTGCCCAAGACCACCTCGGTCTCGCGAGATTCCTTTGTCTCAGTCATGGTCGCCATCTATCGCTCCAGATCCGACTCGTTACCGCGAAGCAGTCTCATTTGAAGCAACGCAATCACAATCAGGATCAGCATCAAGATCACCGAAATTGCGGCCGCGTATCCAAACTGGTTTGAGTTCCAGGCCTTATCCGTAATCAAAATGCTGAATGTTCGAGTCGCGTTTACGGGGCCACCACCGGTGGTCACGGCGATGGTGTCGAAGACTTGGAACGATCCTGTGATGGTGATGACGAGTACAAAGAACATCACGGGACGAAGCAGTGGCAAGGTCACACCGAAGAAGGTGCGCCATTCCCCAGACCCATCGACCTCAGCCGCCTCGTACACATCCTTCGGGATAGTGAGCAGCCCGGCGAAGATCAACAGCGCCGTGTAGCCGAGGTGACGCCACACGTTAATCAATGCGATGGTGCCCATCGCAGTCGACTCACCAAAGAAAGGAATTCGATCCAAGGCCATGAATTCGATAGCTGCGTTCACGTAGCCGAGGTTGTAGTCAAGTAGCCAGAGCCAGACCAACGCGACCACAACATTTGAGACCAGGTAGGGAAGCAGCATGACGCCTCGCACCCACACCGACTTCGTGAATCGGTGCATCAATACTGCGAGGAGCAATGCGAAGACGGTTTGGACTCCGATGTTGATCGCAACGTATTGGAGCGTGACCCACAGAGCGTTCCATACAAATGGGTCGTTAACTGCCTTGGCGTAGTTGTCGAGACCAATAAATTCTGGATCTCGGAAGATGTTGTATTCCGTGAAACTTAAGTAGATGCCCCGAATCCCGGGGTAGAGGACGAAGATTCCAAGCCCTACCAGCGCGGGGCCCATGAAGACCAACGCGGGCAGGAAGTCGCTTCGTTGCCGCTTGCCCTGGAAGAGCCTTATCAGGTCACTCACTGTTAGTCCGTTCGCCTTTGACGGGGTTATGAATACCCTAAGTCAGATTTAACCAAAAGTGTGCAAAAAAAATCAGAAGTAATTATTTTGTTATCTTATTTTTGCATTTTTAGTCAAAAACTCTCGTTAGTGTTAGATTTCACGGGTTGATGAGTGCCCTCATATCCCGACACTTTGCAAAGGAGCAGAATGGCTACAACTGCCCTGGCTGAGCGGCGAGCCTTCCTTGGCCACGCCGTAACGGTGACCCAGTTGAGTGACTCTCGTAGCCTCATGTACTTCGACGACGTGACTACGCCTTCGACGACTCGAGCATCCGACGCCCGTGAGGCTTTAGAGCGATCTGCGACCCCAAAGATGCGCCTCGACCCCCTCACCAGGGAGTGGGTGTCAATCGCGCCGGCGCGCAACCAGCGAGCCTTCCTCCCCACGGAAGAGTCTTGCCCACTCTGTGCGCAGACTGACGCAAACCCTTCGGAAGTTCCCGGTCCTTTTGATGTTGCCGTGTTCGAAAACAAGAGCCCATCGTTTGGTCCCGCTCTGGGACCTGGTAGCTCCCTTCCCTCGCAAACCTTTGGAGCTCACACCGATGCGGTCGGCCGCTGCGAGGTTGTGGTCTTTAGTCAAGATCACCACGGTTCATTTATCGGCCTTGACGCCCAGCGAATTGACACCGTCATAGCCGCGTGGACTCACCGCACCGAGGAACTAAAAGCACTTCCTGGCGTGAAGACTGTCTTCCCGTTTGAAAACCGTGGTGAAGAAATCGGAGTAACTCTCCACCACCCTCACGGACAGATTTATAGCTATCCTTTCATTCCACCCCGCACATCGGCGTTACTCGCAAACTCACGTGCACACGGAACAGGTTTCTTCCAGGACTATCTGGAGTTTGAGTCCCGCTCAGAGCGCCTCGTCATCCGCGGCGACAGTTTTTCGGCGTTCGTTCCCTACGCTGCACGCTGGCCAGTCGAGATGATTCTTGTGCCACATCGTCCAGTTGCTGACTTCACCGAGCTCACCGATTCCGAGCGGAAAGAACTTGGTGTTCTGGTGCCACAAATGCTGAACGCAGTCAACGGCCTGTACGAATCTGAAACGCCATACATCGCGGCTTGGTATCAGGCTCCCAGTGGATTAAGCGGTGAAGAATTCCGCTTCCACTTCCGCGTCACCTCCCCAAAGCGCTCGGAGAACAAGTTGAAATTCCTCGCTGGTTCCGAAACCGCAATGGGGGCGTTCATTTTGGACGTCAATCCAGAAACCCAAGCCGAACAGCTCAGAGCAGTTTTGGCCTGACAGGCTTTTGCCCTCGGCACACTCTCGACGATTAGGCTGACCCCATGTCAGCGTCCTCCCGCCCTTCGTCGGCTGACATCTCCCTCAGCGCTGGCATCAACATTGCCCACATTTCCCGGGTCGGAGCTTGCCTCGATCGCTTGTCAATAGCCGGTACTGAACTGGTTCAGCAGTTTCCCCAAGACAGTCCACGACCGTTTTTTGCGGGCGTCTTGCTGGCGCCGTGGCCCAACCGGATTCGTGATGGACGGTGGACGCAAGATGGCAACGCATACGAGCTTGCGATCACGGATAAGGCACGTCACAACGCAATTCACGGTCTGGTCACTGACGGCACCTTTGACGTTTTGCACCAGTCCGACTCTTCCGTGACGCTCGAGGACCTGATTGACCCAGCCGCCGGATACCCCTTTTCGGTGACGGTTACAGTTAGCTACCAGTTGAGCGACCAGGGACTTGAGTGCGCAATGTCACTGCGAAACGAAGGCGTCGCTAACGCTCCAGTTGCGTTGGGGGCCCACCCGTACCTCACTATTGGCGACGCTCCGATTCGATCTCTAACAATCGAAGCCCCCGTGGTCTCACACCTCATCACCGATACCCAAATGATCCCTGTGGCAGAAGAAGCCATAGCGGGTAGCAATGTAGACATCAGCTCCCGGGTCTCCCTTGAAAAGCTCGAATTAGATACAGGCTTCCGCTTAGGAGGCGACGCTCCCTACACAACGACCCTTGCGGCGCACGATGGCAAAAAGGTTTCTCTTTGGCAAAGCGAAGAATTTGGCTGGTTGCAAGTATTTCTCACCGATGAATTCCCCGGGCCAGATAGCCTAACGTCCGCGTTGGCCGTTGAGCCGATGACGGCGCCCCCTGATGCACTTAACTCCGGCACTGACCTGAAATGGCTTGAACCGGCCGAGAGCTGGGGTGGCCGCTGGGGAATTTCGCTGAGCGAATAAGGCAATCGCGCTCAACGCTCATGGCAGCAGGAGCGGTCGGTTTCTTTTCCTACCAGGCAATTCAGGAAACTAAAGCCGAAGAAGCAGAGTTTTCAGCCGTACAGAACGACTACATAGACACGTGGTGTTCCACTTTCGGGCAAATCGAATTTGATGCAAGTGTGCCTCACCAAGAATGGAAGGCGAAGCTACGCAACGAGTTTGACTTTGAGTCGTCTATCGAGGAATGGAAGAGTTTTGCGGCTCGAAATGACGAATATTTGAGGAGATACCCAGAGCTATTCTTTTCTGAGCCGTCAGGTAAGCAGGAGCTCATCATTTCGGTCTTTTATGGGGATGACTTTGTTTCGTGGGAAAACTATGAATGGACGCAAGAAATGGTCGAGAACGACCTCGAATACACCTTCTGGCCGCTCCATGAGGTGTTCGGTAACGAAGTGAATGAATACGGAAAACTGCGCCCTAGATGCTGAGGTAATCGCACGCCAATCGCACGACTCCTCACCTCTCCCCTACTACCCTTATAGGTAGTGCGATGTGGGGGCGGGGTCTGTAGTCGGAAAGTCTTCTGCTCTATCCGCTGAGCTACGAGGGCTAGTGCCCCCATAGTACCGAGGTCGACTTATCGCGCCGGAAGCAATCGATACTTCTTGGTCACGGTTATTCGCCAATTCCAGAAGAAAATCATGGGAGTCAGAACAATTGTTGGGCCCAACCACAAAGCGACCTGACCGAGCGAGGAATTCACCAGCGGAGTCACCTGCTGGACCAAGACTGCGGTAATAGTTGCAATGGTCCCGCCCAGCATGCGGGCAACATGGACCTTGACTTTCTCAAAATGGGGATCAGATCGTCGAGACCTCTGAACATCTTCCACTCCAAAGGTCGCCCCCAAACCTCCGAACGAGGCCAGAGCCCAGCCCAAAGGATTCCCTGAGACGATCATGAAAGCCCCATAGGCGATCATCACCAGTGCGAATACCACCATCAACCAGGCCCCCACAACGTCAATGGCGGTATCCGAGTGACGTTTCCGACCGCGACGGTAACCGGCGAAGGCCATGTAAAACGAAAAGAGAGCGATAAAGAACAAGAAAGGGTTGGGCCGGACAAAGGTGACGGGGATAGCGGTCACTCCAACACCGAGCATTGCCCAAAAAAACACCGAACCGACCCGGCGGTGAAAAAGAGCGCCTTTTCGAGATGCTGTCGCAAAAACTGCTGCTCCAAGGGCGACGACGCCAGAGAGCACATGCACCACGAGAAGCATGTCGACAACACTGTCCATTTCCCAAGCCTATGTCGAAGATAGGCCCCGTTAGGTCCGGAACACCGCGCGGGCCTGCGCTCCCCCGTCGTCGCGGCTTTCCAGCGCCACGCTCGCTCCGCTCGCGCCGGCGAGTTCTTTCACGATTGCAAGACCAAGACCAGAGCCTTCGTAACTGCTTCCTCCGCGCCAGAATCTATCGAATGCTCGCCTGGCAACCTCGTCACTCACCCCAGGACCGTCATCCTGGACAAGCAATGTGACCGCGGAGCCCTCTTGTGTCAGTAACACCGTGATAGTTGATCCGGCGGGGCTCACCGCAAGCGCGTTATCGATATACACATCGAGGATGTGCTCGAGAGCTGTTTCTGCTGCAGTGATCGTGACGTTCTCCTCGATGTGACTGTCAAGTGTGACGCCTGACTCTTCAGCCAGGCTTCTCCAACTCTCAACTCGCTCTCGCACACTAGATGAGGCAACAACGGACACAACGGAAGTCTTCTCAGCCCCCGCTCTGCCCAGGGCAAGTAATCCGTCAATGAGTCGATTCAGGCGTGCAATCTCTTGCTCTAGAGCATCAAATCTCTCAGTTACCTTTGCGGTGGGCTTCACTGATTCCCTGAGCCCTTCAATACGCAACATCAGTGCTGTCAACGGTGTTCGGAGCTGGTGGGAAGCGTCGGAGGCGAAACGGCGTTGGGTTTCCACCAGCGCCGAGACTTTTTCTGCCATGGCGTTGAAGCCTCCAGCGAGCGCTCGAATATCGGAGGGCCCCACATCTTCTCGAGCCCTGGCACTGAAATCACCACCAGCGAAGGCCTCGCTGGCGTGCTCGAGCTCCCGGATTCCACGAGCAAGCGTCCGGGAGAGGATCAAGGCGAGTGCGCCGCCGAGTGCGAGAGTGGTGAGAGCGACGATAAGTATGCCGGTGAGTTGGCGACTCACTTCAGCGTCAATGACCGCTTTTTCGAAGGTTAACCGCACCGCACCGACAATGTTTTGGCCGCTAAAGACGGGCACCGCCACATAGACGAGGGTCAGACCGAGGGTCTCGGAGTACCGCTCGCCGGTGGAGATTTGTCCCGCCGTGGCCTCGGCGAATTCGGGACGGCTCAAATAGGAAACTCCGGCTCGATTCTCTTCCGGGTCATTGGTGACTATGACAATTCCTTGTTCGTCGGTGACCACCACCCGCGCACCGCCCGCGTCACGATACTCCTGAGCCAGTTCCCGCACCGGTCGAAGGTCTGACGGACCAAGTGACTCCAGAGCCTCCTCCGCTTTGCCCGCAATCACGAAAGCGTCGCGCTCGAGTGTGGTGAGGAGCCTCTCTCGCTCGACCGTTTGAATGAAGAACGCGAAAGGAACACTGGAAATCGCTAGTGCGACAAGCACGATTCCCAGAAAACTGGCGAGGAGTAGCCTTCTCATTAGGGTGGTTGCAGGCGAAAGCCCACACCTCTCACCGATTCGATCCAACGCGGATCACCGAGCTTCTTCCGCAGAGCCGCCACGTGAGCATCGAGTGTCTTGGTGCTCCCGTACCAGTTCATATCCCACACATCCTGAAGGATGGTCTCTCGTCGATGCGCAGTCCCCGGATCCTTCGCGAGGTACGCCAAGACGTCAAATTCTTTGGGGGTTAGGGTGAGCTCTTCTTCGCCCACGAACGCCCGGCGCGCTCGGGAGTCAACCGAGAGTGCGCCCACTTCGAGAGGAGTGTCAGTACCTGAGGGACTAATTCCCGAGGTTCTGCGATGAACAGCTCTAATCCTGGCCACCAGCTCTCTCATCCCGAATGGCTTGACCAGGTAGTCATCGGCTCCCAATTCCAGCGCGAGGACGCGGTCGGTCTCCTCTCCTCGAGCGCTGATGACGATGATGGGGAAACTTCCGCCCTCGCGGGCGCGTCTCGCTACTTCAATGCCATCCAAATCGGGAAGACCTAAATCCAGGAGAACTACGTCCCACTGATCTTCGCTTATTTGATCTAATCCGGGGAGCCCCGCCGACTCATGATGAACCTCCCACCCCATCGCGTCGAGAGAGTCGACAATGGCACCGGCAATCGCGGAGTCGTCTTCGATGAGCAAGACCTTCATGTATTTCATTGTCCCCCAGAGGGTCCTCGAGGGGGGCGGCATTCCGAATGTGGAAGAAATCTTGGACGTTTCTTGGAAATTCACCCGCTGATTCCTTGACATCAACTTCGTACTCTCGAGGTATGTCAAACAACGCACTCATTGGTTTGGGAATCATTGGAATTTTGAGCACGGGATCTGTTGCCGTAGTGGCCAACACTCAGTCTCTTGTGCAACAGGACTCCTCAACACTTCTTGACGCGAGTAACGTCCTGCTCAACCAGGACGAGACTCCCGCGCCGGAAACAGGCCTCACCGTTCCCACAGTCGAAAGCCCGACCCCCGTCGAGGAGGTCTTGCCCGCCGACTCGGCAACCCCGCAAGATGCTCAAGTGGTTCAACAGGCTCCCGCGCCGACCGTAGAGCCAGAGCCGGTGGTCACGGCTCCTGCCCCAGCCCCGGCGCCCGTCGATGCAACTTCGAGTGGCTCGTCGTACTCAGACGATGACGAGTATGACGATGATGATGACGACCACGACGAAGATCATGACGACGACGAGGACGACCACGACGACGATGACGACTAAACGACCCACCGCGTTCGTCACGCTGCAGGCGCTGACGGCACTGAGTTCCACGGCGATGTTTGGCGTTGCCGGCTTCCTTGCCCAAGACGCCGCCGCAACCGAACAAGCACAAGCCCAGGCTCACGCTCAAGAAGATGCGTGGATCGCACACCAAGTCGCGCAACAGGTTGCCGCCCGGGTTGCCGAAGTGACTGCGGTTCAGCAAGCCCAAGTCGACGCGGCTATGGCCTCCGTGGAGTCGCTCCAAAGCGAATATGAGTCAGCACTCGAGGAAGCGCAACGGGTGACGTCGCTTCGCACCTCGCGGGCGACAACCCCTGCCACTACTCCCAGCTCGCCCCCCAGTCCAACCCCCGCTCCGGCACCGGCTGCGACACCTGCGCCTGCCCGAGAGCCCGCCCCTGCGCCCGCACCAGCACCTGCTCCCGCGCCAGTGGATGGCAACTCCGGCGGTTCCTAATGGACACCCACTCGGTCCTCATCGACCCCGTCCTAGGTGGAATCCACGCGGCCATGACTGCTCGGGAAGCAACTGTCCCCGTCCATCAGATTTCCCTGGTTGTCATGGGCACGAAGGCTCACATCACCACCGTGGGAGGGACACCTGAGCTCCCCGAAGCCATCGGCCAACTCCTTTCACACCTCGATGACCTGTGGAGTCGCTTCCGTCCAGACTCTGAAATCAGCAGGCTCAATAACTCGCCTGGAACTCCTTTTGATGCCTCACCCGAGACTCTCCGACTTCTCGAAGAGATGGCGTGGGGCTATTCCCGGTCGAAGGGTGCATTCGATCCCACCCTTCTCCCGTCTTTGCTCAACGAGGGATACACCCACTCCCTGGTCAACCCGAAACTCAGCACCGAGGTTCCCGCCGACGCTCTCGCCCGAGGGAGGATGAGCGACATTGACATTGACGGATCTCAGGTCACACTGCATCGGGGAACAACAGTGGATTCCGGTGGAGTGGGGAAAGGCCTCGCTGCGGACATGGCCATGGAATTTGCCCTGAGTGAGGGCGCGCTCGGTGCGTTAGTCGAAGTGGGGGGTGACCTCCGTGTCGGCGGGGTCTCGCCGCGCTCTGATAGTTGGCGCCTTGCTATTGAAGACCCCCTCGATACAGGTAACAGGCTGTCTGTGGTGGAGCTGCGCTCAGAAGGACTTGCCACCTCGACTATTACGAAGCGACGCTTCACTGTCGGGACTCGGCACACCCACCACATCATCAACCCTGTGACGAAGCGCAGTGCCGAGTCCGACACCATCCAAGCCAGCGCGATTGCTTCTACCGCTTCTCAGGCGGAAATGTGGACCAAGGTTGCCTTTGTGCGTGGCTCGCATGATCTCCTGACCCTCGCGCGAACACAAGGCTTCCACGCCGCCTGTCTTCTGCAGGGGGGCGAATGGGTTACCAGTGAAGGGTGGCCCGAGCGCGATGCTTGACTTCCAAGACCCCCAAGTGTGGTGGTTTCTCACGCGCGCAAGCGCGATGGTCGCGTGGGCTCTGCTTACTCTCACCGCGGTCTGGGGAATCCTTCTGAAAACCCGAATCCTTCGAGGAGCAGACAACCCCGAGTGGTTGACGGTTACCCACCGATACATTTCCGGGCTTGCGATGGCCATGATCGCCACCCACATGGGGACTCTCCTTCTCGATGAATACATCCAATTCGGCTGGACCGACATCTTGGTCCCCTTCGCCGCCACCTTCGAACCCTTGCCCGTAGCATTAGGTATCATCGCCTTCTGGCTCATCATCCTGGTCCAGCTCACGGCACTTGGCTCAAAGTGGTTACCTGAAGGCCTGTGGAAGGGTGTCCACCTTTCGAGCTATCTCGTCCTTGTCCTGGTGGCACTGCATTCAGGGTTAGTCGGAACCGATGTGGGAACACCCTGGTACACGGTCGTGTCCTTGATTCTCATCACCACAGCCACCCTGGCCGGAATCGTGCGACTCGTGATCGCGGGACGAGAAAAACCGCCAGCAAGGACTACGTCCCTCAAGGACACGGTCACCCCCACTACTCGCCCCACCTTCCAGGCACGAGTGATCGATCGAACTCCCTGCGGGGATGACCTTGCCGAATTCACTCTGGCTCCGGTCGACCCGGTAACCAAAGTGGAGTGGGAATCCGGCGCTCACCTCACCCTTCATCTGGGTAATGGGCTCGAGCGTCAATACTCCCTCGCGGGCGATCCAGCCGATTCCCACACCTTGAGACTCGGGGTGCTCAACACTCACGGTGAGGGCGGTGGAAGCACCTGGGTCCACAACAATCTTCAGGTGGGTGACCTCATCACCTGCGACTACCCGAAAAACCATTTCCCACTGAAGCCAGCAAAGAAGTACCAGTTTGTCGCCTCGGGGGTGGGCATTACCCCGATTCGCTCCATGCTGTATTCGATTCCAGCTGGAAGGGAATGGTCCCTGCTGTATCTGGGGCGAACCACAGAGGACATGCTGTTTGCCGGGGAGCTGAGGGAGCGCTATGGCGACCGAATAACGCTGTGGGCATCGAAGGAGCGTGGTTCCAGGGCCGATTTGGAGGAGCTGCTGGACCCAGGCGCAGATGTGTACGCGTGCGG
>JAYOYJ010000021.1:7225-19559 GCA_038153485.1 Pontimonas sp. | reverse complement strand
GTCGGCCGAGCCAGCATGGTTCTGGCCTCTGGCACCGTCGTGTCGAGAATTCTCGGCTTCATCAGCGCCATCATTCTCGCGAGGACGCTCGGAACCGTGGGGGCGGGTGCTGACACTTTTGCCCTGGCAAACCAACTCCCCAACAACATTTACGCGATTGTGGCCGGTGGTGTTCTCAGCGCTGTGCTGGTGCCTCACATCGTGAAGGCGGGACTCGATCGAGATGGCGGTCAAAGTTTCATCAACAAAATTGTCACCTTGGGGTTCGTCATCTTCCTCGCCGTTGCGGTCCTCGCGACCCTATTAGCCCCCGCCCTTGTGGCTCTTTATGCGCAAAGCGGGGGAGATGGTGGTCGAGGCTTTAGCCCGGAAGAAATAGCTCTCGCTGTTGCATTCGCCTACTGGTGTTTGCCCCAGGTTCTCTTCTACGCCCTCTACAGCTTGCTCAGTGAAGTACTCAATGCGAGGAAAGTGTTCGGCCCATTCACCTGGGCTCCAGCGCTCAACAACATTGTCGCGATGACCGGACTGGTCATCTTTGGTGTCCTTTTCCCCGGGCGGGACACCTCTGACGCCCTCGAGTGGACATCGTCGATGGTGACGCTCCTCGCTGGCTCAGCAACGGCAGGAGTGGCAGCGCAGGCGTTCATTCTGTTTCTGTTCTGGCGCAGAGCCGGTCTGAGTTTTCGGGCGGACTTTCGATGGCGCGGGGTGGGACTCGGCAAAACTGGGCGAGCCGTGTCCTGGATGTTCGGGATGATCCTGGTGTCTCAGATCGCTGGGGTCGTACAGGCCAACGTGGCCTCCTTGGCGGCAGGTGGTGACGCGCCCAGCTTGGCAATCCTGCGCTTCTCTTGGCTGATTTTCATGCTTCCGCACTCCGTCGTTGCCGTGTCTCTGGCGACTGCGTACTTCACGAGGATGTCCACCCATGCCAGGGATGGGGACAGGGACGCCGTTCGAGGAGACTTCATCGAATCGGTCTCGCGCATCGGAGTTTTCATGGTGCTGGCGACAGTCGGGCTGATTGTCGTATCTCTTCCCTTCGCGAGGCAGTTCGGGGGAGAAAGGGAATCGATTCGCGCGATGGCTCTCGTGATTAGCTTCTACGCGCTAGGTCTGCTTGCCTTCAGTGTTCTGTTTGTCGTTCAAAGGGTGTTCTATGCCTTGGAGGACACCAGGACTCCCTTCTTCCTTCAGGTCCTCCAAGCCATCGTGTTCATCTCCCTCGCGTTTACCGCTTCGACGCTTCCGGTCGACCAGATTGCCTATGGTCTGGCTCTCTCTGCGAGTATCGCGGGTTCGATTCAAACGCTCACCGCTATTGCTCTCTTGCGGAGAAAACTGGGAGGGCTCACCCTCACTCCCGTCATTGCGACCTTTGCTCGCTTCGCCGCAGCAGCCCTTCCCGCCAGCGCTGTGGGTGTGGGTCTCCTGGTGGCTTTTGGCGGTGTCGATGGTGGCGCGTACCTCACCCAGTCCGCCGTATGGTCTGCTCTGGTCATGGCCATCATCACCGTCGCAATGGTGGTCGTCTACGGTGGAGTTTTGCTTGCCCTGCGAAGCCCTGATGCTCGAGCCATCATCGATCCCGTCCTGCGTCACCTGCCGTTCACCCAGAGAGGGAATACTTCCTCCTAGACTTGCGTTGCTAGCGGTGGAGGAAAGTGAGTGTCAGCATGAGAGACGTCGTCATCATTGGTTCGGGACCTGCCGGATACACCGCAGCAATCTATGCAGCCCGGGCGAACCTCAACCCTTTAGTGGTCGCGTCGTCCGTCGAATTCGGTGGTGACCTGATGAACACGACAGATGTCGATAACTTCCCGGGATTCCCGGAGGGAATCATGGGCCCCGAGCTGATGACTCACATGCAGAAGCAAGCGGAACGCTTTGGAGCGGAAATCCTGTACGACGATGTGGCCTCGGTCGAACTCGCAGGACCTGTCAAGAAGATTTCTTTGGGTGGGGGAGACACTGTCGAAGCCTCGGCGGTCATTGTCGCGACAGGATCCGCCTATCGAAAGCTGGGAATTCCCGACGAGGATCGCCTCAGCGGGTATGGGGTGTCGTGGTGTGCCACGTGTGATGGTGCTTTCTATCGCGAGAAGGTTGTCGCGGTGGTCGGCGGGGGCGATTCGGCGATGGAGGAAGCAACCTTCCTCACCCGGTTTGCTGACAAGGTGTACATCATTCACCGGTCCGAAAACCTTCGCGCCTCGGCCGTCATGCAGGAGCGCGCCCACAACGACCCCAAGATTGAGTTCATCTTCAACGCCACCGTGGAACACATCTACGGTGACGAATTGGTGGCCGGTATCGGTCTGGTCGACACCGTCACCGGTGAGGAGCGCACGCTCGATGTCTCGGGGCTCTTCATAGCCATTGGCTCAGACCCCCGCACCCACGTAGTTCACGGGCAACTCGATTTGACCCCTGAGGGCACCATCGCTGTGGACGGGCGCACCTCGAAGACCAACCTCGAAGGAGTCTTTGCGGCCGGAGACGTTATCGACCCCACCTATCGGCAAGCCGTCACGGCCGCCGGTTCGGGTTGCGTGGCAGCTCTCGATGCCCAGCATTACCTCGAATCACTGCCACAAAAACAAGCCACAGCAAGCCAGAGCGCCTAGAGCGTCCGAATTACCAAGGAGAGAATATGAGCAGCGCGCGAGACGTCACCGACCAGAACTTTGACACCGAAGTACTCGGCAGCGAGAAGCCGATTATGGTGGATTTCTGGGCGGAATGGTGTGGCCCGTGTCGCGCCGTCTCGCCGATTCTGGACCAGATCGCGACCGAGCACTCCGACAAGATCGACGTTGTCAAACTCAACGTGGACGATAACCCTGAGACGGCGATGAAGTTTCAAATCACCTCGATTCCGACTATGAAGGTGTTCAAAGGTGGCGAGGTCGTGAAGACCGTCATTGGGGCAAAGCCCAAGCCGGCGCTGGAGGCCGACCTCCAGGAATTCTTGGCCTAAACACCACACTCCCCACAAACCCGCGTATTCTGGGGGGTCCAGTCCACCCAGCGACAAGGTGTTGTCATGATGTCATCCGGTTCGGGAATCTCTCTCGACCCCTGGTTTGATAACTATGCCGCGCGCGCGGAGGGTTTGAGCGCGAGCGAAGTGCGCGCCTTGTTTGCTGTGGCGTCCCGACCAGAGGTGGTTTCGCTGGCCGGGGGTATGCCCTTTGTCGCCGCTTTACCTTTCGATAAAGTACGCAACTCCGTGGACACCGTCCTTGCCGAAAACGGCCCCACGGCTCTTCAATACGGCTCTGGTCAGGGCCTCCCAACCCTGCGGGAACACATTCGAACCATCATGGCCGAAGAGGGGATTCGGGCAGGAGTAGACGACATTGTCGTCACCACAGGGTCCCAACAGGGTCTGGACCTGGTGACCAAGCTCTTCATTAATCCTGGCGATGCGATCCTCGCTGAGTCACCGAGTTATGTGGGTGCCATGGGCGTGTTCCGCTCGTATCAAGCTCGTGTGGAGCACATTGCTATGGATGAGCACGGCATAATTCCGGCGGCTTTGACCGAACGTATTGAGGAACTACACGCCGCGGGTGTAGCGATCAAGTTCCTCTACTTGATTCCCAATTTCCAAAACCCGGCGGGTGTGACGCTTTCGGCGTCTCGACGCGTCGAGATTCTGGATATCGCTCAGGCGCACGGCATTCTTGTGGTGGAGGACAACCCCTACGGGCTGTTGTGGTTCGATTCACCACCACCACAGGCCCTGCGGAGCGTGGATGAGGCAGGCGTTATCTATCTCGGATCTTTCTCCAAAACCTTTGCTCCCGGCCTCCGCGTGGGATGGGTTGTTGCCCCCCATGGAATACGAGAAAAGCTCGTTTTAGCATCAGAGGCTGCGATTCTCTCTCCGAGCTCCTTTGCCCAAATGATTTTGGCGGAGTATTTCTCCTCCCAGGACTGGAAAGGCCAAATAGACACATTCCGGGGTGTCTATCGAGAACGCCGAGATGCTATGTCAGCCGCGCTCGCGACCTACCTTCCCGACGTCACCCACACTTCTCCGGCTGGAGGGTTCTATCTGTGGCTCACCCTCCCCGAAGGGCTCGATTCTAAAGAGATGCTTCCGCGCGCAATTACGGAACTTGTGGCCTACACACCAGGCACTGCCTTCTTCGCCAATGGCGAAGGGCAGCGAAACATCCGGCTCGCCTTTTGCTACCCCGAACCCGACTTCATCACCGAAGGAATCCGCCGGCTCGCTCGAGTGATCACCGCAGAACGCGAACTCGTCGACACCTTCGGGCCTGCGACCTCGGAAATTCCTCTCGCCGCCAACCTCGAGTCTCCGCCGCCCGAGGTTGTGTAGCAGTGGCTGATTCACCGCACGTTCTGATTCTCTCCGGCGGGATTTCTCACGAGCGCGATATCTCCCTCAAATCGGGCCGTCGCGTTGCCGATGGTTTGCTCTCCCACGACGTCAGCGTGGAAATCAGAGATCCTGATGGGTCCCTCATCGAGCACCTCAACGAGGCTC
Source organism: Pontimonas sp. (assembly GCA_038153485.1). Classification (GTDB taxonomy): domain Bacteria; phylum Actinomycetota; class Actinomycetes; order Actinomycetales; family Microbacteriaceae; genus Pontimonas. The sequence continues at coordinate 15,034 of JAYOYJ010000021.1, read as the reverse complement.
CCCCGTCCGTTGTGTGGCCTGTCCTCCATGGGGCCTCGGGAGAGGACGGAGCGCTCCGCGCCCTCCTCGAGATGCTCGGCATTCCCTACGTAGGTTCCACCGCTGATGCATCACGCATTGCCTGGAATAAACCCGTGGCGAAAAGCCTGGTGGAACGAGCAGGCGTCGTCACGCCTCGGTCCATAACCCTGTCGCGCGATGCCTTCCGGGAACTCGGTGCCGAGAGTGTGCTGGAGACGGTAACGGAGACCTTCGGGGTTCCCCTCATTGTCAAGCCCGCTCAAGGGGGTTCAGCCCAAGGTGTGTCCTGGGTCGACTCGCCTGAAGACCTGCGCAAAGCCATGGTTCACGCCTTTACGTACTCCGATGTTGCCCTTATCGAACAACGCATCATCGGAGTCGAGGTGTGTGTCCCCATCATCGACACGGGAGATGGTCCCCGGGCCATCCCCGCGGTGGAGATAGAACCGATCTCGGGACACTACGATTTCGAGGCTCGCTATACGGCCGGCGCGACACGTTTCTACACTCCACCCAGGCTCGAAGAAGGCGTTCAGAAAATGGTCAGTGATCTAGCGCTCACGGTATTCGACGCGCTGGGTCTCCGGGATCTCGCTCGCGTCGACTTCATCATCGACTCAGACAACACCGCATGGTTCTTGGAGGCAAGCACCATGCCCGGCTTGACCGAAACATCGAGCACTGCTCTTGCCCTCGATTCGGCCGGCTACGACGTCGGTGGGGTCTATGCGGCCCTTGTGGATGCTGCTCGCGCTAGGGCTTGAACCCAGGCTCCCCAAGCTCTCCCAAAATACGGTTCAAATCAGCCACCGTCGCGAAATGAATGGCCAGCGTGCCCTTCGTTTTGGAGAGCGAGATGCGCACGCGGGTATTGAGTCGATCGCCCATCCTCTCAGCAATGTCGTCAAGGCCTTCACTGCGTCCCCCACCGCGCACCTTCCGTGTTCCCGGTCGGGAAGCCTTCGCGAGACCGGCCTCCTCTTCTGCCTGACGCACCGTAAGTGAGCGCTTGATGATCTTGTCAGCGAGCTTCGACATTCCCCCTTCATCCGGCATCGACAACAGGGCTCGCGCATGACCAGCACTGAGAACCCCTGCGGCCACCTTCTTCTGAACATCGGCAGGTAAGCGCAACAAGCGCAGTGTGTTCGTCACCTGAGGACGGGAACGGCCAAGCTTCGTCGCGAGCTCATCCTGAGTGATTCCGAAATCAGACAGCAGCTGCTGGTAGGCGGAGGCCTCCTCTAGCGGATTCAGGTTTGCCCGATGCAGGTTTTCCAGCAGTGCATCGCGCAACATCGCATCATCGTCGGTATCCCGCACCACTGCGGGAATTGTGGCAAGTCCAGCGGCGGTCGCGGCCCGAAGTCGACGCTCTCCCATAATCAGCTCGAACCGAACGTCACCGTCTGGAGAAGCCAGTGGGCGGACAACAATCGGCTGCAAAACCCCGAACTCAGTGACGGAATGAATCAGCTCATCGAGCTCCTCTTGTCGGAATTCCTTCCTGGGCTGGTGAGGGTTAGGGCGGATACTGGAGGGTGGAACAGACACCAACGTTGCACCCGGAATCGACACCATGTCACCTTGTTCAGTGCTTGCGGGGAAGAAAACGTCCACGGGGCGATCGCCCGTCGCGGGTGCTCCAGGAATGAGTGCACCGATACCTCGACCTAGGCCCGTTCTCTTTTGCGCCATTACGTCGTTGCTCCTCTGTTAGCGATTTCCACGGCAGCCTCCTGATACGCAACGGCACCGGGAGAACTCTGGTCATACTCAATCACTGTCTGTCCGTAACTGGGGGCTTCTGACACGCGGACAGATCGTGGAATCAGTGCGGTGAGCGTCTCCCTCGGGAAATGAGATCTCACATCGGAGACAACTTGATGCGCGAGATTAGTCCTCGCATCAAACATGGTGAGGACAATGGTCGACAACCTCAGGTCAGGATTCAAATGTCCCCTAATTAGCTCGATATTGCTCACCAGTTGGCTCACGCCTTCCAAGGCGTAGTACTCGCACTGAATGGGCAAGAGAACCTCGGTAGCAGCCACGAATGCGTTGATGGTTAACAACCCCAGGGACGGTGGGCAGTCAATAAACACATAGTCGACACCGGCCCCGGCAGGTGAATCGAGAAAAGCGTGAAGTGCCCTCTGCAGCCGGTATTCCCGTGCTGCCATCGAGACGAGTTCAATCTCAGCGCCTGCAAGGTCAAGATTCGATGGTGCACACAACAGTTTCGGGTTCTCGGGGCTCACTTGATTTGCCTCCGCGAGGGGGGTGACGCCCACAATCACGTCATAAATGCTCGTGATGTCTCCGTGGTGGTCGATTCCCAGCGCGGTTGACGCGTTACCTTGCGGATCGAGATCAATCACCAACACGGTGCTCCCAAAGCGGGCAAGAGACCCCGCAATGTTCACAGCCGTGGTGGTTTTCCCCACACCACCCTTCTGGTTTGCGACCGTGATGACGCGCGTCTGTGCTGGTTTCGGGACAACGGCCCGAGCCAGAGCGGCCCGTCTCTGGGTGAGGTCAGCGAGCTCGGAGGCCAAAGGAGTCGAATTATCAAATGGCGACTGGCTCACCCGGGCAATCCCTCCAATGTTTCACGTGAAACATTCGTCTCGTCATCCCACTGTAGCCCGAAAGATGCGTGTTGCTTCGGTATCAAACTCGGGCCCCGTGACGTCAATGGCGGGGTTTGACACGCTCCACTTCAGGAGAATCGGTGCCGCCGCGCGAACCTCTTCCTCAACCTTCTGGCCCTTCATGAGAACCAACTGGCCTCCCTGTTTCAAGAGGGGAGCCGCCATAGGTACCAAAGTCTTCAATGCACTGACAGCCCGTGCCGTCACAAAGTCCGCAATCACGTGACCGGCCGCCTCCTCTGCTCGCTCATTTCGCACCTCGACATTCGACAGACCCAGGCGATCCGCTTCTTCTCGCAGCCAATGAGCTCGACGGCCCAAAGGCTCGATCAGAGTGCACTGCACATCGGGACGAATGGCCGCAATCACAAGTCCCGGAAAACCCGCACCCGATCCAATGTCAATCAGGGTGCCTTTTCCAATCTTGTGCGCGACTAGCGCTGAGTTCAAAATGTGGCGAGTCCACAGTCGGTCGAGCTCTCGAGGCCCCACAAGACCGAGTTCCTCACCCCATTGAGCAAGGTGCTCAGCAAACAGCCGCAGAGTGGGCAAAGCCTCCCCGCAGAGTTTCTCTGCTGCGGCAGGTTCGGGTTCAATCTCGGAATGTTTCACGTGAAACATTCCCTACGATGCAGCGGTGATGACCGTGTGACGGTCTCTGCCTTCACCTTCTGAACCAGAGTGGAAGCCTCGCTCCGAGACCATGTCATGGACCAGTTTCCGCTCGTAACTACTCATGGGTGGCAAGGCGGCAGATTTGGCACCATTCTCGATCTTGTCGATCGCCACACTGACGAGTTTTTCCAATTCTTTCTCGCGCGCCTGACGAGAACCACCGATATCGAGAACAAGGCGGGCAAATTCTCCTGTTTTTTGTTGGACCGCGAGACGCGTCAGATCCTGCAGCGCCGTCACCACATCTGACGAAGACAGAGCATCGAGGTCGTTGGTTTCCGCGGAGCCGACGGTGACATAGGTCCGCTCCTGCTTAACCTCGATTTCGATGTCGCCATCAAGATCCGCGATATCCAGAAGGCTCTCGAGATAATCAGCGGCAAGCTCACCCTCGTCGGGAACGACGATCTCCTCGTCCTTAGTGGCCATTACTTCCTCTTCTTCTTTTTCTTGGAACGATTCTTGCTCTTGGGCTGAGCACGTTGCCCCTTCTCTTGTTCTTCCTGAGGCTCCTCTTCCTCCTCAACGAGAACGATGCCCTTGCGTGCTCGCTTTTTCGCCAGGCGTGCTTCGCGAGCCTTATCGGCATCACTTCCAGGCGTGGGCATGTTGCGAATCACAATGAACTGTTGGCCCATTGTCCAAATGTTCGACACCAACCAGTAGGTCATGACACCCAGAGGGAAGTAGACACCGGAGAACAAAAAGACCAGCGGCAACATGTAAAGCAGGATGCGTTGCTGGCGATACATCGGGCTTTCTTTCATCGCCGGCGACTGGTTCTTCGACATGATCTGGAGCTGCGTAATGAACTGCGACGCCGACATGAGAACAACCATGATTCCGGCGGTAATCGCAATTCCGATGGTTTCGCCAGAGCTATATCCGGAGCCCTCTGAGAAGGCTGCAATCATCGTTGCCTTGAGGGGCGCAAAACCAAACAAAGCGGCTTGACCAAATTGCTCTGCCAGCTCCTCGGTCATAAATGACACACCCGCTCGACCCTCGGCAGCCGTCTGAAGCACCCGGAAGAGACCAAAGAAGATAGGCATTTGGAGCAAAAGCGGCAAGCACGACGAGAACGGGTTTGTTCCAGCCTTGGAATAAAGAGCCATCGTTTCTCTCGACATTGCTTCACGAGAGAACTGGTCTTTCTTCCCCTTGTACTTATCCTGAATTTTTTTCAGGTCTGGAGCAATCTCCATCATGCGACGCTGGCTCTTGATCTGACGCACGAACACAGGAATAAGCGCAGCGCGGACCAAGAGAACGAGCACCATAATCGAGACGAACCACGCAGCGCCAGAGGCCGGATTCATACCGAGAGACTCCAAAGTGGCGTGAGAGCCTGCAAGCACAGCCTCGATGACCCACCTAATAGGCCACAGGATTGTGTCAAAAAACTCCACGTCTTACCTTCCCTTAACTCCGACAAACCCTACCGGTCCCACTACAAAGTAATCTCCTGGTCCTGGTGGGGGATCATCGATCCCGCCCCGTGACCAAGGGTTACATCTCAGAATGCGCCATGAGCCGAGTGCGACTCCCTTTGCAACCCCATGGTACTGAATCGACTGGAGAGCGTAGCTCGAGCAACTGGGGTGGTAGCGACAGACTTGCCCATACAAAGGTGAGATGAGCTTTCGATACACCAGCAAAATGGCAATCGCGACGTTACGGGGAATTAATAGAACAAAGAGGAGGGCCTTCTTCATGAGCCAATCAGCTGGCCTTCCATCTCCGACCACGCTACAGACAGCTCGTCAAAGGTCGCCCGAGCGGCATCAGAATGGGCTCGAACCACGATGTCGTACCCCCGTGGATGACTCCGCAGCGTCTGTGCCGCCAGGGCGCGTAAGCGTCGCTTCACTCGGTTTCGCATGACCGCCCCACCCACCTGTTTCGAGGTGACAAACCCAAAGCGAGCGGGATCGCCTGCTCCCGAGGCTTCTCGCGATGCAATGAACAGCGAGCAGCGAAAATGGGAACCGCGACGGGAAATACGCCGAAGGTCATCGCCCTCGACGATGCGATGTGCCCGCGCTAACACGGGATGTCCCTCCGGTTAGGCAGAGAGGCGCTCGCGGCCTTTACGGCGACGGGCAGCGATAATGGCGCGGCCAGCACGAGTGCGCATCCGCAAACGGAAACCGTGAACCTTGGCACGCCGGCGGTTATTAGGTTGAAACGTGCGCTTGCTCATGCCAAGAACTCCTTGTTGCTGATCCGGCGACGAGGCCGGTACATCTGCGCCCGAAAGCGGGACACTACAGGATAAGCCTCAAATCTCACCGGGTCAAACCAAATTTCCCAAATGGAGTTATCCACAGCTAATCTCTACTCTGGACACAGCGCCACCGTCCACCTTCAGAATTAGTGTCTACTTCGTGACAGAAGAGCGAAAGGCCCTATCGTGACCGATCCAGAAAACGACGTTCTCGATTTCTGGCACAACGTGAAGAGCCATCTCACCACTGATGCGCGTATCACTCCCCAGCTCTGGGGTTTTCTTGACCTCGTTGAACCCCGAGGTGTGATGGCCGGTGTTCTTTATCTTGAAGTTCCCAATGAACTCACTCGAGGAATGCTAGAACAACGCGTTCGATTACCTTTGCTTGCGGCTCTAGAAAGTATCGAAGACTCCGATATCAGCAGCTTCGCCATTGTCGTTAATCCCGAAATTGAGAGCGATGTCTTGCAGATTCCCGCAGAGGAGCCAGTCATTACTGACTACCTGCCCGATCCGACCACCTCCGAACCAGTCCTGACAGGCCAAGATCAAGCGCGGTTGAACAATAAGTACAGCTTTGACAATTTCGTTATTGGCTCCTCGAACCGGTTCTCCCATGCCGCAGCTGTCGCAGTAGCGGAAGCACCGGCAAAGGCGTACAACCCATTGTTCATTTATGGCGGATCCGGGCTAGGAAAAACACACCTCTTGCACGCAATCGGTCACTACGCCCAAAGCTTATATAAAGGCATTCGCGTCCGATATGTGTCTTCGGAAGAGTTCACCAACGACTTCATTAACGCCATTGCCAACAACCGTGCGCCCGAATTTCAGGCTCGGTATCGGGAAATTGACATTCTTCTCATTGACGACATTCAGTTCCTTCAAGGAAAAGATTCCACCCAAGAGGCCTTCTTCCACACGTTCAACACTCTTCACGACCACAACAAGCAAGTAGTCGTCACCAGCGATTTACCCCCTAAGCAGCTCACCGGTTTCGAAGATCGCATGCGCAGCCGATTTGAATGGGGTCTCATCACCGACGTACAAGCACCCGATTTGGAAACTCGTATCGCCATTTTGCGCAAGAAAGCGGCGAGCGAGCACATCGACATCAGTGAGGACGTTGTGGAATACATGGCCTCCAAGGTGTCGTCCAATATTCGAGAGCTTGAAGGTGCTCTCATCCGAGTGACCGCCTTCGCCAATTTGAATAAAGCAACTGTTGATATGCCGTTGGTCCAAACCGTGCTGAAAGATTTGGTTCTTACTGAAGACACCAACGTTATTTCACCTGCCGACATCATCAGCATCACCGCAACGTTTTTTCAGCTCAGTGTGGAAGACCTGTATGGCTCGTCACGATCCCAGACAATTGCTCTTGCACGCCAGGTAGCAATGTATCTTTGCCGCGAGATGACGAATCTTTCACTACCAAAAATCGGCCAATTGTTTGGAAACCGTGACCACACCACTGTGATGTACGCCAATAAGAAAATCACCGAGCTTATGAAAGAACGTCGGTCGATTTACAACCAGGTCACGGAAATTACGAGCCGTGTTAAACAAACCAGCAGTTATTAAAGTCAATCAAGTTCTAGTTGAGGGTTTCCCACACTGTGGATAACTTGTGAAAAACCGCCTTTTTGCTGGGGATGACACGCGATTTCCGTACACAGGGAAAATTTGTTTTCAATAATCGTGTTTGACTCCGCTATTTCCTCCACACTTTGTCCGCTCTCACGTACACATCTCACACGAATGTAGTTTTAAAGCAAATAAGCCGGAGCTGAAAAGTTATCCACAATTCCACAAGAGTTATGAATATTACAGTTCTTAATCTCTAACTTGTGCCAATAACGATCTCGCTCTCTTATTGAGGTCGCTTTATGCCAGAATCGAATACCGCACAACTCGCACACAAAGACAGGTGTCACGTGAAATTTGAAGTTAACAAAGACGTCTTCAGTGAAGCTGTTTCGTTTGCTGTGAAACTTCTTCCCCAACGAACAACACTTCCCATCTTGAGCGGAGTGTTAGTCGCTGCTGAGGGATCCAGCGTCACCATCTCATCTTTTGACTATGAAGTTTCCGCACGGACACGGGTCGATGCGAACGTAGAGACCGCGGGGACAGTGCTGGTCTCTGGTCGGTTGTTGGCCGAGATTGCGTCGCGTCTTCCGCACGAATCAGTCGTGTGTGAACTTTCCGCTACTGCCGTTACCGTGA
>JAYOYJ010000021.1:0-7215 GCA_038153485.1 Pontimonas sp. | reverse complement strand
AAACAGAGATCGTGCCTTAGAGTTGGTTGAATCAGGTGTGGTGTCAGCAGAAGACTTTGCGATGGCTGTACGTCAGGTGGCACCCGCCGCCTCACGAGATGATGTGACTCCCGTCATTACTGGTGTTCTGCTCGATATTTCATCCTCTTCCTTGGTGATGATGGCTACTGATCGATATCGCGTCGCTGCTCGCAAGCTGGGGTGGAAAGCAGAGGGTATTAGTGAAGAAGGTCTTACTGCTTTGGTTCCTTCGAGGACTCTTGCGGAGATTGGGAAGACCTTTGCACACGCTGGTGAAATCACCGTCACGATTAACACCGGAGGCGAACGTGAATTGGTCGCTTTTGGGTCGGCAGATCGGACAGTCACCACCCTCCTTATCAAGGGCTCGTTTCCTCCGGTCACGAAACTCTTCCCCGCTGAAACTCCTGACTACGCGGTGGTGAGTACAGCTGATCTGATTGAAGCGACACGACGAGTGGCATTGGTGCTTGAGCGAGAGGCGCCGCTCCGGTACTCGTTTACCGGTGATGGAGTAGCACTCGAAGCTTTGGGGAGTGAGCAGGCTCAAGCGTCCGAGACAATTGATGGTCACTTGGTGGGAAATGAATGCGTTGTTTCTCTCAAACCACAGTTTCTTATTGATGGCCTCAGCGCTACCCATTCCGAGTTCGTAAGAATAGCTTTCACGTCGACCGATAACCCAAATAAGCCGGGCCCAGTTCTGATTACGGCGCAAAAATCTCGGGACGGATCGGATTCTGACGCCTATCGCTATTTGCTGCAACCTAACTTGTTGATGCGCTAGTAGTTCGCTCGTGTGGATCAGTCAGTTAGATCTCACGCAATGGCGTAATCATGAAGCAACTCGGACAGAGTTTGGTCACGGTATCAGCGTTCTTATTGGTCCCAATGGCCAAGGGAAGACCAATGTCGTAGAAGCGCTGCGATATCTCGCGACTCTTAGCTCTCATCGAGTGGCATCTCATGGGCCGCTGATTGGAGATAACCATGACACGGCCACGATTTTCGCTCATCTCCATCATGGTGATCGCCAGGTATCAGCGGGCCTTACCCTGAAGAGGAGGGGCGCTTCCGAAGCAATTCTGAACGGAAAAAAAACGAAAGTGTCAGAAATTCCTCGCTGGGTGTCAACGGTGATGTTTGCTCCCGAAGATTCGGCGATTATTCGCGGCGAACCAGGTTTTCGTCGCACCTTCCTTGATGAACTTGTGGTCGGATCCGCACCGTCCATGGTTGCTACTTTCACCGAGTTTGAACGAGTCCTGAAGCAACGAAATTCACTATTGAAGTCCTTGAAAAAGTCCTCACGAAGCGCCGATCTCTCGACGTTGGCTACGTGGACCGAACGGTTGGCACACAGTGCGGCAGAAATTATTCACGAACGAATCCAAAGTCTTCAGGACATCAGCCCGTACGTGACTGGTGAATATGAGAACCTCGCAGGCGGAGATCCGATTACTCTCACGTACCAACCAAAGGGGTATGAGCTCAAAGAAGTAAGCCGTGAGTCCATATTCAGTGCTCTTACTCAAGCCCTCAATGAAGTGCAGACTGAGGAGCTTGAACGTGGGATGACTCTCGTTGGTCCCCATAGGGATGATGCGCAACTGCTCATTGCCTCCAGACCCGCTCGGACACACGCAAGCCAGGGTGAAACATGGTCACTAGCTCTTGCATTGCGCTTGGGGATGGCGTCCTGGATACGCTCAACCAGGCCGAGTGGAGATCCCATCATGATTCTCGATGACGTTTTTGCGGAACTCGACAACCGGCGACGAGACAAGCTGGTGACCTCTATTTCGAGCTATCAACAACTACTTATCACTACGGCTGTTGAAGAGGACCTTCCCAACGATTTGCAGGGTGAGCGATTCGATGTTCGTGAAGGTGTGGTGAGTCGCAGGTGAATACACCCGAGGCCCGGTCAGTGTTTCAGCGTTTACGCAAGAACTTCGGTGGTTATCGCTCACCAGACAAGGTTTCTGTAGGTGACTCAGAACCGTTTGGTCGTTTTCGCGATCCAGGGTCTATGGCGGATGCGCTTGATGAGCTCACTGAACATATGGGTTGGGCGCCTAGTTTGGCGAGAGCTGAGCTGAGCCACCATTGGGCAGACATTGTCGGAGACGACGTGGCTGCCCACGCAACACCCACAGGGTTTCTCGACGGCGTCCTGGAGATTGTGTGTGACTCCAGTGCGTGGGCAACGCAGCTGAAATTAATGAGGAAGAACCTTCTTCAAGCATTACGGGAAAGGTTTCCCGACGCCGGCGTGTCGAACATCATCGTTAAAGCACCGGGTGCCCCCTCATGGAAACATGGCTCCCGCTCGGTTCCAGGGCGTGGCCCGCGCGATACTTACGGGTAGAAAACCGTAATTGGTGGTCACAAAAGAAATCTGTCCTCAGAGCGCCAAAATAGACCGTTAGGAAACCCCTCTTCGATAGACTGGGAGCCAGCAGCAAAGGCCAGGAATTTCCCGGATTTTGCTCCATCCGAGCCCAGCTTCAGGAGTAATTAAAAATGTCACCAGCGCCGAAGAAAACTTCCGAAGAAGACTCTTACGGCGCAAGTGACATCCAGGTCCTTGAAGGACTAGAAGCGGTGCGCAAGAGACCCGGAATGTATATCGGGTCAACCGGTCCACGCGGTCTTCACCACTTGGTGTATGAAATTGTCGACAATTCAGTTGACGAGGCTCTGGCTGGACATTGTGATCAGATCAATGTGGTCATTGGAAAGGATGGGGGCGTTCGGGTGTCCGATAACGGGCGAGGGATTCCTGTTGATGATCACCCCGTGGAAAAGCGCTCCACCGTAGAGGTGGTTTTGACCACCTTGCACGCCGGTGGGAAGTTTGGCGGCGGCGGCTATGCGGTCTCTGGAGGTCTGCACGGGGTCGGCAGCAGTGTCGTTAACGCGTTATCAGAGCGATTGACCGTGGAGGTCAAGCGACAGGGAAAGCGTTGGACTCAGTCGTATCGCAACGGCGTCCCGGAAGGTCCGCTCGCAGAGTCGGGTAGTACCGAAGAAACCGGGACCACCATTGAGTTTTGGCCTAACTCGGACATCTTCGAAACGGTGGAGTTCGATTATGAAACCCTGAAGACCCGTTTCCAGCAGATGGCGTTTCTCAACAAGGGTCTTCAGATCGAGGTGGTCGATGAGCGTGCTTCAGCGAGTGGGCGTAGCGATACCTTCAAATATGAGCGAGGTCTCGTCGATTACGTCGAATATCTCAACAACGCCAAGAAGACTGAAGTCGTCCACCCCGAAATCATCTCCTTTGAGGCCGAAGACTCAGAGAGGACTATCGCCCTTGAGGTTGCACTGCAGTGGACTACGGCGTATTCCGAGAGCGTCCACACCTACGCGAACACCATCAACACTCATGAGGGTGGAACCCACGAAGAAGGGTTCCGGGCAGCACTGACGACCCTGGTGAATAAGTACGCGAGATCAACGGGGCTTCTCAAAGACAAAGACGAGAACCTGACCGGAGACGATGTCCGGGAGGGTCTCACCGCAGTTGTCTCGGTGAAATTGGGAGAGCCACAATTCGAAGGGCAAACCAAAACCAAACTGGGAAACACTGAAGCAAAGTCGTTCGTGCAAAAGGTGACCGGGGAGCACTTAGGCGACTGGTTCGACCGGAATCCAGCGCAAGGTAAAGATGTCGTTCGCAAAGCCGTTCAAGCATCAGCTGCTCGGATTGCGGCGAGGAAGGCGCGCGAACAGACTCGACGCAAGGGTCTGCTCGAGTCAGGCGGGATGCCCGGCAAGCTCAAAGACTGCCAGTCAAAGGATGCGTCTATCAGTGAAATCTTCCTCGTCGAGGGTGATTCCGCCGGAGGTAGTGCTGTCTCTGGGCGTAATCCTGAAACCCAAGCGATTTTGCCACTGCGTGGAAAAATTCTGAATGTTGAGAAGGCGCGGCTCGATCGAGCGCTGGGCAACAACGAAATCCAAGGAATGATTACCGCCTTTGGAGCGGGTATCGGCGAAGACTTTGATGTCGAAAAGGTGCGGTATCACAAGATTGTGCTCATGGCTGATGCTGATGTCGATGGGCAGCACATCACCACACTTTTGCTCACGATGCTCTTCCGCTATATGCGACCCCTGATTGAGCGGGGTTACGTGTATTTGGCGCAACCACCTCTGTATCGAATCAAGTGGTCTAATGCGGAGCACGAATACGTATACAGCGATCGGGAACGCGATGTCCTGATTGAGGCGGGAAAGAAGGAAGGAAAGAAGCTTCCGAAAGATAACGCGGTGCAGCGCTACAAGGGTCTGGGTGAGATGAATCACCAGGAGCTGTGGGACACCACCATGAACCCTGAGACAAGAACTCTGTTGCAGGTGACTTTGGAAGACGCGGCCGTAGCCGACACCGTGTTTAGCACCTTGATGGGTGAGGACGTTGATGCACGACGAACGTTTATCCAACAAAACGCCCGAGACGTTCGTTTCTTGGACATTTAGGACACGGTCATGACTGACGACACAACTCAGGAATTTCGCTCGGACAAGATTGACCAGGTTGATCTCCAAGTAGAGATGCAACGGTCCTACCTGGACTACGCCATGAGCGTCATCGTGGGTCGCGCTCTTCCTGATGTCCGCGACGGTCTGAAACCCGTTCATCGTCGTGTGTTGTATTCCATGTACGACGGTGGGTATCGACCGGATAAGGCTTTCTCGAAGTGTTCTCGTGTGGTGGGCGATGTGATGGGGAAATTTCACCCCCACGGTGACAGTGCTATTTACGACGCGCTCGTGCGTCTCGTACAACCTTGGAGCCTCCGTTACCCGTTAGCAGCAGGGCAGGGAAACTTCGGAAGCCCAGGAAATGATGGTGCAGCAGCCCCTCGGTACACGGAGACCAAGATGGCCAATCTCGCGATGGAGATGGTCCGGGATATTGAAGAAAATACGGTCGACTTTCAAGATAACTATGACGGGCGCACTCAAGAGCCTGCGATTTTGCCCAGCCGCTTCCCGAACTTATTGGTCAACGGCTCCGTCGGTATTGCGGTCGGTATGGCCACTAACATTCCTCCGCATAACCTGAGAGAGGTCGCGGCGGCTGCCCTGTGGCATCTCGCCCACCCGACTGCGTCTCGCGAAGAACTCCTTGAAGCTGCGATAGCCGAAGTCAAGGGACCGGATTTCCCCACCGGCGCTCAAATCCTGGGATCGAAAGGTATTCAGGAGGCGTATCGAACCGGGCGAGGATCCATCACGATGCGAGCAGTGGTCACCGTCGAGGAGATTCAGGGTCGCACGTGCCTGGTGGTGACAGAGCTGCCATATCAGGTCAACCCCGACAACCTTGCAATCAAGATTGCCGAGTTGGTGAAGGATGGCAAGCTCACCGGAATAGCCGATATTCGCGACGAAACGTCGGGGCGCACCGGCCAACGTCTGGTTATTGTTCTCAAGCGCGATGCTGTTGCCAAGGTTGTGTTGAACAACCTCTATAAGCACACCTCTTTGCAAGAGAACTTTGGCGCCAACATGTTGGCCATCGTGGATGGAGTGCCGCGCACTCTCACGTTGGATGGCTTTATTATCCAGTGGGTAAAGCACCAAATTGAGGTGATTGTTCGTCGAACTCAGTTCCGCCTGGACAAAGCCGAAGCAGACGCTCACATTCTGCGGGGCTACCTCAAAGCACTTGATGCTCTGGACGAGGTCATCGCGTTGATTCGTAAGTCCCCCACAGTGGACGACGCAAAGGAAGGCCTCAAGAAGCTCCTGGGAGTGGATGACGACCAGGCATTGGCCATCCTGAATCTCCAGCTTCGACGGTTGGCAGCTCTAGAGCGCCAGAAGATCATGGATCAAGCTGCCGAGTTGGAGAAGCTCATTGCTGAGTACAAGGCGATCCTTGCGAGCGAAGAGCGTCAGCGAGCAATTGTGTCTGAGGAGCTCGAAGAAATTGTCGAGCGCTTCGGTGATGATCGACGCACTGAGATTCTCCAAGGCTTCGATGGCGGAATGACCGATGAGGACCTCATCCCCGAAGAGGAGATGGTGGTCACGGTGACGAGGGGCGGTTATATCAAGCGAACTCGGAGCGACAATTACCGCAGCCAGCACCGAGGCGGCAAGGGTGTCAAGGGTGCTCAACTTCGCGCCGACGACGTCGTCGAGCACTTCTTTGTCACGACAACTCACCGCTGGTTGTTGTTCTTCACAAATTTGGGTCGGGTGTATCGAGCTAAGGCGTATGAGGTTCAGGAAGCCGGTCGTGACGCGAAGGGTCAACACGTCGCCAATCTTTTGGCCTTGCAGCCCGAAGAGAGCATCGCCCAGATTCTTGACATCGCTCACTACGAAGACGCTCAGTACCTTGTGCTGGCAACGAAGCAGGGCATGGTCAAAAAAACAGCACTCACTCAGTACGACACCAATCGTCAGGGAGGAATCATCGCGATTAACCTTCGTGACGGAGACGAGGTGGTTGCAGCGAGGCTCTTGAACGAAGGCGACGACATGTTGCTGGTCTCCAGGGCTGGAATGTCGTTGAGGTTCACTGCAACCGATCAAAGCCTGCGCCCGATGGGCCGTTCAACAGGCGGAGTCAAGGGAATGCAGTTCCGAGGGGAATACCATCTTTTGTCGGCTTCAATCGTGAGTGATGAAGGATTTGTCTTCGTTGTCACCGAGGGTGGTTACGCCAAAAGAACCGCGGTGGATCAGTATCGCTCTCAACAACGAGGCGGCCTTGGCATCAAAGTCGCCAAGCTTTCAGACACTCGAGGCGGTTTAGCGGGGGCAATGATTGTCGACGCTGATGATGAGGTGCTTGTAGTTCTCGAGAGCGGAAAGGTAGTCCGTTCAGGTGTGGCGGAAGTCCCTGCCAAGGGGAGAGACACGATGGGTGTAGTTTTTGCCAGGCTCGCGGACGAGGACAAGGTTTTAGGAATCGCAAGGAACCAGGAGCGTGACTTGGGAGATTCTGAGGCAGAGGACAGTAGTAGTGTCGTGGATGCACCAGAGACCCCCGTCGAGAAGGAAGCCTCCGATGAGTGAAATCCCCATCGTTCAGCCTGAAAACACAACGGCGCGTAAATCGTCAGCCGTGAAGCAGGTCCGGCTGAATCTTGTCTATATCGACTTGTGGTCGGCGGTGAAAGTTTCGTCGTTGGTGTCACTCGCAGTGTCGATCACGGTTTTTCT
>JAYOYJ010000020.1:12042-19771 GCA_038153485.1 Pontimonas sp. | reverse complement strand
GACGGTGTGGTTGGTATGACGCTCCGATCGCTCGTTACAGCGCGCGCATCAACGGTGTGACCGATTTTGTTCTCACCAAACTCGATGTGTTGACAGGTCTCGAGAAAATTCCCGTCTGTGTCGCGTATGAGGTGGACGGCAAGCGTGTCGACGAAATTCCGTGGTCGCAGTCTGATTTCCACCACGCGAAGCCCATCTATGAATACTTGCCCGGCTGGAGTGAGGACATTTCCACCGCCCGAGACTTTGACGATCTTCCTCAGAACGCACGCGACTATGTTGAAGCCATTGAGGGCATGAGTGGCGCTCGCATCTCCGCGATTGGCGTGGGTCCCGCCAGAGACGCCATCATCACCCGGCACCCTCTCCTGGACTAGCCCCCAGCCAGCTGGCTCGGTAGGGTCGCTCTATGGATTCGATTCCCCCTGAGCTCTCTCAGTTGCGTAAAAGCATCGACAACATCGACGCGGCTCTCATCCACCTTTTGGCGGAGCGCTTTCGCACGACTCAACAGGTGGGGCAACTGAAGGCCACTCTCTCGATGCCGCCGTCAGATCCGGCCAGAGAAGCAGCCCAAATTGAGAGGCTACGGAATCTCGCGAAAGAGGCGGACCTCGATCCGGAGTTCGCCGAGAAGTTCCTTGAGTTCATCTTGGCTGAGGTTATTCAGCACCACCAGGAGTTAGCTGCTGGCGAGGGGTAATTCCCGGTAGAGATTGCCCGCAACTTCGATCAGGCGCTCGATAAGGGCTTCATCTCTATCGACAACGACGAACTTGGGGCCTGGCCAACCAGGCACCATTTCGCCGTTTCGCTTCTCACGAAGCATCCACCCGAACACACAGGCTTGAGCACCCGTGACATAGAGCTGCCACTGGACTTGGCGGTGGTAGTTGCCGGGAACCGCCCGCCACTCACCCCAGTCTCGGCCTGTGGTCTTAACCTCGGCAATGAGGTCATGATCGGGGGAGAGCCCATCAGGGGTTGCCATTTGCCACTTCAAATGGTCGGCATCTTTGGAAATGAGCCAATCGTTGGGTTCGAGCTCGAATTGAGTTGCAAGTTTCTCAATAAGAAACCCCTCCTGCTCACGACCAAAACGCATGTAATCGTTGTCGGGAATCGGTGTGGGGTTGCGAATCTGGTCCACGACTTCGCGAAAACCCTCCGGGGTGACGGCTTTAGCGACCGCGGTGGCAGTGACACCACTCGCTCTGACAGCTAACCACGCGTCGTAATCGGACGAAGAGACAAGAAATCGTGACGAATCAATCATGAGTTATTCCACCGTAGCGCTGTCCTGGGACAACGCGGGGCGCAGTGTGGCTATGAGGAATACCCCACGACGGGTCCGAGAACACGAGGCAGCGTTCCGCGGTGGAGGTTGTCGAGCTCCTCGAGTGTGAAGCTGAACTGGTCGGCAACATCAAGACCCTTAGCCGAGGTATCGGTGACACCGATTCGGGCGACCGGCACTCCCCGCCCCTCACACAGCCCGCGGAACTTGACGTCATCTTCGCGAGCCACGCTCACGACCATCCGGGCAACCGATTCCGAGAAAAGAGCTTCGGTGATGTCGATGCCGTGGTTCTCCATGACCTCAGACAGCCACACCCTCGCACCCACCCCCCGACGAAGGACACCCTCCACCAGGGTCTGAATCAGCCCACCCGTGGAGACATCGTGCGCACTCGTGACCAGGCCGTCCCTCGCGGCGGCCACCATCAGTCCCGCTAGAGCTCTTTCTGCGCCCAGATGGGGTTGTGGCGGCATACCGCCCAGGTGATCATGGATAACCTGCGCCCACGCCGAGCCATCCAACTCTGCTTTGGTCAAGCCGAGGAGATACAGGTTTTCGCCATCGTCTTGCCAACCGCTTGGCAGTCGACGCTCGACCGTGTCGATGACTCCCATGACCGCGACGACCGGTGTGGGGTGAATGGGTGTCGTGCCGGTCTGGTTGTAGAGGCTCACATTCCCTCCAGTGACGGGGATTCCCAGCTCCAAGCAAGCATCGGCCAGACCGCGAACAGCCTCGGCAAACTGCCACATCACTTCGGGGTCTTCCGGGCTACCAAAATTCAGACAGTCACTGACCGCTCGAGGATCAGCACCGGTTGCCGCGACGTTTCGATAAGACTCCGACAAAGCGAGTTGTGCACCTAGATAAGGATCGAGGTAGCTGTAGCGCCCGTTGGCGTCGGTGGCGAGCGCTACACCGAGACCCGATTCTTCGTCCACTCGAATCATGCCCGCGTCGTCCGGATAAGACAGAGCGGTGTTCCCCATGACGTAGCGGTCGTATTGGTTCGTAATCCACTCTGGGTTGGCGAGATTCGATGAGGCCACCACCCGAGCGACGTGGTCTCGCAGTTCCTCTGCGCTTCCTGCTCGAGGCTTGGGCTGGACCGTGTCTGCTTGGACCCTGTCGAGCCAGGAGGGGCGGTGGTAGGGCCGCTCATAGACCGGCGAATCAATAGCGACGGTCTTGGGGTCGACATCAACGATGGTTTCGCTCTGCCAATGAATAATCAGGCGACCGGTATCGGTGACCTCCCCCAACACGCTGGTTTCGACATCCCATTTCTCGGTGATGGCGAGGAACTCGTCGAGTTTGTCGGGTCGGACGATGGCCATCATTCGCTCTTGACTCTCCGACATCAGGATTTCTTCGGCTGTGAGAGTGTCATCGCGCAGGAGCACGTGGTCGAGGGTGACTTCCATGCCGCTGTTTCCATTGGCAGCGAGCTCTGAGGTTGCGCAGCTAATTCCGGCAGCACCCAAGTCTTGAATCCCCTCGACCACACCGTTGTGGAAGAGCTCGAGACAGCACTCGATCAAGACTTTCTCTGCGAAAGGGTCACCCACCTGAACAGAGGGTCGTTTTGTGGGACCACCCTCGTCGAAGGTCTCGCTCGCGAGAATTGACGCCCCGCCAATCCCATCGCCCCCGGTTCTCGCACCAAAGAGAACCACTTTGTTTCCTGCTCCCTGGGCACTCGCGAGGTGGAGGTCTTCGTGCCGCAAGACACCGACGGCGAGGGCGTTGACGAGCGGATTGTTTTGGTAGATCGGATCGAACCAGGTCTCTCCCCCAATATTCGGAAGCCCTAGGCAGTTTCCGTAGAAACTGATTCCGCTCACCACTCCCGGTGCGACGCGTTTTGTATCGGGGTGGTCGAGAGCGCCAAAGCGCAAGGCGTCCATAACTGCCACAGGTCTCGCACCCATGGAGATGATGTCGCGAACAATTCCGCCCACACCGGTCGCCGCCCCCTGGAAGGGTTCGACAAAACTGGGATGGTTGTGGCTTTCGATTTTGAAAGTAACCGCCCAGCCTTCACCAATATCGACCACACCAGCGTTTTCGCCCATTCCCACCATGAGATGAGCACGCATTTCCTCGGTGACTTTCTGGCCAAACTGACGCAGGTGGACTTTCGAGGACTTATACGAGCAGTGTTCACTCCACATCACCGAATACATGGCCAATTCGCCGGACGTGGGCCTCCGACCCAGTAGGCGACGTATTTCGTCGTATTCCTCTTTTTTGAGACCCAGTGCCTCAAACGGCTGGTCCTTTTCCGGCGTTGACTCGGCGTGCGACACGGAATCGACGGACACTATGCACCACCCCACTCAGTCGGCGGGCCCAGCATGAGAAGAACACTGATTGCAACGGCCATGCCCACGACGATGAGGACAAACGACCACACGGGATGACGAAGGCTCAACCTCACCACCCGATCAATCCAGTGCTGGTCCCGAGGGTCTCCCGAATCCTCGAGACGCCAGTCACCACGAAGTTTCTCGCGTCGCTCCAACCATCGATCGAAAGGCCACGTCATCCACGGCGGGATAGCCGAGAGGACAGCCACCGTGATGGTGCCAAGACCCCACCGGAGGTTGATTCCCACCATCACGGCGGTGATGCAGTAGGCGAGGAAGATGATCCCGTGACTGAGGCCGGCCGCGAAGAACAGGGGTCCTTCGTATGCGAAACCGTAACGGGCCACCATTGCGACGATGAGAAGAGTCCATGTCACCATTTCGGCAGCAGCCATCACCCGATAGAGGGAGCCTGGAGTTGTTGTCACGCGCTCACAACCTGAGTCAGGACTGACTGGAACATCGCCAGGCCATCGGTGCCGGACTTCATCGCCTGATCGGTGTCGGGACCAAAGCCAGCTTCGACGGCGTGCTCGGGGTGTGGCATGAGACCCACAATCCGCCCCGTGTCGTTGCGCAAGCCAGCAATGTCGCCGGCGGAACCATTCGGATTCACCTCGAGATAGCGGAATGCGACCAAGTTCTCACCCTCGATGCGCTTCAGAGTGTCCTCATCAGCGATGAAACCGCCCTCACCGTTCTTCAGGGGAATCACAATCTCCTGGTTACTCTCATAGCTCGAGGTCCAGGCGGTTTCTGTGCTCTCTACCCGGAGTTTTTGATCGCGACAGATGAAATCACCGTGGTCGTTACGAATCAGACCACCGGGGAGAAGTCCTGCCTCCACCAAGATTTGGAAGCCGTTGCAGATTCCCAGGATGGGGAGACCTTTTTTCGCCTCGGTCACCACCTCGGACATGATTGGCGAGTGCGCAGCGATTGCCCCACACCGGAGGTAGTCGCCATAGCTGAAACCCCCGGGGAGGATCAGAGCATCGACGCCCTCCAAGTCATGGGTGCCGTGCCAGAGCGGGACGGGTGTTCCTCCCGCAAGCCGGACAGCGCGGAGTGCGTCGCGGTCATCCAGTGATCCAGGAAACGTCACGACCCCGACTCTCATGCCGGGGAGTCCTCCACGCGAACATCAAGAACATCCTCAATAACACCGTTCGAGAGAAGGTCCTCCGCCATTTTCCTCGCATCCGCGAGGTGAGCTTCGGTGGCATCTCCTTCGATGTGGAGTTCGAAGCGCTTGCCGATCCGTACCTCGTGGAATCCGTCAATTCCACTGCGGTGGAAAGCACCCAAGACTGCTTTACCGGCAGGGTCCAGGAGCTCTTTCTTGGGCATGACTTCAACGACAATGATGGCCACTAATCACGCTCCGAGGACTTGGCTCCGCACTACAACAGCAGGCCCAGTCTATCGAGCGCCTATCGCCTCCAGCGCGCCACGCGTGAGGGCGTCATCGAGAGCGAAACGAGCCCAGTCCCTGTAACCATCTTGGCTTGGATGAAAGCCGTCCTCTGCGAAAAATGAGTCGTGATAGCCAGGAGGCGGTGGCGACATCATGGCGAAGGGGAAGGACTCAATCATGGGCCGAAGCGTTCGCTCAATGGCTTGGGAGTGGGCGTAAATAATCGACCGCAGGGGCTGAGGCAGGGTGGGAAAGAGATAAAAGGCAGGAAGCGAGGAGAAGATGATGACAGCATCGGGGTGGCCGTGGTGCAGTGCAGCCAGGAGTCTCTCGAATCGCCTGATGGTGGCTCCCAGTGGCTTTAAGTCCTTCGCGTCATTCGCCCCCAAGGACACCAGAACAACGTCTGCGGGGCTGCTGAGCGCGGGAGCGAGAAAGCGACGGAGAATGTCTTTTGACGTGGCACCGCTTTCACCGACAGACCGCCAGGACACTCCACGCTGAGTCTTCTCGTGGAGCGCGAGAGAAAACTGCGGGACCAGACCGTGGAGTGGGTCTCGGACACCAACACCAGCAATGGTGGAGTCACCGAGTCCCACAATCTTGAGCGGCGAAGGACCGGGTGCCTCGCCTTCCCACGGCTCGGGAGCGTGAGGAAGTTTGGGGACCTGCTTGCGAACCCACTTACCTTGGGCGTAGAGCAAAGGAACGATTCCTACCGCAACAGGCCATGCCGCGCGGTGCGCCAGGGTTGGTGGCTCCAGTTCGTGCGAGGGTGCTGCAATCGTCATCAGGGTTCAGTATGGAAAGGCTTCCCGGTAAGACGCTGAAAAAGCTCTCGGTAGCGGTTCATCGTGTGGGTGACTAAGTCCGCCGGCAACTCAGGCGGGCTTCCCGTCTGATCCCAATTGTCCGACAGCCAGTTTCGAATGAGTTGCTTGTCAAAACTATCGAGACGATTTATTCCACCTTGGGAATATAACTCCCCATCCCAGTATCGACTGCTATCCGAGGTCAAGACTTCGTCGGCGATAGTGATGACTCCGGTGTCTCGGTGGCGTCCAAACTCGAATTTTGTGTCCGCGAGAATCACACCGCGACTCTTCGACACGGCACTCGCTCGGGAATAGAGACTCAGACTGAGATCTCGCAACGCAGTGGCATCATCGACTCCGATCAGGCCGACCATGTCGTCGAAAGAGATGCTCTCATCGTGGTCACCCACTGCCGCTTTGGTCGCGGGAGTGAACAGCGGTTCAGGGAGCTCATCTCCTTCCGATAGACCACCCGGCAGGGCAATACCGCACACGCTGGATGTGGCTTGGTATTCCTTCCATCCACTACCTGCCAAGTAACCGCGGACTACACACTCCACCGGGAACATGTCCAGTGGTTCCACAACCATGGAGCAATCTGCAACCTCAGCGGGAGGTTCTTCGTCTCGCAGGTGGTGGGGAACGTCGGGGAATTGGGCAAACCACCACTTCGAGAGCGCCGTGAGAATGGCTCCTTTGCCGGGAATCTCGGGGCGCAAAATGTGATCGAAAGCGCTCACTCGATCGGTCGCAACAATCAGGAGCTTGTCGGCTTCTGAAACAGTAGATGCCGATTGTGGAATATAAAGTTCTCGGACCTTTCCCGAGTAGACCGGTTTCCACCCTGCAAGCTCGGTCATGACACCATGCGCAGGGCAATATCCCGGCGATAGTGAGAGCCTTCCAAGGAAATCTTGTCTAGTGCTCCATAGGCCGAGTCTCTCGCTGCGTCAAAAGAGGGTCCCGTCGCAATGATGCTCAGCACCCGACCGCCCGTGGCGAGAAGGTCTGACCCGTCCCACGCCGTTGCGGCGTGGGCGATGGTGACCTGCGAGTCTCCAGCGACAGTGGATAGACCATGAATTTCTCGACCCGTGACGGGATTCTCGGGGTAACCCTCGCTCGCCAACACCACGGTCAATGCACATTGGTCGCTAAACCGTGGCGGCTCCACACTCTCCAACACTTCGGTGGCGGCGGCATAGAGAAGTGGGGCCAGGGGTGATTCGAGACGGGCAAGGACGACTTGGGTTTCGGGATCACCAAAGCGGGCGTTGAATTCAATGACCTTCGTTCCCTGGTCGGTGACGATCAGCCCGCAGTAGAGAAGACCGATGAAAGGGGTTCCTCGGCCAGCGAGTTCATCGATCACGGGTTGGGCGATCGTGGTGGTCACGGTTTCGACAAAGTCCGAATCGAGCCAGGGCAGCGGGGAGTAAGCACCCATTCCTCCGGTATTGGGGCCCTCGTCGTTGTCATAGGCACGCTTGTAATCCTGAGCTGGGCTGAGAGGAACAATGCGGCGTCCGTCACTCACGAAGAACAGAGATACTTCGGGGCCTTGGAGGAACTCCTCGACAAGCACTTCGCCGTGTTGGAGATAGAACGTGGCGTGCTCGATAGCGGCGTCGAGGTCTTCAGTGACCAGCACCCCTTTGCCCGCCGCAAGACCATCCGCCTTGACGACGTAGGGAGCGCCGGATCGCTTGAGCGCATCCTTGAGTTCTTTCTGGGTAGAGACGGTCCAGGCTTTCCCGGTGGGAACATTGGCGGCAGCCATGACGTCTTTGGCGAAAGCTTTCGACCCCTCGATGGCAGCTGCTTCTTT
>JAYOYJ010000020.1:0-11942 GCA_038153485.1 Pontimonas sp. | reverse complement strand
AGCGCCTGAATGATGGTGTGCTCCCTGGCACCCGCACCGAGGACCAAAATCTTCACGCGCTTACCCTACCCGCGCGACGTTGCTAGCGTGTTGTCCGTGGCGCCTCGACGGATACCGGACGACGCGGGCCGGGAGGCGGTCCAGCGCTGGCGGGACGGCAATCCCCAGCCTGACGACGAGGCGATGGCGGTCCGTTACACCCTGCAGCTCTTGCGACAGAAAGCCCCAGGCTCGAGTGTCGAGGTTCGGGTCCCCCCGTGGGGCGCGGTCCAAGCAATCGAGGGACCTTCTCACATCAGAGGGACACCACCGGCGGTAGTGGAAATGGAGCCCGACGTGTGGCTGAGTGTGGCCACAGGGGCACGATTATTTGATGACGCCCTTGCCGAGGGTGCGATTCACGCATCGGGTGAGCGCTCGAATCTCACAGGATGGTTACCGCTTGGGGAGCTAGCCTGAGGCAATGCCTGGGAAGAGACCCGAGAGTCAGCAGCGAGTGTCGATTCGTCGATCGCCTCGTCTCTCCGCTTTTGTGGTGGTTTTTGGCTTGGTGGGATTTGTCGGCACTCTAATTCTCACGAGCCTGTATGACGCAGACCCGTCCTTGGGCTTTGCCACCCTTTTTGCTTACTTCTCGCTCTATGGCATCACGGGTTCGATAGCGCTGGGAATTGTCCTATGGCTGATTCTCGACCTGCGGTCGAAGAAAAAAGCGACCCAAGCCGTCATGGCACGAAACGACGGACGAGGGGACTAGCTCGCCTGGTTGGTTTCCACCCACGCGAGATACTCATCGCTCACCGTGCCGGTGACGTACTCGCCGGTGAAGCAGCTCATGTCCAGTTCGGTGACACTGGAGCCCTCGATGATGGCGTCTCTCATGTCCTCAACTTCTTGATAGATGAGGTGGTCCGCGCCAATCTCGAGAGCAATCTCGGGAATCGAGCGACCTGAGGCGACCAACTCACCCTTGTTGGGCATATTGATTCCATAGACGTGGGGGAACCTAACGGGTGGTGCTGCGGAGGTGAAGGTGACACTTTTTGCTCCCGCTTCCCTCGCCATTTCTACGATTTCTCGGGAGGTGGTTCCTCGAACAATGGAGTCATCCACGATGAGGACGTTCTTCCCGGCGAACTCGCTCGACATAGCGTTGAGTTTCTGTCGAACGCTCTTCGTGCGTTGGGCTTGTCCCGGCATGATGAACGTTCGCCCGATGTATTTGTTCTTATAGAAACCTTCCCGGTACTCAATGCCCAGTTTTCGTGCGACCTGCATGGCGGCCGGTCGAGCGGAATCGGGAATCGGCATGACCACATCGATGTCGTCGGTGGGCGCATAGCGAGCAATGGTGTCTGCGAGCTTGTCTCCCAAACGCAACCTGGCCTCATACACAGAGATGCCGTTCATGATCGAGTCTGGTCGAGCGAGGTACACATACTCGAAGGAGCAGGGCACCAGTCGAGGATTCTCGGCACAATGCCTGGAGTGCAGGGTTCCATCCCGAGAGATGAACACTGCTTCACCCGGTTCAATATCCCGGACAATCTCGTACCCGGACGCTTCCAGCACCAGTGATTCGCTCGAGACAATCCAATCGTCCCCGACCAGACCTGCCTGTCTCCGCCCGAGAATGAGGGGACGAATTCCGAAAGGGTCGCGGAAGGCGAGAACTCCGTGACCGGCAATGACTGCGATAGCCGCATAGGAGCCTTCCACGCGAGCGTGCACAGCTTTCACTGCCTGGAACGCGGTCTCCTGGGTGAACGACGTTCCAGAATCAGCGGACTGCAACTCGCTAGCCAATACATTGACGAGCATCTCCGTATCGGAGGTGGTGTTGAGGTGGCGACGATCACGATCCGCCAACTCCTGGGCTAGCTCACGGGTATTGGTGAGATTTCCGTTGTGGACGAGAACGATTCCATAGGGAGCGTTCACATAAAAAGGTTGGGCTTCCTGTTCCTTTTTCGCGTTGCCCCGCGTTGCGTAGCGGACGTGACCAAGACCGATGGTCCCCAGCAACGCGCGCATATCTCGGGTCCGATAGCCCTCGCGGACCTGACCCTTGGACTTATGGATATGGAGGGTGCTCTCGTCCGAAGTCGCGATACCGGTTGAATCCTGACCGCGGTGCTGCAAGAGAGCCAGAGCGTCATACACCTGTTGATTGACGGGTGACGACGAAACAATGCCCACGATCCCACACATTGACGGGGGTCATCTCCTCATCTTGCAGCCGATGATGAGGCAAGCCTATCGGGCAATCACGCGGTCAGTCGATACGGGTCTCGCCCCCCTCGGAAGCCCTGCGGCGCCTCGAGAATCGACGTCGAATCGCCGCCACAATTCCGCCGCTAGCTAGCACTCCCGTGCCGATTCCCAGCCACACTCCAGCAGCCAAAGGTTCTGGAATGACCAGACTGGGTTCATCGACGCTCCGTGGTTCCCGGTCAAACACTCGAGGGAGCGATAACTCTGGTTCTGGTTCGACAGGGGAGGGAACCTCTGTCAGGGGTTCGGGGGCGGCATCGGCAGGTTCTGGGTTTGGAGCCTCAGATATGACGACGGGGACGTCGACTTGGGACACCGGAGCTGGGCTCGACGAAGGAGGTGGCGAAGGGGAGGAGGACACCTCCACCGGGGCGGGAGGAGGCGGGGGAGTTGCCAGAATGGTCAGCGTTGCGGTGGAAGCGGAGGGCCTCGAGCTGGTGAGGACCCCACCCTCGTCTCGTTGCTCCCTCGAAGACCAGGTCAGTGAGTACTCCCCAGGCTCCAGGGTTGTGGGAGTGGTGAGGGACACACGCAGAGCGCTCCCCTCATCGTCAACACGCTCCCACTCCACACCCTCAGGTAGCCCGGACACGCTGAGGGTCCGTGTGACCGGCGCCACCGGAGCTTGGTAAGGAGATTGGAAGGTGAGAGACAGAGGCTCGGAAGCTTCTCCATCCGCAGTAACACTCCAGGAAGCGGGTTGCGCACACGATGCCAGGCTGTCCCACACCTGGCCGAAGACCCCCGCTTGGGTGGCAGCGAACGTTGTTGCGGCGCTTGCCGAGCAGGGGTCAGCATCCACGATGCCGACCGTGATTTCCATAGTGAAATCGGTCGCATCTCCGGGTGCCAAGTACAGAGTCGGAGAAGTATCTCCATCGACCAGCGGCGTGTACATCGAGGTGCTCCCAGCGAAGGCGGGTGATCCGGCTTCACTGGTGACGTGAATGATGATGGTCGGGTGCGCCCCTGAGCGGTCCGAGATGAGCAGGGTGGAGGACCCCGCTCCGCTGAAGACAGGGTCATAGCCGGGAGCCAGCTCAGCCACCCAATACAGCCGTCGGTTGATCGCCGACTCGTCAGAGAGGGATCGGTGTCGCTGGGAAAAGCGGGCCTGGTTTCCGCTGATGCTGATGGTGTTGTTGGTGTAAATCAGATTGTTGGGATTGGCGCTGAGGTAACCAGGCGCTGTCCATGATGAGTCACCTCCGGGCGAAGGTGAAGCGGTTCCGGAGTCTGGAGAGAAATCGAGCCTGGCCTCGGTACCCGTTGCGGTGGTCCATTCGATTCCCATCATTCCCAGTGAGGCGAAGGCTGCGCCCTGCCAGCCATAGAGCCCTGTGGTGAAATCTCGCTGCCGCCCACCACTGAGAACTCCATAGGAGTTGTCAATACCGCTGTATTCGATGCTTGCCGTTTGGGGCCCAGGCGCAGTGGCCTCTGATGCAGGTAGGGCTACTTGAGTGAGTCCGGCGCCTAACAGAACTATTCCCACCCACGAGGTGGTGGCAGAAAATACGGGTCGTCGGGGAGAGCTCTGGTGGGTCATCCTCGAAGGCTAAAAGTGTCGTGCACTCGGGCGTCAAAGTTTTCCACAAGCGCTAGAGAGCGCTCCCATAGACTGTGGGGGTGACAGAGCCCTCTCCCTATCAGTCAAGCGGAGTGGACACGTCTGCTGGGGACAAAGCGGTAGAGCTCATGAAATCCGCGGTCTTGGCCAGCCATTCGTCTCGAGTGATCGGCGGTGTTGGCGGCTTTGCCGGTCTGTATGACGCGTCATTTCTCTCGTCCTATCGCCATCCGATTCTGGCCACGTCAACCGATGGGGTGGGAACGAAAGTCGCCATCGCTCAGGCCATGGACGTCCACGACACCATCGGGTGGGACCTGGTCGGCATGGTGGTCGATGACATTGTGGTCGTGGGCGCAACGCCGTTGTTTATGACCGATTACATCGCGTGTGGTCGGGTTGTCCCGGATCGGATCGCCGACATCGTTCGAGGGATTGCCGAGGCTGCATCGAGTTGCGGGGTCTCCCTCGTCGGTGGCGAGACTGCCGAACACCCAGGTCTTCTGGGTGTCGATGACTATGACGTTGCTGGCGCTGCAACGGGAGTCGTGGAGTCTGATGACATGCTCGACCCCAGCCGAGTGCAGGTAGGTGATGTGGCTATCGCGGTGGCTTCGAGTGGCCTGCACAGTAACGGCTTCTCCTTGGTGCGCAAGATTGTGGCTGATCAAGGCTGGGATCTTCACGCCACTTGGCCAGAGTTTTCCCGGGAATTAGGACTTGAGCTTCTTGAGCCCACGATGCTTTACACCTCAGCCATGCTGAAGCTCCTCGGTGCCCACTCCGGTGCGCTTCACATGTTAAGCCATGTCACCGGCGGAGGGCTCGCCCAGAATCTTTCTCGCGTTCTTCCTCCGGGAATGGCCGTCGATGTCGATCGATCCACGTGGACACCACCTGTGGTCATGCAGGTCTTGGCCGAGGCCGGAGGTTTCGATCTTGCTCATGTTGAGGACACCTGGAACATGGGAGTGGGCATGGTGGCACTAGTCGAAAGCCAGCATGCCTCCGCGGTGCTCGAGTCACTGCAGGAGTCGGGTCATCGCGCCTGGCAGGTGGGTGCTGTGGAGAGGGCCGGAGCCACCGCTGCAGAGGGCAGTGTCACCAGCGCTAAAGGTGTTGAGGGCGGAGCTGTCCGACTCGTCGGAACTTACGCGGACTCCTCGTCGGCGTCGTCGTAGTCCGCCCACTTGTCCTCGTACTGATCGTCATTCTGGGAGGAGGAGAGCTCCTTCTCCAGCTGAGACAGGTCGGTGTCGGGCGAGTAATACTTCAGTTCACGCGCCACTTTGGTGTGCTTTGCTTTTTGCCGACCGCGACCCATGGGTCACCCCTTTGCTTCTTTCGACGAGAGCACCACGCCCAGAAAAGTCCGACTCAGGGCGAGAGATTGCACGGAGTTTATCACGCAGAGCTTTGTGGCTTCGGGACTCAGAGGAGAGCCTGAACACCGGCAAATCCTGCAGCACAGGCGAGGATTCCCAGCACCACGTGAGCGGTGAGAGGCATGATGACCCGGATGGTGAGCTTCTCGGTTGTGGCGGGGGTCATGACGAGCGCCAGTGTGGAAAACGTCGTCAGAGCACCGGCTAAACCGACCATCAGCGGATAGGTCCACACCGACTCCGGAAGAGCTGCCACCACACCGATTCCCGCCGACCCCGTCACGTTGACAATGCCCAGCGACCACCACGGTGCGCTCGGGAGGTGCCGGCTAATCCACCATCGAAGTAGAGCCCCAAGAGCTCCTAGGGAGACGGTGGCGAGGAGGGCGAGGGGCGTCATGTGATTGCCTCCTTCCGAGAAGCACGACCGAGCCAACGTCCCGCCACAACCATCACGACACCGATGGCGAGGGTGAGGGTGAGGTAGCCGATGCCGATCACTCCCCCCTCAGAGGTCGTGATGAGGGCAATGGCCGAGAAGGTCGTGTAGGAGCCGAGGAACCCCACCGTGATGCCCTGATACACCCACGGAGGAAACTCGGGTAAGCCTCGACTGGCGACAAAGGCCAAGCCGAACGCACCGAGAGCATTGACCACGAGGGTGGCGAGAAGCTCCCCCCAGGGCAGGTGACCTGTGGCTTCGAGTGCTCCCACTCGGGCAAGAGTTCCCACAGCCCCGCCGATGGCGACCGCAAGCCCCTCTCGAAAACGCACACGTGAAGGCTACTCTCTGCTCAGAAATAGACTGAGCCCATGGCCTCCCCTTCCCGTCGTGTGCGTCGTGGGTGGGGCTGGGCCGGGGGCATCCTGCTCGTTGTCGTGGCCCTCGTCGTCTCCTGGATCGTGGTGCCGATTCTGACAAGCTCCCCTGCAGGGTCCTCGGGTCAGGCCCTCGATGTCGAGGGGTTTCCTACGACGGTGACCGCCACCGGAGATGATGGTCGGGAGCGAACGTTGAGGGCTGTTTTCGCTTCCGGCGAGGATAAAGACTTCTCGGCTCTCCTGGCCGGTGACCGAATCGTGGTGTCAGGTTCTGGCTATGACCCTTCCACCGGAATCTATGTGGCGGTGTGTAAGGTCCCCGATACTCCTGATCAGCGACCCGGGCCGTGCTTGGGCGGGGTGCCTGGCACTGAGGAGGACGGTGACCTTAACGAGGGGGCGATCGAATACGCAGCCTCCAATTGGATCAATGACGACTGGGCCTGGCGTTTGTTTGGGGCGCGGAGTTTTGATGACCGACAAGCGGGAGAGTTCACGGCATACATCGAGATTCCCTCCAGTGCCGACGACAACGTGGACTGCACTCAGGTGCGCTGCGGGCTGTATACCCGAAATGATCACACGGCTCTTGAGAACCGAGTTCAGGACCTCTACTTGCCGGTGGCGTTTGAGGAATAGTCGGGAACTCTGAAGACCCGAATGGATCGTTGTGCGAGTGGGCCGATCGCGAGAGCGAACACCACGGTTCCCACACCGAAGCTTCCACCGAGAATCCATCCAATTGTTAGGACGGTGACTTCGACCACTGTTCGAACCGCCCACATGGGGTAACCGAAGCGTGCATTGAAGCCCACCATGAGACCGTCCCTCGGACCGGGACCAAACCGCGCACCGATATACAGTCCGCTCGCGATTCCCATCATCAGAAGACCTGATGCATACAGGAATATCCGCTGAAGAACGGTCTCTGGTGTGTCGACGAGCGCGAGACCTACCTCCATCGAAGGTCCCACAAGAAAAGCGTTGAGCACCGTTCCGATTCCTGGCTTCTGGCGTAGCGGAATCCAGATGAGGAGCACGACAAGACCGCTCACCACAATGACCCAGCCAAAGCCAAAACCCCAGGTCACGTGGAATCCTTCGGCGAAGACAGTCCACGGGTCGACTCCAAAACTCGCGCGCAACATCATGGCGGCAGAGAACCCGAACAGGAAGAGTCCGGACAGGAGTTGGCTCCACCGTCTGACGTAGTGGAGTCCCCGGTGCACGCGCTTACTCTACGCCGGGCCCGGAAGATTGTGCTCGCCTTGAGCGGTGGGCGAGTGCTACTCTCATACCCGGAACAAGAGAACGCCATCGACGGCGAACCTCGTGGGCCATCGCCTCACAATCGTGAGAGCGGCCGCATGTGTAGACGAAACAGCCCCGGTCTGGCTAGTGGTGATCAGGGCCTGGTGTCACGTACGACACCTCTTCTCCCCATTGATCACAAAGAAAGCTGACTGTATTCATGCCCTCGCCTAAGAAGGCGCCCTCGTGGAGCCCACCCAAGAAACGCACGTCCTTCCAGGATCAGAAAAAGCGCAGACCCAAGAGTCATGTCTCCGCTGACCAGGCTCAGTCAGGGCGACGTCGCAAACCCTCGGGAAAGTCTGATTTTTCGGAAACTCGAGATGGCGGGTCAACTCGCTCGACTCAGCGCCCCTCGATTCCTCAGCACAAGCACCGATCTAGCTCGGAAGAGCGTCGAGCGCCCCGACACAACGATGCCCGAACCCCCCGAGGTGGTGGAAACCAGCGCGGCCCCAAAAAGGATTCGCAGCGTAAGCCGGTACCCGTCGTTGCGCACCAGCGACTGGAAGCAACACCTGTCGCTCCCGATGCGGGAGAGGGTCTCGAGTTTGGTGACTTGGGTCTGGGTGAGCGGATTACGGAAGCTATTCGCGCTCAAGGAGCAATAACTCCTTTTGCTTTGCAGGCTGTCACCATTCCTGTTGCCCTGTCTGGTCGTCATGTCTTGGGGCGTGGCCGAACAGGCTCGGGGAAAACTATTGCGTTTAGTGCACCGCTGGTGGAGCGTCTGCTCAGGCTCACTAAGAAAGGTGTGAAGCGCGCTGTGGGACGAGCACCCCGTGCTCTGATTCTTGCTCCGACGAGGGAGCTTGCTCTGCAAATTGATCGGACAGTCCAGCCGATTGCGAGAAGCGTGGGACTGTTCACCACGCAGGTGTATGGCGGCGTACCTCTCGGTCGACAGATTGGAGCCCTGGAGCGAGGCGTGGACATCGTCATCGGAACCCCCGGTCGGATTGAAGACTTGATGGCCAGGGGAAAGCTCGATGTTTCGGAAGTGGTCATTTCCGTGATTGACGAAGCTGATCACATGTCGGAGCTGGGCTTCATCGAGCCGGTAGGGCGGATTCTCCGATCAACCTCACCGCAGGGTCAACGTTTGTTGTTCTCTGCGACTCTCGATGCTGGTGTTGCCGACATTGTGGCGGAGTTCTTGCCGAACCCCGCTGTCTTTGAGGTCGAGGGAGAAAACCAAGAAACCTCGAGTATTGACCACCAGGTCTGGGTCGTCGACCAGCGCCAGAAACGAGACGTCGTCTTGGAGCTCGCGCAGGGCCCCGGCAAAGTGCTGATGTTCACGAGGACGAGAGCGTTCGCGGAGGACCTCACGGATTATCTCGATGACCATGGAATACCGGCGGTGAGTCTTCATGGGGATTTGAACCAAGCACGGCGAACCAGAAACCTCGAAAAGCTGACCTCGGGCCGAGTGAGTGTACTGGTGGCAACGGATGTTGCTGCTCGTGGAATCCACGTCGATGACATCGACACCGTGGTCCAAGTGGATCAGCCCGATGATTTCAAATCGTATGTTCACCGTGCTGGTCGCACGGGTCGGGCGGGAAGAGAGGGTCGAGTGGTGACGTTGACCACTCGGTCTCGATCACGTCGGCTCGTAGAGCTTTTGGAGCAAGCTGGGATCTCGTGTGAGCCCGAAGAGAATAGCGCGAAGCCTCAGCCCGCGCTCCTGCCCGCTTAGAGGGCCAGTAGCGCACTGGCCGTCAAAGCTAGTGTGAGGCCTGCCCACTGAATGGGAGCAATGCGCTCTTTAAGCACAACGTTGGCGAGAAGAATCGTGCCGGCAGGATAGAGCGCAATCAGGACAGAGACGACAGACAGCGCTCCCGACCGAAGGCCATAGATCACGGCAACGTTGGCCAGAACATCCAAGATTCCGGCAGTCACGATCATCGTCCAGACCGTCCTGATCTGGATGAGCCCGGGTAGTCGAGGAGTCTGGGCCCGTGCGACCCGTGAGAGTACAAGGACCGCCGTGGCGAGGATGAGAGCGGTGGAGGACACCATTCTGTTGGCGAGCAAAGGGATGAGGCCGGATTCTGCCGGCGAAAGGTCAATCAGGATGACGGTGAAACCAATGAAGGTTCCAGAACCGGCAGCCATCAGGAGGCCAATGGGCCGGGGACGGACCGCTCCTTGCTCGGGAACAAAGCCGACGAAGATGATGGCAATCAGAGCGAGACCGATTGCGATGGTGAATGACCAGCCACCGCCTTCTCCCATCGATAGTCCAACGCTGACGGGGACAATCGCCGAGATAAATGCAGTCGCCGGCGACAGGATGCTCATGGGCCCGATGGCCAAGCTTCCATAGAGAAGTCCAATTCCTATCGCTCCCGCAAGTCCGGAGGCCGCGCCATAAAACCACGCGTCGTAACTTGAGACCGCCTGGACAAAGGGGGAGGTCAGCGCCAGTCCGATCAGGCCGACGAGGGCGACACCGAGAGTGGTAAGGATTGTCGAGGATCGTCTTGAGGCGAGTCCGCCGTAAAAATCGGCACCCCCGTAGGCCAATGCCCCGATGAGGCCGAGTGCAACGGTCAGCACGGAGAAGCTTTCATCGTCGTAACAGTATTACCTTCCGTGGGAATGTTCAGACCATTCGGGAATACCCTGTAAGGATTCCCGGTTGGGGTCTCTAGGAGGAAAACTCGTGTCACTTGTGTATGGAAACATCACCGAAGCGTTCGGTAACACTCCACTCGTTCGTTTGAATCGTGTGACGGAGGGAGCGGGCGCGACAGTGCTCGCCAAGCTCGAGTTCTATAACCCCTCCTCATCGGTGAAAGATCGTCTCGCCATCGCCGTGGTCGATGCGGCTGAAGCGTCGGGGGAGTTACAGCCGGGCGGAACAATCGTGGAAGCCACCAGTGGCAATACCGGTATTGCTCTGGCCATGGTGGCAGCCGCCAGGGGCTACAAAGCGGTCTTGGCGATGCCCGAGACAATGAGTAGCGAGCGGCGGATGCTCCTGCGCGCTTATGGTGCAACCCTCGTTCTCACACCGGGGGCAGAGGGAATGACCGGTGCGGTCAATAAGGCCATCGAGATCGCGGCCGAGATACCAGGGGCTGTGTTAGCCAGGCAGTTTGAAAACCCCGCCAACCCCGAAATTCACCGCAAGACCACTGCCGAGGAGATTTGGCGCGACACCGATGGCGCCGTCGATGTCTTCGTCGCCGGCGTCGGAACCGGGGGAACCTTGACGGGGACCGGCCAGGTGCTCAAGGAGCGCAAGCCTGGCTTGCGCGTTGTCGGTGTGGAGCCCCTCGAATCTCCTCTTCTCAATGGAGGCGAGGCTGGACCTCACAAAATTCAGGGAATCGGCGCGAACTTTGTTCCGGCCGTCTTGGACCGTGAGGTCTACGACGAGGTCATTGATGTCACGAGTCAGCAGGCTGTCGACATGGCGCGGCGCCTGGGCGCCGAGGAGGGAATCCTGGGCGGTATTTCTTCTGGTGCGACGGCTCACGCCGCGGTGGAGTTGGCGAAGCGACCGGAGCTCGCTGGCTCAACTATTGTCGTGATTCTGGCAAGCTTTGGGGAGCGCTACCTCTCCACCGTTCTCTACGAGGGTCTCGATACCTAACATGACTCATTCCAGTCGCATGGGCGAGGATCTCGCCGCGGTGCGGGAACGTGATCCTGCTGCGCGCAACAACCTTGAAGTGTTTCTGACGTCCCCCGGGGTTCACGCGTTGTGGTGGCACCGGGTAGCGTCATGGTTTTGGCGTTGGGAATGGTTTCTTATCGCGAGAATCCTCTCGAACATGGCGCGGACCTTTACAGGAATTGAGATTCATCCCGGTGCCACACTGGGTCGTCGCCTAGTGATTGATCACGGCATGGGTGTCGTTATTGGAGAGACCGCGAAGGTCGGTGATGACTGCCTGATTTACCACGGTGTGACCCTCGGCGGAAAGGTTGCCCAGGCGAGGGAGGAAAGCCAGGGGCGCCGTCACCCTTCAGTGGGTAATGGCGTGACGATTGGGTCGGGAGCAACCCTATTGGGGCCGATTACCGTGGGCGATGGAGCAACCATTGGGGCCAAGGCCGTGGTGCTGGATAACGTGCCAGCTGGTGCTTTAGCAGTGGGCATCCCAGCGAAAATAAAGAAACAAGGGAAACGCCCTTAGGCTTTTTTCATGCTGAAGCAGGTGAGTCGTCTCACCCTGGGTCCCGTGGCCAGGGGACTGTTTCGCGCCAAGATTGTGGGGCGAAAGAACGTGCCTCGCACCGGTCCGGTGATTTTGGCCAGTAACCACTTGTCCTTTATTGACAGCGTGATCATCACGCTCTTCGCGCCACGACCTGTTTCGTTTCTTGCGAAGGACAGTTATTTCACTGGCAAAGGCGTCAAGGGCTTCCTGTCGAGGACGTTCTTTCGGAGCATCGGTGCGATTCCGGTCACTCGTGGGGTGGGGCAAGCAGCACAGGATGCCCTCGATGCGGGCTTAGGCCTGCTTCATGAGGGTGAGGCTTTTGCGATCTATCCGGAGGGAACGAGGTCCAGGGATGGTCGCCTCTATCGAGGCAAGACGGGGGTGGCGTGGCTTGCT
>JAYOYJ010000019.1:13718-19817 GCA_038153485.1 Pontimonas sp. | reverse complement strand
TTTGAGCGCTCCGAGTTGGATCGCCTACTCGATTTGGCTTTGGCGGGAACCACCGAGCTCGCTCGGATTCAGCGTGAGGCTCTGGGAGCGTCCGCGGGATGAGAGTCATCGTGGGTACCAAAAATGCCCACAAGGTCTCAGAACTCCAGCGCATTCTCGAGCCGCTGATTCCAGGCCTCAGCCTCGAGCCCTCCCCGGAGGATTCGCCGGTGGAAGACGGTGAGACCTTTGAGGCGAATGCGCTGATCAAAGCCCGATCTGCCTTCCACGCCACAGGGCGGCCAGCGATTGCCGATGATTCGGGCCTGGAGGTCGTAGCCCTCGATGGCCGGCCCGGTATTTTCTCGGCTCGCTATGCACCCAGTGGAGAGGATGCGGATAACACGGCCAAAGTCCTCGACGACATGAAGGGTGTCGGTGATCGCCGGGCTGCCTTCGTGTGTGCTGCAGCTTTGGTGCATGACGGTGGCGAGGTCGTGATTGAGAAGCGCTGGGAGGGCTCGCTCGCTGAACACCCTGCGGGTTCTGGAGGCTTTGGCTACGACCCGGTGTTCATTCCTGAGGGTTACAGCGTGAGTGCAGCGGAGCTCGAGGCTCACCAAAAAGACGAGCTCTCTCATCGAGGGCAGGCTTTTCGGGCCCTCGCCCCGCATATCCTCGCTGTTGGCTAGGGGTCAGCACTCGAGTTTCGAGGGCTAACCCGCTATGCTGTGCGGGCGCAGAGTTTTGCTCTGTGACTTCGCGTGTCGATCAAGGTTCACACCCGTCGGTCTCTCGACAGTCTCTCCTCCGGGAAGATTCTGCTGGAGTGCGGTGGTGGCCTCGGCACCAGGCTCACACAAACGTGTGGGATTAACCGAGAACATAAAGGAGAGCCGTCATGGCTGCCATCACTATCCGTCAACTACTCGATGCGGGCGTCCACTTCGGACACCAAACTCGCCGCTGGAACCCCAAAGTCAAGCGCTTCATCTTGACCGAGCGCAGTGGTATCCACATCATCGACCTTCAGCAGTCCCTGGCCTACATCGATAAGGCCTACGACTTTGTCAAGGAGACGGTCGCCCACGGCGGAACCATCCTTTTCGTGGGAACCAAGAAGCAAGCCCAGGAAGCGGTTGCCGAGCAGGCCACTCGCGTGGGTCAGCCCTACGTGAACGAGCGTTGGTTGGGCGGTCTGTTGACCAACTTCCAAACGGTGTCCAAGCGTCTGGGTCGCATGAAGGAACTCGAAGAAATCGATTACGAGGACACCACCCAGGGTTACACCAAGAAGGAGCTGTTGCTCAAGAAGCGTGAGCTGACCAAGTTGCAGAAATCACTCGGTGGTATCCGCTCCCTGCAGAAAGCCCCCAGCGCTCTCTGGGTAATCGATCCGATTCGCGAGCACCTCGCCATCGACGAGGCCAAGAAGCTTGGAATTCCGGTTGTCGGAATCCTCGACTCCAACGCGGACCCGGACGATTTGCACTACCCGATCCCTGGAAACGACGACGCGATTCGCTCTGTCGCTTTGCTGACCCAGGTCATCGCCGATGCTGTCGCCGAGGGCCTCATTGAGCGCCACCAGAAGCCAGAAGCAGAAGGCAACGTGTCCGCAGTTGAGCCACTGGCCGAATGGGAGCGCGAACTGCTCGAGCAGTCCGCGACCGGAAGCCCGGAGGCTGCTGCACCTGCTGAGCCCGCTGCCGAGGACAAGAAGGCACCGGCGAAAAAGGCACCAGCAAAGAAGGCTCCAGCGAAAGCTGCTGCCGAGAAGAAGCCTGCTGCCACAAAGACCCCTGCGAAGGCGACTGCGGAAAAGAAGCCCGCTGCGAAGAAGGCTCCAGCTAAGGCTGCCGCGACTAAAGAGCCCGCCAAGAAGGCTCCGGCAAAGACTGCAGCAAAGCCCGCCGCAGAGAAGAAGACTGCCGCCAAGACCACGACCGCCACAAAGCCGGCTGCGAAGAAGGCACCGGCCAAGGCCGCTGAGAAGAAGTAGGGGAGAGACCTATGGCTGTGTCACTCGAAGACATCAAAAAGCTGCGTGAGCAGCTGGGGACCGGAATGGTCGACACCAAGAACGCGTTGGAGGAAGCCGGCGGCGACGTCGAGAAGGCAACCGAAATCCTTCGCCTGAAGGGTGCTAAAGGCAACGCAAAGCGCGCGGATCGCTCCACCAGCGAAGGCCTTGTGATTGCGCATGAGGGTGATGGTGTGGCGTATCTCATGGAACTCGCCTGCGAGACAGATTTTGTCGCCAAGAACGACAAGTTCGTGAAGCTCGCCGATGACGTGCTCGCTGCCGTTGTCGCAGCGGGAGCAGAGAACGCTGAGGCAGCGCTTGCCGCGCCTGCTGGCTCAGGGACTATCGCCAGCATGATCGATGACCAGGCCGCCATCATCGGTGAGAAGGTGGAACTGCGTCGCGTGGCGAAACTGTCCGGCGAGAACTTCGCCGTTTATCTCCACAAGACCAACAAGGACCTCCCGCCTCAGGTGGGCGTCGTTGTGGCCTACTCCGGGAGTGACGCGGACACTGCCCGCAGTGTTGCCCAGCACATTTCCTTTGCTGATCCGCAGTACCTCTCCCGTGAGGATGTGCCGGAGGAAGCCGTCGAGGCAGAGCGTCGCATCGTCGAAGAAATCTCTCGCGGCGAGGGTAAGCCCGATGCTGCAATGCCCAAGATTGTCGAGGGACGCTTGGGTGCTTTCTTCAAGCAGGTTGCCCTGCTCGAACAGGACTACGCCCGGGATAACAAGCTCCAGATCAAGCAGGTTTTGGAGCAGGCCGGCCTAAGCGTCAGTGGGTTTGCCCGCTTCCGCGTGGGTTCCTAACCAACACACCTCTCGGGGGCAGTGGCCAGCGTGCCACTGCCCCCGAGCTGTTTCTGCCCGCGCTACGCTAAAGAGCGCAAAGGAAGGGTGTCACTATGCCTGAAGGCCGTCGTCGAGTACTTCTCAAACTTTCCGGTGAAGCATTTGGTGGTGGCTCTCTCGGAGTGAACCCCGATGTGGTGGCAGCAATCGCCCGTGAAATCGCCGAAGGCGCTAAGAAAGCCCAGGTCGCGGTCGTGGTCGGTGGCGGAAACTTCTTCCGCGGGGCGGAATTGAGCCAACGCGGAATGGACCGCCGACGCGCGGACTACATGGGAATGCTCGGGACCGTGATGAACGCCCTGGCTTTGCAAGATTTCCTCGAGCAGGCTGGCGCGGAGGTCCGCGTCCAATCAGCGATCTCGATGACGCAGGTGGCTGAGCCCTACATTCCGCTGCGCGCTATTCGGCACCTAGAGAAGGGTCGCGTGGTGGTGTTCGGGGCTGGTGCCGGGCTGCCTTACTTTTCGACCGACACGGTGGCGGCCCAGCGAGCCCTAGAAATCCTCGCGGATGAGGTCTTGGTGGCCAAGAACGGTGTCGATGGTGTCTACACGACGGATCCGAAGAAGGATCCTGGAGCGCAAAAATACGAGAAGCTCACCTACCAGGAAGCTCTCGTCCAAGGTCTCAAAGTCGTCGATTCGACGGCGTTTAGTCTCTGCATGGACAACAAGATACCGATGGTGGTCTTTGGCATGGAGCCAGCCGGCAATGTCACCAAAGCGATTGTGGGTAAGCGCATCGGCACTCTCGTGTCCTAGGCGTGGCGTCAAACTAGACTGAGACCAAGGAGAAGATTCCATGATTGCTGACGTGCTCGCTGAGGCGAAAGAAAAGATGGCGAAAGCCCTCGACGTTGTCCACGACGATTTCCAAACTGTCCGAACCGGTCGCGCTAACCCCGCGCTGTTCCAGAAGATTATGGTCGACTACTACGGCTCTCCTACTCCCTTGGCCCAGTTGGCTAGTTTGCAGAATCAGGAAGCCAGAACTCTCTTGGTCACTCCCTATGACAAGAGTGCTTTGAAAGAGATTGAGAAAGCGATCGCAAATTTCCCTAACCTCGGCGCTAGCCCCTCCAACGATGGGGATGTCATCCGGTTGACCATGCCCGAGCTCACTGAGGAGCGACGCAAGGAGTACGTGAAGATCGTCAAGCAGAAGGCTGAGGATGGTCGCGTCTCGATTCGCAGCGTTCGTCGCAAAGCAATGGATGACCTGAGCTCCCTGACCTCTGAGGTCGGTGAGGACGAGGTATCCCGGGGAGAAAAAGAACTCGAATCGATCACAAAAAATCACATCGACCAGGTGGAAGAAGCTCTCAAGAAGAAAGAAGCCGAGCTGCTCGAGGTCTGATGAGCGAGCACCCTCCTTCCAAGAAGAAGTTTGATCCCGCCCAGGTGGGCCACGACGCTCTCGAACAATTCGAGGCTGCCGTCTCCGAATTTGAAGAGCAGGTTCGAGACGTCAACGCCCGAATTGATAAGCGAGCTGGCCGACCCCTGTGGCAAGCCATCGTGTTCGGGCTTCTCCTGGGGGGAGTGTTCGTCGGAAGCCTGTTCTGGTTGGTGGAGCTCTTCGTCCTCTTCGTGACTGCCCTGGTTGTCTTCGCAGTCCTGGAGCTCGCGGGAGCTCTCACAGATAAAGGGCGTTTACGCTCACGCTGGCCGCTGGTCGTGGTCTCTGCGGTCATGGTCCCCTTGGCGGCCTTCTATGGTCCCGAAGGCCAACTCTGGTCACTCGTCGGCGCGATTGTGCTGGCGGTCGTCATCAGGGCAGGTCGCGCGCTAATTCAGCCCGATTCGCGGTCAACGACCCTGTCCGACATTGGTGTGGCAGTCATGGTTCTCGCGTACATTCCGTTCCTTGCGGGTTTCGCGGTCGCCGTGGCGACGAGCCCCGGGGGCGTGCTGTGGCTGTTCTCAGGAGTCGTCATCGTGGTCTGTGTCGATGTCGCTGCGTACGCGACGGGACTGAGCTTGGGGCGGACTCTCTTGGCTCCCAAGATTTCCCCGAAGAAGACCTGGGAGGGCTTTGCTGGATCCTTGCTCGCGGCACTCCTCGCGGGGGTTCTCCTGGGATTCTTCCTGCTGGGCCTGGCGTGGTGGCAAGGAATTATCGTGGGAGCGCTCCTGCTGGGTTCTGCGACGCTGGGGGACCTCATTGAATCCCTCATTAAGCGCGACTTGGGCATCAAAGACATCTCTTCGTGGCTACCGGGTCATGGGGGTTTCCTGGATCGTCTTGACTCGATGTTGCCTTCGATGGCCATGCTGTACGTGCTCTTCCAGATTTTTGGATAGTCCGCCAGTCCACGCGGTTTTTTACCCTCGCGCTGGCACAATAGGGGCGTGGACACCCCCTTTCCTTTCGCCGAAAAAGGCATAACGGGCTATGACCCGGAGGACGTGACCGAGTATCTCGACCGCCCTAAGCGTGTCTTTGAGGATGAAGAGGACGGCATTACCTCGAGCGATATACGCCACAAAGTCTTTCCCCTGGTGTCCAAAGACGGTCTCAGCACCAAGGCCGTCGATGAAGCGCTGTGGCGACTCGAAGAAGCCTTTGCTGACAAGGAACGCAACGCTGACACCGAGAGCGTGGGGGAGGAAACCTACTACGCCGGTGTGAGGGAGCGAGCTCAAGAAATTTTGGATCGCGTGGCGAGGCCAGCCAAAGCCAAATTCCGCACTGTGTCGAAAATTCGTCCCGGCTACCACCACGGGGACGTCGACGAGATGTGTGACCAAATCGCACGCTATTTCCAGCAGCAGGAGGCCCTCTCGGTCACGGCTGTGCGCAAAGGCAAGTTCCGCACGACGCTCGGCGGCTATGACGAGAAGCAGGTAGACACTCTCCTCGATGAGACGGTGTCGGTCATGCTGGCAGTCCGCTAGAGCTAGCTCACTCGGACCTCCCGCTACACTGTGGACGCCGTGAAACTTCGACGATTTTCCCGTGGCGCATCGGCGCAATCATCTGGCGATGCCAAAAAGACCCTTATTTCCGGCCTGGGAATCGCCTTCGTCACCGCATTTGTGGCATTACCTCTTGCGGGCCCCGCAACGGCTTCCGCAAATGCCTGGTTTGTCCCTGGCCCGGCTGACACATCGTCGCTTGTTGTCATGGGGAGTGGCTTTGGGGTGGAAAGGCAAGAGTTCGAGGTCACCGGCGCGTGGGGCATGGCTCCTGCTGTGGGACGACCTGACCCTGGCAGCGCCCAAGCTTTCGCCCTAGAGC
>JAYOYJ010000019.1:11348-13708 GCA_038153485.1 Pontimonas sp. | reverse complement strand
CTGCCTGGGCACATTCGCAGCAAAAGAATTGGTACTGAGCATGCCTCGCAGTAATCGCCCCAAGCGCTCTAAGCCCCCTGAGGGAGAGCCTCTCGACATCGAAAAGTTGCGAATTGGGTTTCGCCGATCAGAAACCAAGCGAGGCTACACCTACACGGTCCAACCCATCAGCGCTGCACAAGCTGCCAAGAACTACACCTGCCCCGGATGCAACTTAACAATCGAGCCCGGTGTCGAGCACCTCGTCGCGTGGAAGCAAGATGGCATCATGGGTGATGCTCACGACATTTCGGAGCGGCGCCACTGGCATAAGCACTGCTGGAGAATCTATTGAGCGCCATCACCTCCACCACGGTGCTTCCCGCTCGCCGCGAGGACATCAGCTTCACGACCTCGGATGGCCTCACCTTGGTGGGGGAGGTCGCCTGGCCCGAGGATCACCCCGCGATGGCAACGGCTCTGTTTCTTCACCCCCTTCCTACCGCCGGGGGGTTCATGGACTCTCACGTCATCCGGAAAGCGTCGTGGCGGTTGCCCGCCCTGGCGGATATTGCCGTGTTCCGATTCAACTTCCGCGGAGTCAGTTCACCCCGAGGGACCTCAGACGGGTCCTTTGGTGAGGGAATTGAAGAGAAGAAGGACCTCGAAGCGGCCTTGATCGAAGCGGAACGGCTCGGTTTGCCCACACCGTGGCTTATCGGATGGTCGTTTGGAACTGAGGTCATCTTGAAGCATGCGAGAGAGCACGCCGATCGCATAGCGGGTGTCATCTTGCTCTCGCCACCGCTTCACCGCACCACGCCACAGGAGTTGGTCCGCTGGCAGGACTCACCGGTGCCGGTGGTCGCTCTTATCCCCGAGTTTGATGACTTCTTGCCCCCCCAACAAGCCACAGAAGGGTTCGCCGTGGCTCCCTCAATTCAGCTGGTGATGGCAGAGGGTGCCAAACACCTCTGGGTGGGAGAAAAGCAGACTCGCTTTGTCTTGAACGAAATTACGAAGCGGCTGAATCCTGCTGCTGCTCCACTGCCTGAGGCTTGGAGCGTTTAGACAACTTCTGGGACTTCCTAGGCGCGGGCGCTTCCAAGGCGCCGGCCACGATGGCTCGCAAGGACTCGACATACTCAGCGATCGTGTCGCGTTCGGCCCGTAATTCGACGAGTCGACCCTCGGCTGCGGCCACACGAGAGGTGGCTTCGTGTTCGGCGGCTTCGACAATCTCTCGCGCCTGCTTCTGTGCCTCGGCAATGAGCTCGGTTGCTTCGGCCTGAGCCTGAGCTTTACCACTCCGGTTGGCCTCGTCGATGGCGGCCGTAATCTTCTGGTGCTCTTGGCGGAGCGCGCCCAGCCGGGACTTTGTCTCCGCCAGTTGAGACTCGGCATCCTTGAGGAAGCGATTATTGAGCTCGACGGCTTTCTGGTGTGCATCGAGAAGCTCGCGCTCGGCTTCTGCTCGACGAGCACTCAGCTCAGCCTCCAGATCCACCCTGGCCTGCTCTGCAATGTGCGATAGCTTCTCTGCTTGCTTGTCATTCTCGTGCTTGAGCTTTGCCGTGGTCTCGGCGACTTCGTGCTCCAGGTTTGTCTTCGCGAGAGCCGCTTCTTCTTGGATTTTTTTCAAGGTGAGCTCATGGCTGGCGCGTTCCGCCTCAACCTCTTTCGTGAGCTCTGAAGCCTGCTCCCGTGCCTGGTTGAGTTCGCGCTCTGAGACAACCTTGAGTTCGGAAATCTCTCGCTCCACCTCGGCCCGCATCGCTTCGGTCTCACGCTTCGCGCTCGCGCGCATTTTGGCAGCCTCCGTCGCCACGGCACCTCGAATGGCGGATGCTTCCTCCACGGCGCCCTCGGTGAGACGCTTGGCTTCCTCGGTGGCGTCCTGGATGAGCTTCTCGGCTTGTTCGCTGGCGCCATCGAGGGTGTTTGCCGCACGGTTAGTTGCATCGGTGGTGAGGCGCTCTGCCTCGCGCTCCGCCGCCTCCACGAGGGACTGTGCTTCTGTCCTGGCGTTGCCGATGATGCGCTCAGAGTCGATGTCGGCTTGACCGATAATCCTCGTGGACTGTTCTTCGGCGATACGCAGAATTGCTTCGAGTCGACTTCCGAGCCCGGAGTAGCTGGGGGAGAACGTCTCGCCGGAAGATGCCTCGAGTGCGGCGATGTGTTCCTTCAGGGAGCCAAGTTCAGCCAGGAGGTTTCCACGGTCCTTCGAGGCTTGGATGAGCTCGGCACGAAGGTCATTGATGACCTCGTCGACTTCGCTGCGCTTGTAACCGCGCAACTCCGTCGTGAACTCTTGTTCCGTGTTTGCCATAGAATCGTCGAATCTTTCCGTAATGAAACCTGATTAAGCCTCCCCGTAG
>JAYOYJ010000019.1:0-11301 GCA_038153485.1 Pontimonas sp. | reverse complement strand
TCGGCTATCCTGAAGAGTTGGTTTGGGGGCCCCACAGGCCCACCTATTCGCGCGGGAAGGGGAACGAGTGCGCCTCATCGTTGCCATCGTTCTTCTCGCTGTATCGACTGTCACCCTCTCGATTGGTATCGCCCAGCGGACTGTGTTCGACGCTCCCGACACGATTGATCTTTCGGTGGAGCTCGAGGCTACGGCACCTGCCGTCATCATCCACGGCGAAGACCTGTTGGCGTTTCCCGGTCGCCAGACCATCACCGTCGAGGGTGGAACGAGTGCTCGTGTTCCGCGCACCGAAGGGGTGGGGTTCGAGAACCGAAGCACCGATCGAGTTTTCGTGGCGTATGGCCGCACCATCGACGTGATGGCGTGGCTCTCACCGGCCAGGCACACGCTCCTCGGTGTTGATGCTGTGAATAACACGCTCACCGCACTGCCGCGTTCCGGTGAGCTCTACCTGCCAGAACCAGCGGGTTCTGATTTGTGGTTTGCGGAATATTTCGAATCCGACTCCGTGTCCATTTCCATTGCTGCCCCCGACGACGTGTCCGTCCTCATCATGAGTGACGGTGTCTTGCCCGCACCCCACACGGTGACCATTTCGTGGCCTGTGACCAACGAAGCGCCCTGGATTCTCGCTCTGATTGTGGTGGGCCTGGTCACCATGGTTGCCGGCTTTATCGCCCTCATTACGTCGTGGATCCACTGGCGCAGGACCAAGGGCCCCAGGCGTCGGAAGACCAGACGCCCCAAGGTTCGAGCACCCCGGGTTTCTCGGGTGAAACGACCCTCCTCAGTTCGCCCCAGGGGGCGCCGAGCCGCACAATTCATCGCTCTACCGGTTGCGGGAGCTCTCGCTCTGGGTGGATGTGCCGCCAGCGCTCCCGCGCCAGAGCCCGAAGAAGAGGCCACGACACCGACCAACACTCAAACAATTGCTCCCTACCCGGCAGTCACCGAGCTTCAGTTCTCCCGCATCATGGCGCGCGTTGCGGAGCAGATACGACTCGCTGATGAGGAGCTCTCCGTGAACACCCTGGGCGTGAGGGTGGAGGAGCCAACGCTGGCAGCGAGAAGAGCCGCCTACATCATTCAGCGCGCAGATTCGGAATCCGCCACCGTGGTGCCCATCCCCGCCTCACCCATTCGTTTGGTGGTTCCGCAACAGACCACGGTGTGGCCTCGGAGTGTTTTTGGGATCATCCAAGATGAGGAAGACCTGGAATCTCCCTCCCTCGGCGTTGTGCTGAAACAGCTCGATCCCCGCTCGCCCTACGAGCTC
Organism: Pontimonas sp.; assembly: GCA_038153485.1. Classification (GTDB taxonomy): domain Bacteria; phylum Actinomycetota; class Actinomycetes; order Actinomycetales; family Microbacteriaceae; genus Pontimonas. Next base: position 10,022 of record JAYOYJ010000019.1, on the reverse strand, counting down.
ACCTATGCGATTGTGCTGAACCCTCAAGTGCAATTGCCCGACCTGCCCTCGGCGTCCGTTGGCGCACCCAAGCTTTCTGCCGAGAGCAAGTTGACCCGCATACCGCCGAAAGAACTCATCGAGCGATATGCCGATGTGTTGCGCAACGGAACCGAAAGTCCATTCGCGAGGGACTTTGCTCTCGCGAATGACCCGCTCTATGCGCAGGCGGGGCCGGATGCGCAAGCGCTCCGGCAAGAGTCCTTCGGTGAGACAGTCGAAGTGACCTGGGAATCGACACCGGGTGAGAGCGAAGTCGTCGCGTTTTCGACGGCGGATTCGGGCGCCATTGTGATGGGCACCATTGTGGAGCGAGAGCTCGTGGAACCGGTCCAGTCGGGGGCGGCTCTGAACTCCAGTATCGCGGTGCGAGCCCTCACTTCTCTCTCACAATCCACCGAAGGATTCGATGTCGAGTCCCAACTCCAAATACTCTGGTACGTGCCCCCGGTGGGATCGGAGGACGCGATTAGGGTTCTCGGTTTCACCTACAGCCTGATTGGTGCGAAGGAGGTAGCCAGTGAGTGATCTCCGATTGGGGCCCGCCCTCGCGGGTGCCGTCGACTTATCGGGACTTGTTAACAAGAACCAGACACCCCCGACTCCCTCGTCGGGAACCTCTGAGTCTCTCGTGCGAGATGTCGATGACCGCAGTATCGCTGCCTTAGTCGAGCTCTCCCGCACTGTTCCCGTCATTCTCGAGGTCTATGGCGGCGAGGTGCAGCCTGTTCTGGGCCCCATCATTGAGAGCTATCAAGGTCGCTTTGTCTTGGGAACGGTGCGAGGTGAATCCTCTCCAGAACTCGTTCGTGCGCTTCAGATCGAGGGAATCCCCACAGTCCTCGCCCTGATTGGCGGCCAACCCGTGCCCTTGTTCAAAGGAATTCCGGCAGAACAAGAGGTACGAGCGATCCTGGACCAGGTCTTGACCTTTGCCCAAGAAAACGGAGTCACCGGCCAGGTTGACCCCGGTGCCAGCGCACCAGAGGAGGACTCTGAGCCACAAGAAGCGCCGCTACCACCCCTCCATCAAGAGGCCTTCGATGCTTTGACCCGCAACGACCTTCCGGCCGCGAAAGCGGCCTACCAGAAGGCACTGCAGGAGTCACCTGGGGATGCCGATGCGGCCGCGGGACTAGGCCAGGTGGAGCTTCTCGAGCGAGCTCGGTCCCTCGATTCCGAGGCCGTCCGGCGCTCCGCCGCGGACGACCCAGGAAATCTCGAGCACGCGCTTGCTGTGGCGGACCTCGACATGTCCGGTGGACACATTGAGGATGCCTTTGTCAGGCTGCTGGGTATCTTCGCTGGTTCCAGTGACGAGGACAAAGAGCGGATTCGGGAGCGTTTGCTCAGCTACTTCACGATGGTGGGTCAGGCAGCTCCCGAGGTTAAGAAGGCCCGTACCCAGCTCGCCTCTCTCATGTTCTAGGTATCCATGGTCTATCTCGACTATCAGGCCACCAGCCCGATGCCAGAAGCCATCCGCGAGGTCTACGTGGAAGCTCTCGCGGGAGTGGGCAATCCGTCGTCCATCCATCAAGCAGGTCAGCGACAGCGCGCCGTGTTGGAAGAAGCCAAAGAACGCCTGGCGCGCCTGCTGGGCTGTGAGCCCATCGAAATCATTCTTACCTCTGGAGGCACAGAGGCGATCAACACCGCCCTCAAAGGTGCCGTGTGGGCAGCTCAGGAAACCAGGGGAGCCGACACCCCGACGACGCTGGTGTCCTCGAGAGCTGAACACCACGCCACGCTGGACGCGCTGGAGTGGCTACACGAGAACGAAGGCACCGAGATTGCCTGGGTTCCCGTGGATGGCGAGGCAGTTCTCGACACCGATTCGCTCGAGGTCATCGTGTCTGATCATCCGGCCACCATGGTGACAACGCTGCTGGCCAACAATGAGGTCGGGTCCCTCCAACCCGTCGAAGAAATAGCGCGAATAGGCCTGGAAGCCGGTGTGCCCATCCATGTCGATGCGATTGCAGCCCTCGGTTATATCCCTGTTGATTTCGCACGCCTCCACGTGACCGCGATGAGTGTATCTGCCCACAAAGTGGGTGGACCGGTGGGAGTGGGTGCTCTGGTGCTCTCCCGCCATGCGCCCGAGTTGAGCGCTCTCATTCACGGGGGAGACCAACAACGGGGCCGGTCGGGAACCCTCGATGTGGCCGGCGTGGTGGCTTTCGCAGCGGCACTAGAGCTGCGTGAACAACACCGTCTAGAAAGTTCAGAAAGACTTCGCGAGCGTCGTGATTCTCTGAAAGAGGGGCTTCTGAGCGTTGTTCCTGAGGTTGTAGTGCGGGGATCCGCCACCGAGCGCTTGCCCGGTAACCTCCACATCACCGTTCCCGGATGCGAGGGGGATGTGTTGTTGTATCTGCTGGATCAGCAGGGGATTCAGGTGTCAACCGGGTCGGCCTGCCAGGCCGGAGTTCCCGAGCCCTCCCACGTCTTGATGGCCATGGGTTTGGCCGAGGAGACCGCTCGCGGTGCGCTGCGGTTCAGCCTCGGCTATCACACCACGCCCGAGGACATCGACCAGGTGGTGTCCCGGTTCGCAGCGGTTGTCGAGCAGGCGAAGGCCGCGGGAATGGCGTCAGGACGCTAAAGCCCCGGCATCTTTGAAGCCTCACTGCCTACACTGGTGGGCGTGAAAGTTCTGGCAGCGATGAGCGGTGGTGTGGATAGCGCTGTCGCTGCCGCGCGCGCTGTGGAGGCCGGCCACGAGGTCGTCGGTGTGCATTTGGCTCTCTCGCGGATGCCCGGCACTCTTCGCACTGGGTCGAGAGGTTGTTGCACCATTGAGGATTCGATGGATGCCAGACGTGTTGCCGACATGCTGGGAATCCCGTTCTATGTCTGGGATTTCTCCGAGCGATTTGCCCAGGACGTGGTCCAAGACTTTATTGATGAGTACTCCGAGGGGCGCACGCCCAATCCGTGCATGCGCTGCAACCAACACATCAAATTCCAGGCGGTGTTGGAGCGGGGGCTGGCACTCGGTTTTGATGCCATCGCGACCGGACACTATGCCTCCGTTGTGGAGGGACAAAACGGTCGAGAGCTTCACCGGGCCGCTACCTGGGCCAAAGACCAGTCGTATGTGTTGGGGGTGTTGACCGCGGACCAGCTCGAGCACTGCTATTTCCCGCTTGCCAACACACCCTCCAAAGACGATGTCCGCGCCGAAGCGGCCGAACGCGGGTTTTTTGTCGCCGCCAAACCCGACAGTCACGACATTTGCTTTATTCCTGATGGCGACACCCGGGGATGGCTCGCCGAGAGGGTGGGGGAGAAAGAAGGTCCCGTTCTCACCTCCGAGGGCGAGGTCGTCGGGTCACACCAGGGTGCCCACGCCTACACCGTCGGTCAAAGAAAAGGTCTTCAATTGGGCTATCCCGCTCCCGATGGAAAGCCGCGTTATGTCCTCGAGGTCAGGCCCAAGTCCAACGAGGTCATTGTGGGACCCAAAGAGGCCCTCGCGATCAGCGAGTTAGCCGGATCGGTGATGAGTTTTGCGGGAGCGGACCCGGTCGCATCCGGTCTTGCCGAAGCTGCTGATGATGAGCACGGTTTTGGGTGTGAGTTCTTCGAGTGCGAAGTCCAAGTCCGAGCACATGCCGACCCAGTTCCCGCGAGCGCAAGAGTGGCAGGCGGAGAGTTGATTGTCTCGCTGCGAGAGCCCCTGCTGGGGGTCGCTCCGGGCCAGAGCGCCGTGATCTATGTGGGTACACGGGTGGTGGGGCAGTGCACCATTGACCGCACCGTGAGTGCTCTGGCAGAGGCAGCCCGTGCCTGAGGCTCCTCGCCGGCGTGTCATCATTCTCGGCTCCACCGGCTCGATCGGGACCCAAGCTCTCAAGGTCATTCAGCGCAACCCGACGAGGTTTGACGTGGTGGGTCTGGCCGCCGGGCAGAATCGTGAGCTCGCCTTCGATCAGGCTGACCGGTTAGGGCTCGCCCACGATCGCGTCGTGTTCGGCGCGAGTGATGCGGTGTCGCTCATTCAGTCCGTCGAATGTGATGTCGTACTCAATGGCATCACGGGCTCCGTGGGATTGCTTCCCACGCTCGCAGCACTTGAATCGGGGGCCACGCTCGCTTTGGCCAACAAAGAAAGTCTGATTGTGGGAGGCGACGTGGTGTTGAGGGCGAAGGCCCGCCCCGACCAAATCGTTCCCGTGGATTCTGAACATTCCGCGCTTGCCCAATCGCTCATGGCGGGAGCCCACAATGAGGTCGCGAAACTGATTGTGACGGCAAGTGGTGGCCCGCTGCGCGGTCGAAGCCCCAAGTCCCTGGCGAGCGTGACCCCCGAGGAAGCTCTCGCCCACCCCACATGGGACATGGGCCTTGTGGTGACGACAAACTCCGCCACCCTGGTCAATAAGGGTCTGGAGGTGATTGAAGCGCACCTTCTGTTCGACATACCGTTTGAGCAGATTGAGGTCACCGTTCACCCGCAATCTGTGGTCCATTCGCTCGTCGAATTCCACGATGGCTCCACGATTGCTCAAGCATCACCGCCCGACATGAAGGTGCCGATCGCGTGGGGGTTGAGCTGGCCGAACCGGATCTCCGACGTGATGCCAGGAATCGACTGGAGTACATCCCACACCTGGACGTTTGAGCCACTGGATGAGGTCGCGTTCCCCGCTGTCTCACTCGCGAAATCTGCGGGGGAGCGTGGGGGAACCTTCCCGGCCGTGTTCAATGCTGCTAATGAGCAGGCCGTTCACGCTTTTCATCGCGGCGAAATCTCCCTGCCCGGCATCATCGACACGATTGTTCACACCCTTGACGACCATGAGTCCGGGGAGATGAGCGTGGAGGGTGTCCTCGAGGCGGAGCGCCGCGCACGAGAAAAAGCTGATGCGTTCATTGCGTCGAAGTGCCCCTGACGCGTGCCTAAGGCTCGCGTCAGGGGGCTCGAATAGAGTGTGCGCGTGGATGGCGTAATCCTCTTCGTTATAGGAGTCCTGGTCGTGGCCTTGGGGCTGCTCGTGTCGATTGCGCTCCACGAATGGGGTCACTATTTCCCCGCCAAGAAATTCGGCGTCTACATATCGCAATTCATGATTGGGTTTGGTCCCACTCTCTTCTCTCGCACCAGGGGCGAAACCGAATACGGGATCAAAGCCATTCCACTGGGAGGCTACGTCGCGATGGCGGGCATGTATGCACCCAAAGGCCCTGGGGCTGCGCCCGAGCCTTCCACCACAGGCTTTTTTGATCAGGCGGGTAGAGAGGTCAGCGCCACCACAGCGACCGAGCACGAGTTAGACCAGAGAAGCTTCTATCGACTGCCTCTGTATCGGCGCATCATCATCATGCTCGGGGGACCGGTCATGAATTTGATCATTGCGATTGTCTTGTATTCGGTGGTGCTCCTGGGCTTCGGAGTTCCTTCACTCAGCCTCACGGTGGGATCTGTGTCGGAATGCGTTGTTCCGGCTACCGAACAGCGCAGCGAGTGTCTTCCAGAGGACCCGGCTGCGCCCGGTGCGTCGGCGGGAATCCTCCCCGGTGATCGCATCGTCAGTGTGGGTGGCGAGGATGTTGATGAGTGGTTCCGGGTCACCGAAATCATTCGCGAATCCCCGGGTCGAACCGTGGATCTTGGTGTGCTGAGAGACGGGGAGAGTGTCTCGCTGAGAGTGACGCCGCTGTTGAGCGAGCGATACGCATTCGATTCGACCGCCGAAATCTTGGTCGATGAGGCGGGCAATCCGGTCGTTGAATATGTCGGGTTTGTCGGTATTGGCTCCTCGATTGAGAATCAACGCCAACCGGTCACGAGTGTGCTCCCCGCAGTCTGGGACAACGTTGTCGGTGTGGTGCGCATTATTGTGACCCTGCCCGAGCGGATTGTCGATGTTGCCCAGGCAGCTCTGGGCACCGAGGAGCGCGACCCCAATGGTCCGCTGAGCGTGGTGGGGGTCGGCCGTATCGCTGGCGAAATCGCCTCCGTTGACACTCTTGCTTTGCGGGATCGAGTGGCGAGTCTGATCGGAATTCTCGCCTCGCTGAATGTCGCGCTCTTTGTGTTCAACCTCGTTCCTCTTCTGCCTCTCGATGGTGGCCACATCGCGGTAGGGCTGTATGAGGGTGCAAAGCGCCGGATTTACCGGGGGCTCGGTAAGAGCGACCCTGGGCCGGTGAACGCAGGGAAACTCATTCCGTTGACGCTGGTCGTTGTTGCTGTGCTCGGGGGCATGAGTTTGTTGTTGATGTATGCCGACATCGTCAATCCCATACGCCTTTTTGGCTAGGGCGCACTGATGACCCCTAAGCATCGGTTCAGATTCAGCGCTTAGGCTAGAGACGCACGCTTGAGGATGCTCAAGCTCCTCATCACGAAAGGATGGCCTGAGAGTGCCAGCAGTCAACCTGGGTCTACCCAAGGTCCCAGAAACCCTCAGCCCTCGTCGCAAGACCCGCCAAATCAAGGTGGGCAAAATCATGGTGGGAAGCGATCACCCCGTGAGTGTTCAGTCGATGACGACGACTCAAACCACCGACATCAATGGCACCCTCCAGCAGATTGCGGAGCTGACCGCCACCGGATGTGACATTGTCCGCGTTGCTGTGCCCACAGCTGATGATGCTGACGCGCTGCCCATCATCGCGAAAAAGAGCCAAATACCCGTTATCGCCGACATTCACTTCCAACCCAAATACGTGTTCCAGGCCATCGACGCCGGGTGTGCCGCAGTGCGGGTCAATCCCGGCAACATCAAGAAGTTTGACGACCGGGTGGGCGAAATTGCTCAGGCAGCGAAAGACGCCGGCGTGAGTTTGCGCATTGGTGTGAATGCCGGATCGCTCGATCCTCGTCTGCTCGAGAAATACGGCAAACCGACCGCTGAAGCCCTCGTCGAGAGCGCGGTGTGGGAGGCAAGCCTCTTTGAAGAGCACGACTTTCACGACTTCAAGATTTCGGTCAAACACAATGACCCGATCGTGATGGTGAAGGCGTATAGGCAGCTCGCCGAACGAGGAGACTGGCCGCTGCACTTAGGTGTCACCGAAGCGGGTCCCGCGTTCCAGGGCACCATCAAGTCCTCGGTTGCTTTTGGAATCCTGTTGGGTGAGGGAATCGGTGACACCATTCGGGTTTCTCTCTCAGCACCGCCTGCAGAGGAAGTCAAAGTGGGGCTCAAGATTCTTGAGTCGCTGAATCTTCGCGAGCGCAAACTCGAGATTGTGTCCTGCCCCAGTTGCGGTCGCGCCCAGGTCGATGTGTACACGCTGGCTGACGACGTCACTAAAGGGCTTGAAGGTATGACGGTCCCTCTTCGTGTTGCGGTCATGGGGTGCGTAGTAAATGGTCCCGGTGAAGCGCGCGAAGCCGACCTGGGTGTGGCCAGCGGTAACGGCAAGGGTCAGATTTTTGTGAAGGGTGAAGTGATCAAGACAGTTCCCGAATCTGAAATCGTGCAAACCCTGATCGAGGAAGCTAACCGGATTGCTGCGGAAATGCCCGACGCCCCGCAGGGTTCACCCGAGGTTGTCACCGTCTAAGCCCGGGTAGTCTGTTCGGGTGCCCACACTTCTCTCCCAACTTTTTGTCCGCACTCTTCGTGAGGACCCGGCGGATGCTGATGTGGCCAGTCACAAATGGTTGGTGAGAGCCGGTTATATTCGCCGTCAGGCACCAGGGATTTTTGCGTGGCTTCCTATGGGTCTTCGGGTTCGGCAGAACATCGAGCGCATCGTTCACGAGGAAATGCAGGCCGCGGGTGCACAGCACGTGCATTTCCCGGCACTCCTACCCAAGGAGCCCTACGAGGCGACGGGGCGCTGGGAAGAGTACGGCGATGGAATTTTTCGCCTTCAGGACCGCAAAGGTGCCGACTACCTTCTGGCCCCCACCCACGAAGAAGTGTTCACTCTCACGGTGAAGGACCTGTATTCAAGCTACAAAGATTTGCCGTTGATGATTTACCAGATCCAGGACAAGTATCGCGATGAAGCTCGTCCGAGGGCCGGGCTGTTGCGCGGGCGCGAGTTCTCGATGAAAGATGCCTACTCGTTTGATTACACCGACGAGGGCCTCGAGAAGTCGTATCAGGCCCAGCGTGATGCGTATGAGCGCATCTTCCAGCGCCTGGGGCTCGAGTATGTGATCGTTCAAGCCGATGCTGGTGCCATGGGGGGATCGCGCAGCGAAGAGTTCCTGCACCCCACCGACGTTGGTGAAGACACTTTTGTCCGCACCGATGGCGGCTACGCCGCGAACGTTGAGGCCTATCGTGTGCCAACCCCAGCGCCGGTCCCTTATGACACTGTGCCTGCTCCCGAGGTCTTTGATTCACCGGGAACCCCCACCATCGACACGCTCGTATCGCTCGCGAACGCTCAGCACCCCCGAGATGACCGCCCGTGGAAAGCCTCTGACACCCTGAAAAATGTTGTCCTCAAGCTCACCCAACCCGATGGCGACACCGAGCTCGTCATCGTGGGAATCCCCGGGGATCGCGATGTTGACATGAAACGAGCAGAGGCCGCTTTTGGTCCCGCCGGGGTGGAACAAGCCGAGGACGCAGATTTTGCGAAGCACTCGAGTTTGGTCAAGGGTTACATTGGACCCTGGTCAGCACAGGGCGCCGTTCTCGGTGAGGAGTCGGTCAGTGGTATTCGATTCTTGGTCGATCCTCGCGTGGTCGAGGGCACTGCCTGGGTCACTGGGGCAAACGAGCACGAAAAACACATGTTCAACCTGGTGTGTGGCAGAGATTTCACCCCTGATGGCATCGCCGATATTGCCTCGGTGCGCGAAGGCGACGAAGCCCCCGATGGCTCTGGGCCACTCCTGGCTGCTCGCGGAATGGAAATCGGTCACGTGTTCCAGCTGGGCAGGAAGTATGCCGAAGCACTCGGATTGCAAGTTCTCGATGAGAACGGTTCGTTGGTGACCGTCACCATGGGCTCCTATGGAATCGGTGTGACCCGACTGGTTGCGGTGCTCGCTGAGGCCAACCACGACGACAAAGGCCTTATCTGGCCCGACGCCGTCGCACCGTTTGGTGTCCACGTGGTGGCTGCGGGCAAAGACGAGTCCGTCTTTGAGGTAGCCGCCGACCTCGCTGCGTCACTCGAGAGCGAAGGACACGAGGTTCTCTACGACGACCGTCGCAAACTCTCACCCGGTGTCAAGTTTGCCGACGCCGAAATACTGGGTGTTCCCCACATTGTGATTGTGGGGCGAGGTGCTGCGGACGGAATCGTCGAGTACTGGAACCGTCGCACCGGGGAGCGCACAGAAATGCCCCTCGCTGAGGTCTCTGGTCTCCTTCGACGCTAACTACGGGTAGCCGAATTGGAACCCCGCTTGTACTCTGGGGAGACGGATACGCTACTGTCGCGTCCATAATCGAATAGGAGGGCCTCTCATGGATATCGACCTGAGTGTTCTCAAGCTCATGGAGTCTGAGCGAGAAATCCCCTTCGATGAGCTCGTCGCCATCATCGAGCAAGCGATCCTCACCGCGTATGAGAAACACACCGGAATCGCCGATCACCGCGGTTTTCGGGCGGATCCTGACGCCCCCAGGGCTCGAGTGGAACTCGATCGCAAGAGCGGTCACGTCACCGTCTACACCCCTGTTCTCAACGATGAGGGGGAGAAAGTAGGCGTAGAAGTCGACAGTCCCGAAGATTGTGGACGCATCGCCGCCCGCGCCGCACAACAGGTGATCAATCAGCGCTTGCGGGACATCGGGGATGACCGAATTCTCGGCGAATACCGCGGAAAAGACGGCGACATCGTGTCCGGAATCATCCAACAGGGCCCCAACCCTCGAATGATTCACATCAATCTGGGCGAGGTCGAGGCCATTCTCCCTCCCGAGGAGCAGGTTCCCGGTGAATCGTATGAACACGGCTCGCGCCTACGGGTGTATGTCACCAAAGTGGAAAAGGGAACAAAAGGACCCTCCATCACCGTGAGTCGCACCCACCCGGGTCTCGTGCGAAAACTT
>JAYOYJ010000018.1:0-20135 GCA_038153485.1 Pontimonas sp. | reverse complement strand
GTGGTCATTACCGAGACCGGATCTCAGGTCCTCACTCGGTTCCCCGCGCAAGAGCTCTTCGTGGCCAATCCTTACTAAGGGCCAGGCACCTTCTCGGGTAGCTAGTGTGCGCCTGCGGCAATCAGGAGAGACTTGTTTTCCCACGAGGGGACGAGGTCGCCTGACTCAATGCGCATCGCGAGGTTCAGAATCTCCTCGTTGACTGGGGTTGGAACCCCTAATTCACGGCCTTTCTTGACCACATAACCGCTGAATGCGTCCAGCTCGGCTCGGCGACCTTTATCCCAATCTTGGAGCACCGCAACTCTGGTTGTGGGTTTCGAGAAACGGGCCAACACCGCGTCGAGCAGGTCGAGAGCGTATTGGTCGGAATCAGGGACGTCCTCTGCCGCGATGCCGAGGGAGGGCATGAACGTCACTCCCAGAGTCCGCGCTAAAGCGTAAGCCTCCCTCGAGGCGGCATCCATAGCGGTGCGAACCTCCGGGTCCTGTGCTGCTTCGACAAGGGGTGCACCCAGAATGCCCGAAGGCAACATTTCGGGAATGTTGGCCAGAAGTTTCATCCACTTTGCGGATCGAATGTCTTCGGTAATTTGCACCTGGGCACCGTGGGACAGAAGCTCGTGAACTTTTTCCACCTGTCGGGTTACGGGGCCCTGCACTGATCCCACCGCTAGCCACGTTCCCTCACGTGTTACTTCACGATTGATCAGACCTGGTTCTGGCATGTTGGCGGCAATTCCCACCACACAACCCACTGTGCGTTCCGGTCCGAGGATTGCTGAGACCTCATCGATTGTCATGCCGTTTTGAGTACCGACGAAAACCGAATCCTTCGCCATTAGTGGCTTCATGAGTTCTGCGACCCAGCGTGTGTCATAGGACTTCACTCCCGTGAAAACGATGTCGAAGGGATCGCGAAGCTTTGCCACGTCAGAGATATGGAGTGGCTCAAACCGCGTATTCTCGACCCCTTGTGGCATGTTTACAGTGAGACCGCCTGCGCGGATTGCGTCCACGTGCGCGGGCCACGGATCAATGACAGTGACATCTACTCCGGCGTTGATCATGTCTGCACTGAGAGATGCCCCGACAGCTCCCGCGCCACAAAAAGCGACTCTCATGGGTTTATTCCTTACTCTTCATCTGACTCAAGGTCACTTCAGCTAAGGCTGACCAGTCCTTATGGGCAATCTCGGGGTCCGCGAGAGCTGATTCAAAGAGTTCTCTCAAGACGGCGCTGGAGGGAAGAGTAAGACCCGCTGAATGGGCCGCAGACTCTGCTAATCCCAAGTCCTTCAGACCTAGTTCGAGTGAGAACGCTGTCGGTGTGTAGGTGCGCTCCGCGACTAGCGCGCCATAGCCGGTGTAGACCACTCCGCCAAAGAGTGTCTTGGTCAGAACCTCAACAAAGTCTTCCGGTTTCACTCCCGCCGTCGTTGTGATAGCGACGGACTCAGCGAGCGCCTGTATCGCATGAATGATGTTGTAGTTCACCGCAATCTTGACCACGTTTGCCGTCGGTGCGTGCTCGCCCAGAGGCCAGGTTCTCTGTCCCATGGCGTCGAAGAGGGGCTTCATCCGTTCAATGTCCTCGGTCGAGCCCGCAGCCAAGATATTGAGCCCGCCCTCTGCTGCCACGTGAGGCCTGCCCAGCACGGGCGAGGCAATATAGCCATGACCAGCCTCAGCGAAGCGCTCACTCAGACTCGTGGCCATAGCTGGGCTTACAGAAGCCATGTTGGCGTGGACGATTCGGTCAGAGGGCAAATTGTCAGCACTGAGGACCGAATCCGCCGCGTCATCGTTGGCGAGCATGGACACCGAAAGGTCTACAGCCAAAGCCTCCGCGGGAGTCTCAACGGCGGTTGCGCCGCTCTCTGAGAGTTCGGCGCGTGGCTCTGCTGAGCGGTTCCACACCACAACATCGTGACCAGCCTCGAGAAGGCGCCGGGCCATGGCCTGGCCCATAGAGCCAAGGCCTAAGAACCCGACGCGCGTCATGCTTACGCCTTCCAGATTGTCTTGAAGTTGCAAAATTCCCGAATTCCGGGAGCGCCCAACTCACGACCGAATCCAGAGTCCTTGACACCACCGAAGGGAAGCTCGGGATAGGAGATCGTCATACCGTTGACGAATACCGCTCCGGCTTCGATGTATTTGATGAAGTACTCGGTATCGCTGTCGTCTCCAGTCCAGAGAGCCGACGAGAGACCAAACGTCGTCTGGTTGGCTACCTCGGCGGCTTCCTCCCGGGACGAGACTTTATAGACGCTCGCGACCGGTCCGAAGGCTTCTTCCATGACAAGACGCATTCCCGGCTTCAGCTCATCCACAATGGTCGGCAGGTAGAACCAACCGGGGCGGTCAGGGGCCTCGCCCCCGGTGAGGACTCGGGCTCCCTTGTCGCGTGCGTCATCCACCAAGTCTGCAAGCTCCTGGCGTCCTCGCTCGGTCGCGAGGGGGCCCACCTGTGTGGCGGGGTCCAGGGGGTCGCCCACGACGAGCGCCGACATTTTGGCCACAAACATCTCCAGGAACGAGTCGTAGATGTCCTCGTGAACGACGAATCGCTTCCCCGCGATACAGGACTGTCCGTTATTGCTGATGCGAGCAGTCACCGCCACGGTCGTAGCCTGGTCCAGATCAGCAGAGGGCATCACGATAAAGGCGTCAGACCCGCCGAGCTCCATGACAGCGGGCTTGATGTGGGCCCCTGCCTGCGCAGCCACTGCGCGTCCGGCGGGTTCAGAACCAGTCAAGGTGACCGCTTTGATCCTGCGATCCTCGAGGAGACCCGCTACCGGACCAGCACTGGTCAAAATGGTGGTGAAGGATCCATCCGGGAATCCAGCTCTCGTGAAAACGGTGTCCAGGTAGAGGGCAGAGTGGGGGACGTTGGATGCGTGCTTCAGGACCCCAGTGTTGCCGGCCATGAGCGCTGGAGCTGCGAAACGAATGACCTGCCACAGCGGGTAGTTCCAGGGCATAACCGCCAGGACGACACCGAGTGGTTGGTAATGCAGGTACGCCGAGGACGCGTTGACAGAACTGGGGTCCTCAAGCGGTTCGTCAGCGAGGAACTTCTCTGCGTTGTCGGCGTAGAAGCGCATGTTTTTGGCGCACTTGAGAACTTCTGCCTCAGCTTGACCAATGGGCTTACCCATCTCGATGACCAGCATCGTGGCGAGGTCCTTGACTTCGGACTCCATGATGTCGGCGGCCTTCTTCATCCAGACTGCACGCTCGGCGTAGCTGGTCTCCTTCAAGGCCTCAAAAGCCTTCTGCGCTTTCTGCACTCGCGCTTCCACCTCATCAGCGGAGTGTTCGTCGAAGGTCTCCACGGTATCGCCGGTGGCGGGGTTGATTACTGCGATGGTCATGGCGTCTCTCTATTCGTGGTTGGGGTCGGTGGGGGGAAAAATCTCAGGGTGTCTCTCAAGGTTCACCCGTGTTCTGCGGATGTGTATGGCGACGATTTGTTCAGCAAGCTTCAGGTCGCCATCGCGCAGGGCGCTCACGAGCATGTGGTGGTCATCGTGGAAGATTCGCATGTGTTCCGAGTCCACAAGACTGGTGTACGCCCGACGATAAGGCTGCGTCGTGTTCCACAGCCTCGTGACGAGGTCCCGCAGCACATAGGTTCCTTCGGCTCGATAGGTGGCGAAATGGAATTCTCGATCAAGCTCGAGAAACTCCTCGATATCCTCTGAATTCTCCATTTTTTGGGCTAGTTCATCGAGAGAGTGAACGACGTCGTCGGTGAGGTGTTCTGCAGAATGCCGCAGGAGAAGAGGCTCGAGACGCTCTCTGGTTTGATACACCTCGGAGCACTGAGCCATGGTCAGGCTTTGAACCCACGCGCCAGTGTTGGCCACGAGACGGACGAGTCCCTCGGATTCCAGCTGTCGCAGGGCTTCTCGAACCGGAATCCTGGAGCCCCCATAACGCTCGGCAAGCTCTTCTTGGACGATGCGTTCGCCGGGTCGGTGCTCGCCCGAGAGGATCGCCCTCCGAAGGCCCTCGGCGATTCGGGCGCTCGCGGAACCATCACGTGTGGCGGGAGTCAGTTCAGACATTCCTTACTCCGCCGGTCTCGTGGGATTCCACATCACAACGTCACTCTCGGATTCGTAAGCCTTGCCTTGGGGGTAACTGACGAGTTCGCACTGCATACCCCACGGCGTGAGGAAATAGATCCAGCGTTGGCCTGTCGCGCCTTGCTTGCTCACAACGATATCGCCCAGCACCTCGACACCCTCTGATCTCAGATACTCAATTGCCGCGTCGAGATCGTCTACATAGAAAGCGAGGTGGTGGCCACCAATGTCAGAGTTTTTGGGCTGGGAACCCTGGGCCTCGGGGGTCCTCCATTCGAAGATTTCGAAGTTTGTGCCGTGTCCGCACCGAAAGTGTCGGTTTTCCCTAATGACAGAGCGGGGGTGAACATTGAGCTGGGTGGACATCCAGTCGTCGTCTCGCTCGAAAGGTCCCAACGCATAGACCCTCGTACACCCAATGATGTCGACGAAGAAGCGTTCAGCCTCATCGAGATCGGGCACCGTAAACCCGATGTGATCGGTGCCCCGCATTCCCGGTAACGGCATTCCATGACCCCTCTGACTGGACAGATTGCATCCAGTATGGCCTGTTTTTGGGAATAATTCCACCGATTTTGAGAGAAATAGGTGACATTGGATACTATCTCGTGTACCGTGGCGACAATCCCGAAGGAGGGATAAGCGCGGTTTCGACGAAGCGCACGATACGGAAGAAGGCCACGGTGGCGAAAGAAAAGAAACTTCTACCCCTAGAACCCTGGGTGGAGATCAGCTCCGACAAGTCCGACTGGGACGCAGCTGAGCCGAGACTTCTGCACACCATGTTGGTTCAACTCCATCTCATTCGAGCCTTCGAGGAAACAGTCCTCGAGCTTGCGGGAGAGGGACTTGTTCATGGACCGGCACACTCCTCGGTGGGTCAAGAGGGAGGGGCGGTGGGCTCCATCGTGGGACTCCGCGCCAGCGACGCCATCAATGGTTCGCACCGAGGACATCACCAGTTCTTGTCGAAAGCGCTGAGCTATGTGGCGCCGGATGGTTTAGATAGTTCTTCTCCGGTGAACGACGCAGTTCAGACTGTCCTGCAGAAAACATTGGCTGAAATCTTGGGCCTTGCTCAGGGATTCTGCAAGGGTCGCGGTGGTTCCATGCACCTCCAATGGCACGAAGCGGGGTGTTTGGGCACCAACGCCATCGTCGGCGGAGGTGTGCCGCTCGCAGCGGGTAATGCCTGGGCTCAGAAGCACTCCCATACTGACGACCTCACCGTGACGTATTTCGGGGATGGAGCGGTCAACATTGGATCCGTTCTCGAGAGCATGAACCTCACGGCCGCCTGGGATATTCCTCTGGTCTTCTTTATTGAAAACAACCTCTATGCCGTCTCCACCACGGTGGAGGAGGCGACCGGAGAACCTCGACTCTCCGGACGTGGTGTTGGTTTCGGAGTTCCTTCGCTACGCGTGGATGGTATGGATCCCCTCGCTGTTCACTTGGCGATGCAGAAGGCAGCAGAGATTTCCCGGAGCGGTAAGGGCTCGGTTGTCGTTGAGGCAGAGGTCTACCGCTTCTTCCATCAAAACGGTGCTTTTCCGGGCTCCGCCTTTGGTTATCGGACCAAAGAAGAGGAGGCTGCGTGGAGAGCGCGCGATCCTCTCCTTCGCATGGCTTCAGAAATGATGTCAAGGGGATTGATTACTCAGCAGCAAGTCGATGACCTCCGCGCCAAGGCACAGTCGGCGATGGCGAGCGCGGCTGCCGAGCTCGTCGAGCAAGATCCTGACGGGAAGGCAGGTGTGCGCAGGATCAAGCCTGAACTCTGGCCAAGCCCCGATTTTGTCAATGTTGGTGTCCGTGGAGACCTGGTGGAGCTTTCCGGTGCGAAGACCCTTGAAGCCTCTGACGTCCAGGGCAACACAGAATCGGTTCGGTTTGTCGATGCAGTTGCCGCTGTCATGGACCGACGGATGGAGCTCGATCCCAGAATTGTTCTTCTGGGTGAGGATATTCACCGCCTCAAAGGGGGAACTAACGGTGCCACAAAGGGGCTCGTCGAGAAGTACCCAGGCCGAGTGCTCGGCACTCCCATCAGTGAAAACGCCTTTGTTGGTTTAGGCGGAGGGATGGCCTTGGATGGCCGGTTCCGCCCGGTCGTGGAGTTCATGTATCCGGACTTTCTGTGGGTTGCGGCCGATCAGGTCTTCAACCAAATCGGGAAGGCCAGACACATGTTCGGGGGAGAGTCTCCCGTCCCTTTGGTGCTTCGGACCAAAGTGGCCATGGGGACCGGCTACGGGTCTCAGCACTTGATGGATCCGGCAGGAATATTTGCCACCGCTCCTGGCTGGCGCATCATGGCGCCCTCCACGCCCCACGACTACGTGGGAATGATGAACGCGGCTCTCGCGTGCGAGGATCCTGTTCTGGTCATTGAGCACGTCGACCTCTACGGAGCAAAAGGCGATATTCCTCAGGGTGACCTGGACTACCAGATTCCCTTTGGCACGGCTCGCACCGTTCGAGAAGGCTCGGAATTGACAATCCTGACTTACCTTTCGATGGTCCAGAAATCGCTGGAGGCCATCGAGAGAACCGGAGCAGACGCCGAACTCATCGACTTGCGCTTCCTCGACCAAGCCAGTGTGGATTGGGCGAGCATCGAATCCAGCATCACCAAGACCAACGCCGTGATGATTGTCGAGCAAGGCGCCAGGGGCACGTCGTACGGAGGCTGGCTCGCTGACGAGATTCAGCGCCGCTTCTTTGATCACTTCGACCAGCCCGTCCTCCGAGTCAGTGGGGGAGAAGCATCCCCGAGTATCTCGAAAGTGCTCGAGGCCGTAGCCATCGCCGGAGTCGACGACATTGTCAGCGGAATCGAACAAGCTCGAATCAACGCCGGGGGTGCTCACTGATGGCCAGCGTTATTCGCATGCCCGAGGTTCTGGCCGGTGTCACCGAAGCGGTTCTCTCGCAGTGGATGATGTCGGAGGGTCAAGAAGTCGCTATGGGCGATGTCCTCGCCGAAATTGAGACAGAGAAGGCCAACGTTGATTATCAAGCGGAAGAGGAAGGCACACTCGCTCGCCTCCTCGTCGCACCGGGCCAGAGCGTTGAGGTGGGAACACCCATTGCGGTTTTTTCCGCACCTGGGGATTCTGCCGATGACATTGATGCGGCCGTGGCTACTGCTGGAGCAATCTCTGCCCCGACTGAAGCACCAGCCGCTCCAGCGACCACAGCTCCGGAGACTGAAGTCTCATCCCAGCCGGCGCCAAATTCGCCTCCGACAACCCCTGGAGGTCGCATCTATGTAAGCCCCTTGGTGCGCAAGCGCGCACGTGAGGAGGGAATTGATCTCTCCCTCGTGACCGGCACGGGTCCCGGTGGGCGGATTGTCAAAAAAGACCTTGAGTCCTTTCTCGCATCGGGAAAGAGCACACCGCCTGCTCCGTCAGCTTCTGTTGCACAGCCCGTTCCCAATACCACGGGAGGTGCTGGTTACACCGATACTCCTCACACGGGAATGCGTCGCGCTATTGCTCGCCGTTTGACAGAGTCGAAAACAACGGTTCCACACTTTTATGTCACGGCTGATTGTCGCGTTGATAAGCTTCTTGGGGCCCGAGCCCAAGTCAATGAGGCGGCGGGGGTCAAGATCTCGGTCAATGATTGGGTGCTCAAAGCCGTGGCCCAAGCCTTCGTCGATGTACCGGCAGCGAACGTGATTTGGACTGACGAAGCCTTGCGCCACTTTGACGGTGTCGATATTGCCGTCGCGGTTGCAGTTGAGGGCGGATTGCTCACTCCTGTCGTGCGGGGAGTGGAGAGCCTGAGCTTGACCGAGATCAATGCGGAAGTAACCCGCTTGGCCACCAAGGCGAGGGAAGGCAAGATTTCTCAAGTCGAGATTGAGGGCGGGAGCTTCTCCGTCTCGAACCTGGGGATGTATGGGACAGATTCGTTCCAAGCCATCTTGAACCCCCCGCATTCAGGAATTCTTGCCGTAGGCGCCGCGAGGGAAACTGTGATCGCGCAGAATGGCGTCATGGTGGTCGGGAAAATCATGACGGTGAATCTTTCCGCGGATCATCGCGCAGTTGACGGAACACTCGCGGCGGAGTGGATGAGTGCTTTCCGGGGCTACATCGAGAACCCGCTTGCACTGCTTGCATAAGCCCCGTCAGCGGTCGGTGAGCAGAAGGACCAGCCTGCTCTTTCGGGGCGAGGTCACCACAGCGTTGCGTAAGGAGTTATTAGCAATTCTTCGGGAATCCAAAGGTCGGACCTCCGCGAGGACCCCGAGGTGAGCCTGGGAGAGGCATTTTCGCGAGGTCCTGAATGCTCATACGCGCATAGGGCGGTCTCAATTTTTCTGTAGTGTTGGAGGGTTAGGGCGCCAATAAGCACTATCGGGAGAGAGCACTATGACTGACGTCGCGAGTCGCGAACCAGGGTATGTGTCGCTTCGATCGGTGTCCAAAGTGTTCGACGATGTTCGGGCGGTAGATGACCTCGATCTGGACATCGAATCGGGAGAGTTCTTCTCGATGCTGGGCCCCTCAGGGTCGGGCAAAACGACGGTCTTGAGAATGATTGCGGGCTTTGAGACCGTGACCACCGGCACCATTTCGATTGATGGTGACAACATCACCGAACTTGCTCCCTTTGATCGCACCGTCAACACGGTTTTTCAGGACTACGCGCTCTTCCCCCACATGACCATCCAGGAGAACGTTGAGTATGGTCTGCGAACGCGGAAGGTTCCTAAGCCAGAGCGAGCGAAACAAGCTTCCGAAGCAATCGATCGCGTGAAGCTTTCCCACGTTGCTGACCGGCTCCCTCACCAGCTTTCTGGTGGGCAGCGCCAACGAATTGCGCTGGCGCGGGCACTCGTTCTCACTCCCAAAGTGCTTCTGCTCGATGAACCATTGGGCGCCCTTGACAAGCAGCTCCGTGAGGAGATGCAGGTGGAGCTGAAGTCGATCCAACGTGAAGCCGGCATTACCTTCGTGTTTGTCACTCACGATCAAGAGGAGGCGATGCGGATGAGCGATCGCATCGCGGTGTTCAACGCAGGCCGCATCGAACAGTTGGGAACCCCCCACGACGTCTATGAGAAACCAGCAACCGCCTTTGTTGCAGGGTTCCTTGGGGTATCTAACCTTCTCGATGGCGAAAAGGCTATGGCGCTTGTGGGTCGCTCCGACCTAGTCAACATTCGACCCGAGCGCATCCGGTTGCACGGTGCTGGGCACAAGCCACCGAAGGACCATTCGAGTGTCGAAGGACAGGTCGTGGAGGTCGCTTACACAGGGGCCAACACCATTACGATTATCGAAAATCCAGCCGGGATCAGGATTATCTCCACCCAGCTGAATGAAGAGTTACCGGGCCACAAAGACTCCTTTGTGGCCGGCGACAAAGTTGTCGCGACATGGCGAAATGACCATGTTGCGACAATTCCCCAATAGAGCTGGCGAAAGCCAGGTGAAAGGAAATTGATGAGAGGCAAGAAATTAGCGGCGCTGTCGCTATTTGCTGCATCAACCGTTGTTCTGAGCGCCTGCTCGGGCACCGGTGAGCTCACCCTCGATGTGCCAGACGTCCCCATGGTGGAGGAACTTGGCTCGTTCGAAGGTGAACTGAACATCGTGAACTGGTCAGGCTTCGTGGAGCCTGCCTGGACCGATCAGTTCACCGCTGACACCGGGTGTGTCGTGAACCCTCGCGTCGCGGGAACCTCTGATGAGATGGTGACCTTGATGCGAACCGGTGAGTACGACATCGTGTCCGCGTCGGGTGACGCCGCTCTCCGCCTGATCGTGGGTGGCGATGTGCAGCCATTGAACATTGATTTGATTCCGAACTTCAGCGACGACATCGCTGAGGGCATGAAGGGACAGATCTACGACACGGTTAACGGCAAGCCCTATGGTGTGCCGATTGGCCGTGGTGCAAACCTTCTCCAGTACAACGAGGACGTCACCGGTGGCGCCCCCGAGAGCTGGGACGTTGTGTGGGAGTCTGACAGCCCCTACGCCGGCAAGATCACCGCGTATGACGCACCGATCTACATTGCTGACGCAGCCGTCTACCTGATGTACCACAACCCCGATCTCGGTATCGACAACCCCTACGCGCTGGATGAGACCCAGCTCGCCGCCGCAGTGGACCTGCTCAAGCAGCAGAACGCCATCATCGGTGAGTACTGGTCCGACCCTGTTGCGCAGATCACCTCCTTCGTGGGTGGCAACACCGTGGTGGGAACCTCGTGGGAGGTCCTTCGTAAGTTCGCGGCAAGCGACAACTTGAAGACAACCCTGCCCGTTGAGGGATCCACCGGTTGGTATGACGCCTGGTTGGTGAGCTCCACCACCCCGAACGTCAACTGTGCCTACGCATGGATGGACTACACCAGCCGCGCTGATGTGAATGGTGCTATCGCCATGAACTTCGGTATGGCTCCAGCGAACATCGCGTTCTGCTCCAGCAGCGCCGAAGCACAGGCTCACTGTGATGAGTTCGCCGCCGAGGACGAGGAGTTCTTCTCCAAAGTCTGGCCGTGGACCACACCCATTGAGCAGTGTGTTGATGGTCGCACCGACGTCAAGTGCACCAGTTTCCAAGACTGGACCAACGCTTGGCTGACGGTTAAGGGATAAAACCCTCGATGAGGTCGGGCCTCTGGCCCCACCACAGAACCCAGGGTGTATGCTCAGACGACAAGAGAGCTCCAGTGAGCACCGCCGTGTCAGGGTCCAGGGAGCACTCCCGCCCCATGTCCACCTACCTGTTTCAACGCTCCAGGGTTCGCCTCATTGGGCTTCTCGCCCTGCCGATGACGTGGCTTGTCGGCGTGTATATCGTCTCGCTTTTTCTGCTGCTCATCACAGCCTTCTGGGTTATCAACCCATTCACTTCGCGTGTGAGTCCAGGCTTTACCCTCGAGAACTTCATCAGCATTATTGCCGTGCCGGCTTATCTGTCGACTTCTCTGCGAACGCTCGGGATGGCGCTCGCTGTTACGGCCATTTCGGTTGTTTTCGCAGTGCCCCTGGGTATTTACATGGCCAAGATCGCCTCGCCCTTGATGCGGAATCTTCTCGCGGTCGCGATAACGCTTCCGCTGTGGGCTGGGTACCTCGTGAAAATCCTCGCCATGAGACTGGTATTCACCGAAAACGGCTTTATCAACTGGGCTTTTGGGCCGATAGGAATTCAAAGCCCGGGATTCAATATGTGGGTCGCGATCATTACGCTCACCTACCTGTGGTTCCCCTACATGGCTCTGCCGGTGTTTACGGCAATCCGGCAAATTCCGAACAGCCTCTTTGATGCCTCAGCCGATATGGGCGCAAAATCTTTCACCACGATTTTCCGAGTTGTTTTGCCCTTGATTGTGCCGGCCATTATTGCCGGATCGGTGTTCACGTTCTCGCTGAGCCTGGGTGATTACCTCGCTGCCAGATTTACCGGGGGAGCAACCCAAATGATCGGCAGCATTATCGCCTCGAACATCAACCTCAACCCGCCCGTAGCCGCGGCGTTCTCTATGGTGCCGATTGCCTTCGTCGTGATGTACCTCATGGTGGCCAGGCGCACCGGTTCTCTGGAGAGGATGTAGATCATGCTCCAGATGTCGAGGACGGCCAAAATCGGGCTATTTGCCGTGGTTGGCTTTGTGCTGGCCTTTATGTACATCCCGTTGTTCGTCGTCATCATCAACAGTTTCAACGCTCAACAACTCTCCTCATGGCCCATCGAGAACTTCTCGCTGAATTGGTGGGAATTTGCTGCCAACTATGAGCCGATTCGTCTCGCCCTGCTGAACTCGGTGATTGTTGCGACAGCTGCCATGGTGATTGCCTCGATTCTGGGGACCCTGGTGGCGTTCGCTCTCAATCGCTACGAGTTTTTTGGCAAGAGCACAGTAAATCTGCTGGTGGTGCTCCCGATCGCTCTCCCCGGCGTTGTCACCGGCGTTGCTTTTTCCAACACCTACTCCAACTTTCTCTCGCCGCTGGGAATAGACATCGGGTATTTCGGGCTTATCGTGTCCCACGCGACGTTCTGTATTGTCATGGTCTTCAACAACGTGTTTGCTCGTCTGAAGAGGATGAACCCGAGCCTTCAAGAAGCATCCATGGACTTGGGGGCGGGCCTCTGGGAGACCTTCCGTTTGGTGACCTTCCCGCAATTCCGCTCATCCTTCATCGCGGGCGCGCTCCTCGCCTTCGCGCTGAGCTTTGACGAGGTGTACGTCACGATCTTTACCGCTCCTCCAGGGGTCGACACTTTGCCCCTGTGGATTCTGAAGGAAATGGCGCGACCCAACCAAGCGAGCGTGGTCAACGTGGTCGCAACTGTGGTCATTCTCCTCTCACTCATCCCGGTTTACATCTCCCAAAGGCTCGCGCGGGACGACGACCAGCGGTAGGGAATATCGACCGGGTCTAAGGCGTTATCGATTTCAGGAGGTCGTGATGAGTGAGTGGAACTACACGAAGTGTGCGAAACCCTTCTCCAGCGTGGAAGAAGCCAGAGAGTACATGACTACCCGGGGTTTTGAAGGCCAGATTCTGGCTCGCGAGAGCGGGGGCTACACCGCTGTGTGCCCGACTTATCCGGAGGGTTACTATCCCGACGCCATTCACGTGGAGACGGTGACTCTCGGCACTGGAGGGTGTTGCGACTAGAGACCCACAAGTTTGTCGGTATCGCCATAGACCTCCATGGCCCCGACCTGGGCGAGAGTATCGAGTGCCACCCGGCCCTCCGGAGTGGTGTGGGTCAGGTGGATCGTGGCGGTGAGAGTTTCTTCGACTCGCTGGTGCATGGCCTCGCGAAGAGGCGCGTGGAGCGCGCCTCCACCGCTTCGCTCAGCATCTATGCGAAGGACACCATCGGGGCCTTCTAGCTCCCAGTGCACATGGGTGTCGGTGATCTCCAGAAGTCGCTCTTTCGTGCGGTTATACGTAGTGAACCGGTGCAATCTTCCGGAGTGATGCAGGCCAGCAATAAAGCCCCTGAAAGCGCCACCCATCCAGGGAATGATTGCGACCGACCCGATAAAGGACGCATCGGGTGCTCCCTCAAGATGGTTGGAGTGAAGCCACACGTAGCCCTCGGGGAACGCTTTCCCCCAGTCTTTCTCGATGTAGCCGCGCCCGCCAGCAAAGTCCTGGCTGGTTCCCTCAATTTCCAGGGTCCCCTCTAGGCCATGGCCGAAGGAGACGATGCCGTGGAAGCACTCCATGAAGGGAACTAGTCCGTACCAGCCCATAATTCCTGGTTCCCTCAGGGTTACCGGCCAGGGGTTCAAGGCTGAGGTAAACGTCACCTCTCCGCGCAAGTCAGGCAGATTCAATGACACTCCCTGAGCAGAAAACCGGTTATCTCCGACAGAAACCGAAAATTCTGAACTACTCGCTGTGAATTCTTCGACCGGGAAGCGGTGGTACCACGATCGACCCGTGCTTCCGTCCAGGACTTGGACGAAAGATTCGCGAGTGTGGCCATCGAGGCCGAGGAAAATTCCCGGAATGACCGCCCATCGCTGCGATAAGTCCTCCGAGACAAGCTTGATGTACCAGCCCTCGAAGAACTTGCTTGTCACTCTCTCGCCGTGGAAAGCATGCGGGTTTCGTACGCCGCGAACGTAGTCCCAGGGGCTTCGCATGCCCCGAGGGTATCGCACAGGCTCCGCTCCACTCGGGCTACCATCCAGCATTGAGGCGTACCCTTAGAGCAATGCCAGAAACCCCTGATCCCCTTGATCGCATCCTCGCTCAGGAGAGCGAACCGAGCGCCCGGGTACGAGTCTTTGGTGGTGATACTGGTCCAGCTCGGTCTCCACTGCGCGATGTGACCTCGGGTGAACTCGACCTAGAGCAGCGCCAAGGATTGCGTAGAGTCAGTGGACTCTCCACAGAGCTCGAAGATGTCACAGAGGTCGAGTATCGAGAACTCAGACTGGAGAAGGTGGTGCTCATCGGGGTGTATTCGCAGGGCACGGCAATCGAAGCGGAAAATTCCCTCACAGAGTTAGCTGCACTGTGTGAAACGGCGGGGGCCCAAGTTCTTGAGGGGGTTATCCAACGCCTTCCACACCCGGATCCCTCCACCTATCTCGGCAAAGGGAAGGCCCAGGAGCTCGCACGCCTTGTGGCCGAAGTGAGGGCTGACACCGTCGTCGCGGATACCGAACTTGCTCCCTCTCAGCGCAGGGCTTTAGAGGACGTCGTGAAGGTAAAGGTCATTGATCGGACCGCCGTTATCCTCGATATTTTTTCGCAACACGCGAAGACCAGAGAGGGTAAAGCGCAGGTGGAGCTTGCCCAACTGCAGTACCTGCTGCCTCGCCTTCGTGGGTGGGGTGAGTCGATGAGCCGCCAAGCTGGTGGTCAAGTCGGTGGCGCGGGAGCGGGAATGGGAAGCCGTGGACCCGGTGAGACGAAGATCGAGCTCGATCGTCGCCGTATCAACACACGCATGGCGAAGCTTCGGGCTCAGATCAAGTCCTTTGGCCCGTCGCGCGAGACAAAACGAGCGAATCGTCGCCGCACCGGAATCCCTAGTGTTGCCATTGCCGGCTACACGAACGCGGGGAAGTCGTCGTTGCTCAATCGGTTGACCGGTGCGGGAGTGCTCGTGGAGGACGCACTATTTGCCACACTGGATGCCACGGTGC
Source organism: Pontimonas sp. (assembly GCA_038153485.1). Taxonomy (GTDB): domain Bacteria; phylum Actinomycetota; class Actinomycetes; order Actinomycetales; family Microbacteriaceae; genus Pontimonas. Next base: position 5,381 of record JAYOYJ010000018.1, on the reverse strand, counting down.
GCAAGGCCACGACACCCAGCGGTCGAGCATTCACGCTAACCGACACGGTTGGATTCGTCCGAGCGCTTCCGCACGAGCTCGTGGAAGCTTTTCGCTCCACTCTGGAAGAGGTCGCAGGTGCCGACGTGATTGTCCATGTCGTCGATGCCACCCATCCGGATCCCGGAGCGCAGCTTCAGACTGTCAGGGAAGTAATGGCCGACGTGGGGGCACGAGACATCCCTGAAATTGTGGTGTTCAACAAGGTGGACAAGGTGAGCCCTGGCACGACCATGATGCTTCGTGGCCTCGAACCCCGTGCCCTGTTTGTCTCCGCTGCCACGGGGGAGGGCGTTGCTCGCCTTCTCGAGGAAATCGATCGGACACTTCCTGGCCCCACCATTCCCCTCACTGTCCTCATTCCTTTCAAGCGAGGAGATCTCGTTGCGCTTCTCCACGACGATGCCGTGGTGACATCGAGTAGTTACGAGGAGGGCGGTACCCGAGTGGAAGCACTGGTGGAACAGCGCCACCTTGATACGTTTACCCCGTTCGTTGTTGCAGAGGTGGAGGGGAGTTAGTCGAGCAACGAGTTCCCCGCCAGATAGGCGGCACCGACAATTCCCGCATTGTTGAGAAGGGCTGCTGGCTTGACCTCGGTCGAGACGTCAAAGAACGGGAAGAACTCCTCGTGCTCTTTCGATACTCCGCCTCCAATCAAGAAGAGATCGGGGCTAAAAAGCTTCTCCACATGGTGGAGGAAGCGATTGACGCGACGCCCCCATGTTTCGAAATCGAGTCCTTCGCGCTCCCTCGCGGCGTTGGAGGCGCGTTTCTCCGCATCGACTCCGTCGAGCTCCATATGGCCCAGTTCCGTGTTGGGAACAAGCTGTCCATCCATCAAGAACGCACTACCGATCCCGGTGCCAAGAGTCAGCACGATAACAAGCCCCGGCACTCCAGCTGCCGCACCATACTGGGCTTCCGCGACTCCCGCCGCGTCAGCGTCATTCACAAAATGGACATCGCGACCCAACGACTCACCAAACGTTGACGTGGCAGGAAAATCGATCCAGTCCGCAGAAACATTCGCAGCCGACCGCGTCACGCCGTGTGTCACGACGGCCGGAAAGCACACTCCGGTGTGATCGTCCGAACTAGAGTCCAGGTCGCCAAGGATCTGCTCCACGACATCGAGGACATCGCCCGGGTGACCTCCTTCCGGGGTGGCGTATTTGATCCGCTCCGATACCAGCTCTCCTGATATGAGGTCGACCCGGCCTCCCTTGATGCCGGTGCCCCCAATGTCGATGCCGATTGCTGTGGTCATGGGAGTGTGAGGATTTCCGCGCCTGATTCGGTGACCACGAGAGTGTGCTCAAACTGTGCTGATAGGGATTTGTCTTTCGTGGTGACGGTCCACCCGTCATCCCACATATCCCAGTGGACGGTGCCCATCGTCAGCATCGGTTCGATGGTGAATACCATTCCCGGCACCAGAAGTTGGTCAAACAGGGGAGCGGCGTCGTAGTGGGGGATGATGAGACCAGAGTGAAAGGACGAGCCCACTCCGTGGCCCGTGAAGTCTCGCACCACGCCGTAGCCAAAACGACTGGCGTAGGCCTCGATGGCTTTTCCAATGACATTGATTTGTCGACCCGGAGCTACTGCTTTGATGCCTCGGCGAAGAGCCTCTTCGGTGCGCTCGACGAGCAATGCGGCGTCCTCGGCTGGTTCCCCGGCGATGAACGTCTTATTCAAATCCCCGTGCATACCGTCTTTGAAGGCGGTGATATCGATATTAACCAGGTCACCCTCCTGGATGACGGTGTCATCGGGGATTCCATGGCAAATCACCTCGTTGAGAGAGGTGCAACACGATTTGGGGTAACCGCGATACCCGAGTGTCGAAGGGTAAGCCCCGTGGGAAATCACGTAATCATGCGCAATCGCATCGAGTTCGTCGGTGCGAACCCCTGGTTTGACGGCGGCACCGGCGGCCTCGAGCGCGCCCGCGGCAATCTTTCCGGCTGCCCGAATGAGCTCAATTTGTTCCTCTGTATACACATCGTCACCCTCGTGTTCCCGCGGTGATTTCAGGCCGACGTAGTGAGGTGCAACGATAGAGGAGGGGACTTGCCTTGTGGGGCCCACAGTTCCTGGAATCAGGTGTCTGGCTGAGTCTCGAGGCACCACTCCAGTCTAAACAGGGGGAGGAAGATGGCCGACCAAGAGCAGTGGTGGTACAACCACAAAACCGGCGAGGTGGAGCAGGGTCGCAAGTCCCTTGGTTTGCACCGTGATGGGCCGTTTGCCACCCGCGAAGAGGCGCTTCGAGCCCCCGAGATTGCTAGGGAGCGCGCTCAAGCGTGGGAAGACGAGGAGAAAGACTCCTAGTCTTCCTGGAAGCTGTGCTCGGGACCGGGAAAGGATCCTTCGCCAATTTCCTTAATCCAGGTCGTCACTGCGCTGTGTAAGTCCTTTTCGAGGCTCGCATACTGCTTTACAAATTTGGGAACACGAGACGTCGAGAGGCCGGCAAGGTCAGTCCAGACCAAGATCTGCCCATCAGTGTGGGCACCAGCGCCGATACCAATCGTGGGAATGGTGAGCGCTTCGGACACTTCTTTGGCCACCTCTTCGGGCACCATCTCGATGACCACGGCAAACGCACCGGCTTTTTCGACCGCAAGAGCATCCTTCATGAGCTGTTCGCGCCCCGAGCCTTTGCCCTGGACGACGTGACCTCCGAGGCCATGCTCCGACTGCGGCGTGAACCCGATATGGCCCATCACTGGCACTCCGGCTCCCACGATGCGCTCAATGCTGGTTGCGGATCGCTCGCCACCTTCGAGTTTGACCGCGTGAACTCCAGATTCCTTCATGAACCGCACCGCGGTATGGAGTGCGTCATCGGGATTGGCCTCATACGACCCAAACGGCAGATCCGCAACGACGAGTGCTCGTTTTGCAGCGCGCACCACCCCTTTACACAGGGGAATCAACTCGTCAATGGTGACAGGGACAGTGGTGTCGTAACCAAAGACCACGTTTGCCGCGGAATCCCCAACAAGGAGGAAGTCGACACCGGCGGAATCGAAGATTCCCGCCGTGAGAAAGTCGTAACTGGTGAGACCGGTAATCCGAATACCGGCTGCTTTTGCCTGGGCAAAGTGTCGAACTCGGACCTTCTTGGGTGCGTCAGTCATGCGTGTGAGCCTATCGCTAGCCCGTGTAAGGGGTGGGTCGACTGGTGATGGGGAGCCTCCGGTCGCGACCAAAGGCGACGCTGGAAATACGCGGCCCGATAGCGCCCTGGCGGCGTTTCCACTCGGCCCTAGACACGAGTCCCACGATGTCTTCCACGAGAGCCTTGTCATAGCCTTTCTCGCATATTTGTGGGACATCGAGGCCTTGCACGATGAGGAGCTCGAGAATCTCGTCGAGAACCTCATAGTCCGGCAAGCTGTCCTGGTCGGTTTGATCGGGACGTAGCTCAGCGCTGGGGGGCTTCTCGATGGAATTGACAGGTATAGGGGGTTGCTGCCCCTGTCGGAGGGCTTCGGCGTTCCGCCAGCGTGCTAACTCCCAGACCAAGGTTTTGGGTACATCTTTGATCGGGGCAAAGCCACCTACGGAGTCCCCATAGATGGTCGAGTACCCGACCGCCAGTTCTGATTTATTGCCCGTAGTCAGGACGAGGTGCCCCACCTTATTGGACAGTGCCATCAGAATGATCGCCCTGGCTCGAGCTTGGACGTTTTCAGCTGCCAGCCCAGCGAGCTCGAGTTGCGAGTCAAGAACATCAACGACGGGCTTAATGGGCTCCACACGGTAGGAAATCCCTTGGGCCGTGGCGAGACCCTCCGCGTCGGAGAGTGAATGCTCACTGGAGTGGTTGCTGGGGAGACTCACGCCGTAGACGCGGGATGCTCCGAGCGCATCCACGGCGATCGTGGCGCACACGGCCGAGTCGATGCCCCCGGAGAGCCCCAGAATGACCGAGGGGAAACCGTTCTTTTCCACGTAATCTCTGGTTCCCGTCACCAACGCCTGCCATAGCAGGGCGGTGTCGTCCTCCAGGGGACGCTCGCGCGCGGGGAGTGGGCTGACGCCTGGTTCCCGCACGGACACCTCACAGAGCACCGTCTGGGGAGGAAGCGGGGCTGAAGGAGTCGAGCTGGGGAGCTCTAGGTCTTGGATGATGAGATCTTCGTCAAACCTGGCACCCCACGACACCCTGTTCCCTGAAGGGTCGACCACCATGCTGTCACCATCGAAAACGAGGTCATCTTGACCACCCACCAGGTTCACATACGCGACGTGAGTGTTCATGTCTTGTGCGCGGGTGACGACCAGTGGTTCTCTAACCTCGTCCTTGTCCCGCTCAAAGGGCGAAGCGTTAGGCACCAATAGGGCTCCCAACGGGTACCCGGTGAGCCTGGCGATAGGCCCGTCGGAGCGCCAGAGATCCTCGCAGATCACCACCCCGAGATCGGTGCCGCCCGCGCGGATAATCAGCCCCTGGTCGCCAGGGACGAACGTGCGAAATTCATCAAACACCGCGTAGTTGGGCAAGTGGTGTTTGGCATAAGTGGCAACGATTTTGCCCCCGACCAGCACTGAGGCACAGTTCTGTGCTCGCGCAGGGTGATGGAGTGTCGTCGCAGAATCATCGACGCTGAAGGGTCCATCCGGGTGTCCCACGACAACCGCCATATCGCCCATGCCCTGGGATTGCAGGGTGGTCGCAAAATTGGCAAGTGATTGACGGGAAATGTCCAGGAAATTGTTCCGAAGCGCCAGATCTTCGATCGGATATCCCGTGAGAGCGAGTTCTCCCGTCAGGACCACCTGAGCGCCGTGGTCATAGGCCTCTGTGGCGAGCTCGAGAAGGCGCTCGACATTGTGCGCCCGGTCGCCCACAATCGGGTTAGTTTGGGCCAAGGCCAAGCGAAGACGGGGCATACCAAGTAGCCTAATGGCAGGGTTTTAGCCCCTCCTCATGGGTGCAAAGGAAATGTGATGGATAAACAACGCGATTTTGTTCTGCGCACAATCGAAGAGCGCGGAGTGAAGTTCATTCGCCTGTGGTTTACCGATGTGGTGGGCACACTCAAAATGGTCGCTGTCGCACCGGCCGAAATTGAGGGTGCCTTCGCCGAGGGTCTAGGTATCGATGGATCCTCTATCGAGGGCTTCACCCGGGCGTTTGAAGCCGATGTGTTGGCTCACCCCGACCCCCCTACTTTTCAGATTCTTCCCTGGCGCGGCGAAATTGATCCGACTGCGCGCATGTTTTGCGACATCACGACCCCCGACGGTCAGCCGGCGGTCACGGATCCTCGATACGTGTTGAAGCGGCAGCTTGAAAAAGCAGCAGATTTGGGCTTCACCTTTTA
>JAYOYJ010000017.1:0-21548 GCA_038153485.1 Pontimonas sp. | reverse complement strand
CTGGCGGTCTTCCCCCCTCTGAATCGCCTCAAAGGACGCTCCAATGAGTTCGACCCCGTACTTTGCAAGAATCCCCTCGGTGTGGAGCGCCATGGCAGCATTCAGAGCGGTCTGTCCGCCCAAGGTCGGGAGAATCGCGTCGGGTTTTTCCTTCCCGATGATGGCTTCGAGGACCGGAGTGGTGATGGGTTCGACGTAGGTTTGGTCGGCGAAACCCGGGTCCGTCATGATCGTCGCAGGATTCGAGTTCACCAGGATCACCCGGATTCCCTCATCGCGAAGCACCCGGCATGCCTGGGTTCCCGAATAGTCAAACTCGGCAGCTTGGCCAATGACGATGGGTCCCGAGCCGATCACCAAGACGCTCTGAATGTCGTCGCGCTTGGGCACTACCGGCTCCCCTCTGCTCGGCTCTGAAGGTTGTCTTCGACGAGCTCACGAAAACGGTCAAACAAATAGGTGGAATCGTGGGGGCCCGCTGCCGCCTCGGGGTGGTACTGCACCGAGAACGCCGGAACGTCGAGCGCGGTGAGTCCCTCGACAACATCGTCGTTCAAACTCACATGACTTACCTGCACTCTGCCGAAACCTGCCGGTGAGTCCACCACACCCTCTCGTGGTGCCTCGACCGCAAAGCCATGGTTTTGCGCCGTGATTTCCACCTTGCCGGTCACTCGATTGACCACGGGTTGGTTAATTCCCCGATGGCCATATTTGAGCTTGTAGGTTCCAAACCCGAGCGCCCTGCCCAGGAGTTGGTTGCCAAAGCAGATACCAAAGAAAGGCAACTTGTCCCCCAGAGCTTTCTGGAGGAGTTGAACATGGTGGTCGCTGGCCGCCGGATCCCCAGGACCATTCGAGTAGAAGAGCGCGACAGGGTCGAGCGAAACGACTTCCTCATAGCTCACAAAAGTGGGCAAAACGTGAACGTCAAAACCGCGCGCAGCCAGGTGATGGAGTGTGGATTCCTTCACACCAAGGTCCAACACGGCGAGACGGCCCAAAGATGGCCCCACCGCCGGAACAACCCTCATCTCCTGAACACTGACCTGGTCGGACAAGTTCTTACCGGCCATGGCTCCGCTGGACCGAACGGCGCTGAGCTGATCTTTGGCAGCCCACTCTGCGCTGTCCCCACTGAAGATTCCCCCTCGCATCACCCCGGCTTCACGCAGGATGAGGGTGATTGCACGGGTATCGACCCCGCTGATGCCAATAATTCCGTCCGCGATGAGATCATCCTCGAGGCTTCGCGTCGATCGGTAGTTGGACGGTCGTCTGGCGGGGTCACGCACTACAAGGCCGTCAACCCAAATCCTTCTCGATTCGGGGTCCTCGTCATTCATGCCCGTGTTTCCGATGTGGGGAGCGGTCATCACCACGATCTGTCCCGCGTAACTGGGGTCGGTCAAGGTTTCTTGATAACCGGTCATCCCCGTGGAAAAGACCACCTCGCCAAGGGTTTGTCCCTTAGCACCCCATGCGTACCCCTCGAAACGACTGCCGTCCTCTAACACCAGTACCGCGCGCTCACGTGTCACGTCGCTTGTCCTCCCACAGAATTGATGGCCTTAATGACGGTCGCCGCATCACTCTCGACAATACGCACATAACTATCGACTCCCGTTCCACCCCAGTCCCAGCGAATCATCACGAGACCATCTGGCTCGACGACTCGATCAATCGTCCACGTGGCTTTGCCTGCCTTGAGTCCACCTGATGAGTCAAGGAGCACCGACGATTCGCCTTGAGGACTCACCACGACTCCTTCCGGGTGCACTGAAAAGTGCGCTTTGGCGCGAAAGGCCAGGGGCCCGACCGGAATCCGATTCATTGGTTGGTCTGCGACAGTCGTCGCGACGTACAGTCCAGAGAAATCGAGAAGTGAGGACGACGTGGGGACTGCGCGAACCAGTGAACCCTCGAGGTGGCGGAATCTCTGTGTGCGATTTCTCCAGCCCCACCACGCGAGTCCCAACAGGACTCCAGCGAGAGCGATCATGATGACTGCTGCGAACTCTTGAGTCATGCATTCACCTCTGGCCGCTCGACGAGCTCTCCCTCCGCCACGGTGAGGTTTCCCCGATACATCGTGTGGACCACTCGGCCCTCGAGCGCCCGACCGCGATAAGGGTTGTTGTGGCTCAAGCTTCCTCGGGGCTCTCCTGTCGCCGCGGTGGGGTCGACAAGGGTCATGTGAGCAGGCTCGCCCACACCACAGGGTGAGGAATACCCGTCAAGACGACCGATAGCGGCAGGGGTGGTGGACATAAAACGAGCAACATCTTTCAGTCTGACCATTCCCGGATTCACCAGTGTGCTCAACACCACGGGCAATGCGGTTTCTAGGCCAAGCATGCCAAAGGCACCTTCGGGAAAGCTGCAGTCCTTAAGCTCACTGGGGTGTGGGGCGTGATCGGTGGCCACGATATCAATGACACCCGAAGCGACCGCCTCCCGGAGAGCAAGGACATCTTCCTCTCGCCGGAGAGGAGGATTCACTTTGAATAGAGGGTCAAAACTCGACACCAGGTCCTCTGTCAACAAGAGGTGGTGAGGGGTCACCTCGGCAGTCACAGAAATACCGCGAGCCTTCGCCCACCGAATGACCTCAATGGAGCCCGCCGTCGACAGGTGGCACACGTGCAACCGGGCCCCCGCCGACTCGGCGAGGAGAACATCTCTCGCGATGATGGACTCCTCGGCAACCGCAGGCCACCCTATCAACCCCAGCATCGCCGCGAGAGGGCCATCATTCATTTGTGCCCCCTCGGTGAGCCCAGGGTCTTGGGCGTGCTGTGCAATGACGGCATCTAAGCTTCTCGCCTGTTGGAGAGCTCGCCTCATCAGGGACGAGTCATGCACGCACCTCCCATCGTCAGAAAACACGCGGACCTGGGCCGCAGAACGGGCCATCGCGCCGAGGGGAGCAAGTTCTTGTCCCTCCAGCCCCTTCGTGACGGCACCCACCGGTCGCACCTCTACATACCCGGCCTCAGCGCCCCAGCGCGCCACCGCAGACGCCAAGTCGGCGGTATCAGAGACCGGGTTCGTGTTCGCCATAGCGTGAACCGCGGTGTAGCCACCTAGGGCTGCCGCTCGGGACCCCGAGCGGACAGTTTCGGCCTGTTCTCCACCCGGTTGGCGCAGGTGCGTATGAAGGTCCACCAGTCCAGGAAGGGCTACCAAACCATCCGCATCAATGACGCGCGTCTTCTTGAGACCTGCGACCTGTGAAGCCTCAACGAACGAACCATCGGAGATTCCCACATCGGAACCCTTTTCACCCAGGAGCCGGGCTCCCTTGATGAGATACGACGTCATTTCTCACCACCCCACAGGTTGAATAACACCGCCATGCGGACCGCTACACCCTGTCGCACCTGCTCCAGCACGACGGATCTCCGGGAATCGGCGACGTCGGAAGCGATCTCCACTCCCCTATTCATCGGACCTGGATGCATCACCAGGGAGTGGGAGGGAAGCCTGTCGGCTCTTTCTGTGGTGAGGCAGTAATTTCGCACGTAGTCTCCGGAAGCGGGCTGGTGTTCACCCTTGATGCGCTCACGTTGGATTCTCAACATCATGAGGGCATCCGGCGCACCCTCGATGACAGCATCAAGATTCGACATCACCTCAACCGGCCAGTCCTCCACCCCAGAGGGCATCAACTCGGTGGGACCCACAACAGTTACTCTCGCTCCCAGCGTGGTCAGAAGTGACACGTTCGACCGTGCGACCCGAGAATGAGCAATGTCCCCCACTATTGCGACGTGGAGGCCAGATAGGTCGCCACCGCGAGAGTCTGGGGAAAACCTATGGCGGAGGGTGGCCGCATCCAGAAGGGCCTGGGTCGGATGCTGATGGGTCCCATCTCCGGCATTCACAATGGATGCCTCCACCCACCCCGAATGCGCGAGACGATGCGCAGCCCCCGAGGCCGGGTGGCGCATCACGATGATGTCTGCGCCCATCGCTTCGACCGTTTGGGCCGTGTCCTTCAGGCTTTCGCCTTTGGACACGCTGGAGCCTTGCACCTGGAAGGTCATCACATCAGCAGACAAACGCTTAGCTGCCGCCTCGAACGAGAGGCGGGTTCTCGTGGAGTCTTCGAAGAACAAGTTGACCATGGTGACACCGCGCAATGTCGGTAGTTTCGGCATGCTTCGGTTGGCCACGTCCGAGAATTCTGCAGCCGTATCGAGCAGTCGTACTGCCTGTTCGCGGTCCAGGGTTGTCGTGTCCAGAAGATGTTTCATGACACCACCTGCACGTGCTCGATACCGTCAGTTTCGTGGAGTTGAACGGTGATGCGCTCATCCAACGCGGAAGGAAGGTTCTTCCCTACGTGATCAGCGCGTATGGGCAGTTCGCGATGACCTCTGTCCACGAGCACCGCCAGTTTCACTGCGTGGGGCCGCCCGAGGGCTGTGAGGGCATCGAGTGCAGCTCGTACCGTGCGACCGGAGAACAACACATCATCGACCAGCACACATACCTTCTCGTCAATTCCCCCATCGGGAACTACCGTGGGGGCTGGGGTGCGGTGGCCACCGCGCTGTAGGTCATCCCGGAACATGGTGACGTCGAGGTCACCGTGAGGCACTGCATGCCCGGTAATGGACTCGATAAGTACCGAGAGACGACCAGCGAGGACTGCCCCACGGGTGGGGATTCCGAGCAACACCAGCTGGGAAGACTCCGGAACCGCTTCGACGATTTCGTGGGCAATTCGACGGAGGGTCCTCTCGATGTCTGACCCTGTGAGAACGGTACGCGCACCCATCGAGCCCTCCTTTCGCGCCTCACGGGACGCCGGTTAAAGCAGGTCTGCTCCCGACAGAGTAGCGCAGTCGAGCGGGCTATGGGGATACTTCGCCAGCTTTTTCGGCAATCGTGGCCAGAATCCCGTGCACGAACGACGCGGATGAGTCCGTACTCAACTCATTGACGAGCTCGGCTGCCTCAGAAATGGCCACGGCGGAGGGAACGTCAGGGTTGTGTACGATTTCCCAGGTCGCAATCCTCAGCACGGCGCGATCAACGGCAGGCATACGCTCAAGCGGCCACGACTGAGAAGTATCCCGCAGTACACCGTCGATGGCGTTTCCCTGCGAGATGATGCCTCGAAGTATTTCCTCCGCGTAACCCCAGCTTGAGGACCGTTCGGGCTCACCCGCAGCCCGCAGTGTTGCAGCCTCGAGGGCATCGACAAGTGGTTGTCCGCTGACATCCGCGCTGAACAGTATTTCGAGCGCGCGTTTACGGGCTTTGTGGCGGGCGCTCACTCGTCAGACACTCGCCCGAGGTATTCTCCGGTTCTGGTATCGACCTTGACCTTCGTGCCTTGCTCGACAAAGAGCGGCACTTGAATCTCGTATCCAGTTTCGAGTGTTGCTGGTTTTGTCCCCCCGGTCGAACGGTCACCTTGAAGACCCGGCTCGCTGTAGGTGATCTCCAACACAACCGAAGCGGGAAGGTCGACGTACAGGGGCTCACCGTCGTGCATGGCGATGGTCGCCGCCTGGTTGGAGAGCATGAAGTTTGCGGCCTCTCCCACGACCGCTCCCGGCACCGTCACCTGGTCATAATCGGTTTGATCCATGAATACGTAGTCCGCGCCGTCTTGATAGAGGAACGTGTAATCGCGCCGGTCAACAACTGCGAAATCGATTTTTGTCCCGGCATTGAACGTCTTGTCGACAACTTTTCCGGATCTCACATTCTTCATCTTCGTGCGCACAAAAGCGCCGCCCTTGCCAGGCTTGACGTGTTGAAACTCCACGACGGCCCAGAGTTGGCCCTCCAAGTTGAGAACACTTCCGTTCTTGATGTCGTTTGTAGTTGCCACGTCAGTTCCTCTCTGGAAGGGTCAGGATTCGAGATAGGGCGAGATGGTAAGACTGAGCGCCAAAACCCGCGATAACGCCACTAACAGCCCCAGAAATCACGGAAGTGTGTCGGAAAGTCTCCCTCGCGTGTGGGTTGGACAAGTGCACCTCGATGATGACCACCCCAGCGTCGGTAACAATCTGGCACGCGTCTCGAAGCGCGTAGGAGTAGTGAGTGAAAGCCGCCGGGTTGAAGAGAACGGGTGTTGTTGCATCTGCAGCCTCATGAAGCCACCCAATCAGGGTTGCCTCATCATCGCTCTGCCGAAAGTCGAGCGCTACGCCATCAGGAAGGCGCTCCCTCAGACCCTTCTCAATATCGCCCAGAGTCTCTGAACCATAAATCTCAGGTTCTCTCGACCCGAGACGGCTCAAATTGGGCCCGTTGAGGACCAGAACGGTTTTCATGCTCCAAGCCTAGCTGTCGCTGGTGCCAAGCTCTTGATAGGCGGCAAAAAGAACGGACTCGTCCGGGATGGCCAAGACGCGAGGTTTTCCGGGCGCATCCAGAACCACGAACCGGACAACGCCTCCCCTGGCTTTCTTATCTTTTTGCATGGTGGCAAGAAGAGTTCTCCATCTACCCTGCGGATAATCCAGCGGAAGACCCAGTGACCCCAGAATTCTTCGATGGCGCTCCACGTCTTCATCGCTCAGATTGGCAACTATGCGGGAGAGCTCGGCAGCGAACACCATCCCGATCGAAATCGCCGCACCGTGGCGCCATTGGTAGCGCTCGGCGTGCTCGATGGCGTGACCGAGGGTGTGTCCGTAATTGAGAATCTCGCGCAACCCTGATTCCCGGAAGTCATCACCAACGACAGCGGCTTTGACCGCAACTGCTCTCCTCACGAGATCAACAAACACCTCAGACCCAGTATCTATTGCCTCCTCGGGATTTGCCTCAATCACATCGAGAATGGTGGGGTCTGAGATGAAGCCACACTTCACGACCTCCGCCATGCCGGCTTTCACCTCGTTGTCACCGAGGCCAGCGAGAACATCGGTATCGGCAATCACGGCCCGAGGCGAATAAAAGACCCCGACAAGGTTCTTACCCTCCTGGGTGTTGACTCCTGTTTTCCCTCCGACAGCGGCGTCCACCATGGCGAGGACGGTGGTGGGAACTTGAATGAGGGCGACACCTCGAAGCCACGCAGCCGCGACGAAACCCGCGAGATCCGTCGTTGCTCCGCCGCCGAGTCCGAGTATGGCGTCGTTGCGCTGGAAGTCGAGTTGCCCAAGGATTCCCCAGCAGAACGCCGCAACCTCCACCCGTTTGGCAGCTTCGGCATCAGGTACCTCGGCGAGGAACACTTCCCGTTCTCCGCTCAAATCCTCTTTCATCTGTTCGGCAATACGGAACAGCGCAGGAGCATGAATAATCAGGAGCTTTTTCGCATCGCCCGGAATGTGCTGAGGGATGTCCGCCATCGCGCCGGGGCCCACAACAACGGGGTAATCACCTTGGGAGGCGTTACTCACCGTGATGGTGTGCTTCATAGTCCCGCATCCTCCCGAATCCACGACGCAATGTCTTCCGTGAGGCTATCGACTGTGCGGCACGATGCGTCAAATTCCCGATTCGCCACGGCGGCATAGAACTCTTGACGGGACGCGACAAGTTCTTTCCAAGAGTCAAGCCCACCCTTCAACAGGGGGCGCTTGTCGTTATCGAGTCGCCCCGCAACACTCTCCGCGTCGATGGTAATCAGCGCCACACGGTGCTCATCAAGATCACGCCTGGTGTCAGGGTTAAGCACGGCGCCACCTCCGAGCGACACAACCCCCGAGGCCCTGAGCGCCTCCTCTACGGCGTCACGCTCCTTCTCACGGAAAAACTGCTCCCCTTCAGCTTCGAAAATGTCGGGAATAGGGCCCCACCGAGAGGAGATCACCTTATCCGTGTCGACCACTGCGACATCAAAGATTCTTCCCAAACGTTTCGCAACACGACTTTTTCCAGCAGCGGGCGGTCCCACCAGCACGACCAGAGGCTTCGTGCTCACGAGGAGTGGGGTCGAATGGTGTCGGGGATACTCTCCAGGTAGGACCGGAGATTGCGCTGCACCTCGGCCACTGAGTCGCCACCGAATTTCTCGACGATGGCATCCGCTACGACAAGCATCACCATGGCTTCCGCCACAATTCCAGCGGCTGGGACCGCACAGACATCCGATCTCTGGTGGTGCGCTACTGCCTCTTCTCCTGACGCTGTATCAATCGTTCGAAGAGCTCTTGGAACGGTCGATATGGGCTTCATACCGGCCCGAACCCGGAGGGGTCCGCCGGTGGTCATTCCACCCTCAATCCCTCCAGCGCGTTCGCTTACCCGCTGCACCCCATCACCGTCGTTCACAATCTCGTCATGAGCTTCGGACCCGCGCCGCCTGGTCGTCGTGAAGCCATCGCCGACTTCGACACCCTTGATGGCCTGGATTCCCATGAGGGCGCCAGCCAGACGAGAATCGAGCCGTCGATCCCAGTGAACATAGGAGCCAAGACCCGGAGGTAGCCCCCTGACTACGACCTCGACCACACCACCGAGGGTGTCACCGTCCTTGTGTGCCTGGTCAACCTCAGCGACCATTGCAGCCGATGTCTCCGCGTGGGCGCAGCGCAGGGGGTCCTCGTCAAGACGAGTAATGTCCTCGGGGCCAGGAATCGCGGCATCCTCGGGCACACTGATGGGTCCAATCGCAACCGTGTGAGAGAGAACCGAAATGCCCAACTCCGCCAGAAAACACCTCGCTACCGCGCCCAACGCGACTCTGGCTGCGGTTTCTCTCGCACTGGCCCGCTCGAGCACTGGGCGGGAATCGTCGAAGCCGTACTTCTGCATTCCGGCAAGGTCGGCGTGACCGGGCCTGGGCCTGGTGAGCGCAGCTGCCCGACCACCCTGGAGCTCTGACTCGTCCACCGGGTGGGGACTCATCACCGTTTCCCACTTGGGCCACTCTGTATTGGCCACGCGGAGCGCGATGGGGCCACCTTGGGTCAGTCCGTGTCGAACACCGCCGGAGAAACTGACCTCGTCAGCCTCAAACTTCATCCTGGCGCCCCGGCCGTATCCAAGCCTCCTGCGCGCGAGATCGTCTTGAATGTTCTCGATGAGCAGCGGAACGCCAGCCGGCAAGCCTTCCAGCACACCGACCAATTCAGGGCCGTGAGATTCGCCCGCCGTCATCCATCGAAGCATTGTTCTATTCTCCCATGGATCGAGGGGCTTCCTACCCCGAGGGAAGACCTACCGCGTCGAGCATGGCGTCAAAGACGCGGTCTTCGTCCGGGAGGGATTGGAGGGCATCGCAGTGCACGAAAAGTCTCACCTGCGCCAGTGCTTGGTATGCCAGCATCCACAGTCCGGAGACGACCTGACCTGAGGACTCGCTCCATACCTGTGCGTAGTGCGAGGGCCAGGGCGAGTATGCGACATCGAAGAGGGACGCTGATGCCACAACCGAGGGGGGAATCTTGGGGAATTCCTCCACATCCCCAGGAAGGGTTGATGCGACAAGATCAGGCTCCGACAGCTGGTCGAGGTCGGTGAAGGGGACAACGCTCACGTTCAGTCCCGACTCCCTAACGATGTGGGCCGACCTCCCGGCTCTTTCCGTGTCTCGCGCACACAGGACAATCTCTTCGACACCTCTCGTCGCGAGTGCATGAGCAACCGACCTCGAGGTCGCACCGGCACCCAAAATCCATGCGGTTTGTGCCTCGACGCCGAATCTTTCAAGCGCCTTCTCGACGCCGAATGAATCGGTATTGGACAGCAAGAGTGCAGGTCCTGAGCGATACACCGTGTTGGCGCACAGCAGAACATCCACGATGGGGTCACGAAGCGCCACCAAATCCAAGATGCGTTCCTTTAAGGGCATGGTGAGGGATATTCCACCGAGGCGAGCGCCTGCCCCGACCCATGCGGGAGAAATCAGCTCCTTGGTGACGACGCGGGTGTGATAGGACCAGTTTCGCCCCAGAGCAGCATACGCCGCACGGTGGAGGGTCGGGGAGAGGGAATGCTCGATCGGATCACCCCACACCTCGAAATCCTTCTCAGCAGTAGGCGCCATTCTCTTCACTCTCCCTACACCACGAGAGCCACTGTTCTACTGCTCGCAAATGCTGGGCGTAGGTCTCGGAGAAAATTGTTTCACCTGTGCGTAAGTCGACTGCGACAAAGTACAACCATTCCCCCTCGACAGGGTTCAAGGCGGCGTCGATTGCTAATTCACCGGGCAAAGAGATGGGACCGGCTGGTAACCCAGTGCGGACGTATGTGTTGTAAGGGTTACCCTCGTCTGCGCGGTCAGCGTCACTGGTGCCGACACTGTCATACTTACCCGTCCAGTACGTGATGGTGGCATCGGACTGCAGGGGCATTGAGACGTCGAGCCGGTTGGTGAACACCCGAGAGACGCGGTAGAAGTCATCTTCGAAGCGTGCCTCCCGTTGGATGAGGGCCGCGAGAGTGAGCGTCTCGTGCCAATCTTCCTCAGCGACTCCCGCAGATTCCAGACGGTCTTTCATTTCTTCCACCATTCGAGCGACAATGTCACCCGCCGTGGCACCGGGTTCGAACGTGTAGGTCGCCGGGAACAGATATCCCTCCAAGCTCCCGGTCGGTGGATTGATGCCGTAGATTGTCGGATCAGCCACAGCCTCGGTAAGCGAGTCCAGCGACAGCGAAGCCTCTTCAGAGATGATTTCCAGCGCACGCTGAAGAGTCACCCCCTCTGTGATCAGAATCTCAATTTGCACGCGATTATTGGGGTCGCGCAGCGCGGCAATGGCACTGTCTGCAGACATCCCCGTCAGAAGACGATACGTCCCCGGTTGGAACGTAATAGTGGCGTCCTGCAGGAGGATTTCATAAACCGCCTCGAACGACGCGGTGACCCCGGCCTCTGCCAGATTTCTCGCCACTGTTTCTCCGATATCTCCCGGGTTCACCACAATTTCTATGGAAGGTTCTGCACCCCCACCTTCGAAATTGGCGACCTCTTCCTGGGCGAAGTAGTCGATGATCCGTGTGCCGTACTCGTTCCACAAGAGCCAGATTCCGGTTCCAGAGAGAACCAGTATCGCGAGGGCGACTCCAGCGAAGATGCGCTTACCCCATCCGCCAGCTTGACGGCGTCTTGGCGTCGGCGGTTGGTTCCGCGGACGAAGCGGTGGGGCATCCGGTTTCTCCCCGGGAAGGGTGTTAAAAATCCGGTCAAAGTCCGAGTCGTCAGCCATCTCACTTACCGCTCACATCAATACGATGCCCCGGTTCCACCCCCTGAGACCGCTCGCTATCAAGCGCATGTTGCAAAAGGATAACAGCGGCTGCTTGGTCCACCACTCCGCGCTGATTCTTCTGGGACCGTCCCGCCGCTCGCAGCTCCGATTGTGCTTGGACCGTGGACAATCGTTCGTCGACCAGACGCACCGGCACATCGACCAGCGCCGCAAGCTCTGTGGCGAAAGCACGCGCATCTTCGGTGGATGCGGTATCCGCACCGGTCAATCCAAGAGGAAGCCCCACAATCACTTCGAGTGGTGCAATCTCCTTCACCAACTCAACAATCCCGGAGAGCGCATCGGGTCGGGCCACAGTCTCGACAGGGACTGCAAGCAGCCCATCAGGGTCACTCCGCGCGACACCCACTCGGACCTTCCCGACGTCGATACCCAGGCGCGGACCACGCCTCACAACAGAGAATCCACTGCGTTCTGGATGTCCAGCAAAGCCTCCGCGAGGGCGGAACCCTCCGGTCCCCCACCCTGAGCCAGTTGGGGCTTTCCACCGCCACCACCACCCATGGCGGCGGAGGCTGTTTTCACCAAGTCTCCGGCGTGAGCTCCGCGCTGCACAGCTCCCGGCGACGCAGCGACCACGACAGTGCCTCGCCCCTCTATCAGAGCGCCCAGAGCGACCACGTGAGGGGTCTCGCCTAGAGCTCTCGACACCGCAGTGGTCAATGTCCTGAGGTCATCAGCGCTGTGTAACCCTTGCACCTCGGACACTACCGATCCGACGGCAGCATCGCGAAGGCGGGACACCAGATCTGGCACCATGGACTGCAAGCCAGCCGCCCCAGCCTCAGCAACCTTCTTTTCGAGGGTCTTGACCTGCTGAACGAGCTCTTCCACACGAGCCGGAACGTCCTCTCGGGGGGTCTTGAGCATGCTGGTGAGCCTGCGAATGAGTGCCTTCTCTACCGAGAAATTCTCCACAGCCGCCGCTCCCACGAGGGCTTCAATTCTCCGCGCAGTCGAACTCACCGACGACTCGCCGAGCACCGTCACCACGCCGATCTGAGCGGAACGCGCAACGTGGGTACCAGCGCACAACTCGCGTGACCACGGACCACCAATGTCGACCATGCGAACCGTGTCCCCATACTTTTCGCCAAACAGGGCCATCGCCCCCAGAGCCTTTGCTTCATCGACAGGAAGGATTCGGGTGGTCACTTCGAGATCATCGCGAATCGCCTGGTTGACGATGCTCTCGATGGATGTTTCTGCATCCTCACTGAGGGCCTGATTCCATGAGAAGTCGAGTCGCATATAGCCTGCGCGATTGAGCGAGCCCGCTTGGGTCGCATGGGGACCTAACGTGTCACGGAGCGCCGCGTGAACGAGGTGGGTAGCCGAGTGAGCACGTTGACCTTCGAGGCGTGTGGGCGCATCGACCTCGGCCAACACCGTTTCCCCTACCGCCAGGGTTCCCGCTTCCACTCTCACGGTGTGACTAATAAGCCCCGGAACCGGCTTCTGGACGTCGATAACCGCCGCCGAGCCGTTTGCCCCGCGAAGTGTTCCTACGTCAGCGACCTGCCCACCCGATTCGGCATACAGAGGCGTAGCGGCCAGGATGACCTCAACCTGTTTCCCGTCGGTCGCACTGGGCACATTCTGACCATCGAGCAGAATTCCAAGGATCTCAGATTCGGTGCCCAGGGTGTCGTATCCGGTGAACACGGTCTCGCCCGCGGAGCGGAAGTCTCGATACACGGACACATCGGCCAGCGCGGATTTTTTCGACTTCGCATCGGTCTTGGCGCGCTGGCGCTGTTCGGTCATGAGCGCATCAAAACTCTCCCGATCAACACTCAGACCCGATTCCTCGGCAATCTCCAACGTGAGGTCAATGGGAAAGCCATACGTGTCGTGAAGCAAGAACGCCGTGTCACCAGCGAGCGCCGTGGTGCCCGCTTTCTGCGACTCCGACACCGCGACATCGAGGATGCTCGTTCCCGCCTCCAGGGTCTTCAGGAACGATTCCTCTTCCGCGAGAGCGAGGGCAGACACTCGGTCATACTCAGAGGCGACCTCGGGATAGGCAGCCGACATCGCATCTCGGGAGGCCTGGAACAACGCAGCAAAACTCGCCTCATGCACGCCCAGGAGCCTCATCGAGCGAATACTGCGTCGCAGAAGTCTCCGCAGAACGTACCCACGACCATCGTTGGAGGGAACCACGCCATCGGTAATCAACATCAGCGAAGAGCGGACGTGATCCGCAATGACGCGCATCCGAACGTCATCGGCATGGTCGGCCCCATAGGAGCGACCTGAGAGCTCCGATGCAACATCAAGGACCGGGCGAACCTGGTCTATCTCGTACATGTTGGCGACACCCTGCTTCAGGAACGCAACTCTTTCCATTCCCATTCCGGTGTCAATGTTTTTCTGAGGGAGCTCCCCCACGATGTCGAAGTCGACTTTGCTACGGACGTTGTCGATTTGGTACTGCATGAACACCAGGTTCCAAATCTCGAGATACCGCGTGTCATCCACAGCGGGACCGCCGTCTGGCCCGAACTCGGCACCGCGATCGAAATAGATCTCGGAGCACGGACCCGCGGGACCCGGTTGCCCGGTCGACCAGTAGTTATCCTCTTTGCCCATCCGCTGGATACGCTCAGACGGAATACCGGCGACCTGCTTCCAAAGCGCCTCGGCTTCGTCGTCTTCCTCGTAGACCGTGACCCACAGGTCGCGCTCGTCAAACCCCAGGCCACCGTCGGATTCAGACGTGGTCAACAGCTCCCACGCGTAACCGATAGCGCCCTCTTTGAAGTAGTCCCCGAACGAGAAGTTTCCATTCATTTGGAAAAAAGTTCCGTGACGGGTGGTCTTCCCCACTTCCTCGATATCCAGAGTCCTAATGCACTTCTGCACACTGGTTGCTCGCGGATAGGGCGCGGGGACGACACCGGTGAGGTACGGAATGAAGGGAACCATTCCGGCCACCGTGAACATCAGTGTCGGGTCGTCGCTGACCAACGACGCCGAAGGCACCACAGTGTGGCCTCTGTCGCCGAAGAAGGTCAACCAGCGCCGCTGAATCTCCGCAGTTTCCATGATCCGATCGGCACCGACCCTTTACGAGCGGTAGGCGTCCCTGACGCCATCAGTAAAGGTGGCAATGGTGGCCCTCGCACGAGCAAAAAAGCGACGCCCTTCGGGAGTCTCGTTAACGATGGGCGCCCCCACAAATCCGGTGATGACACCGAGTAGCGCAGTGACGAACTTCCCCATGACGAACAACCTCCTCACTAAGCCTAGAACAACGGATACACGATGGTGGTGGGGAAGTCGACTCCCCCACCACCATCGGAGAGCGGTTTAACGGGCTGCGTAGTACTCCACCACGAGCTGAACTTCACAGGTCACAGGGACCTCAGCGCGCTTCGGACGACGCACCAACACTGCCTGGAGCTTGTCGATTTCCACCTCGAGGTAGGCGGGGACGGGAGGCAGGACATCGACGTGACCACCCGCAGCGGCAACCTGGAAGGGCTCCATTTCTTCGCTGCGCGACTTCACGTGAATCATCTGCCCAGGCTTCACGCGGAAAGAGGGGCGGTCGACGAGTTCCCCGTTGACAAGAATGTGGCGGTGGACGACCATCTGACGGGCCTGAGCCATCGTGCGGGCAAAACCAGACCGCAGAACGAGCGCGTCGAGGCGCATCTCCAGCAACTCGACGAGGTTTTCACCGCTCAGTCCCTGAGTCTTACGGGCTTCTTCGAACACACGACGGAGCTGTGCTTCGCGAATCCCGTATTGGGCGCGCAGACGCTGCTTCTCACGCAAACGGACGGCGTAGTCGCTGTCCGCTTTGCGCTTGGTCCGACCGTGCTCGCCGGGTGCATAGGGACGCTTTTCGAGGTATTTGGCTGCCTTAGGCGTCAGGGGAATCCCCAGCGCGCGAGACAGACGGGTTTTGCTTCGGGTACGCGAACGAGTCGACACGAACTATTTCTCCTTGATAACAGGGCCGATGCTTGAGGCATCACAACAAATCCAACAACGAGGGATTGTGTCTATCGAAAGACGCGGCTACAGCGAGCTTTCTGGAGAATCCCCACGTCGCAGCCGCACGTCGCAGGGGTCTCAGACCAGCATAAAAATACCACAGGTGTGGCACTTTCCCTAGTCCCTCTCCCCCCGCAGAATCTTGCGAATACTCTGAGACCGCTCCCCCAACTCACTCTCGAATCCCCGCAAAGTGGGGCGGTAGTAGTGGGCATCCCTGAGAGCGTCAGGAGCGTAGTGTTGCGGAACAATTCCGGCGGGCTCGTCATGCGGGTAGCGATAACCCGCACCGTGACCCAGGTCCTTCGCCCCGGCATAGTGAGCATCTCGCAATGCGGAGGGCACCTCACCGATCTTTCCCTCGCGGATATCGTCTTGAGCCTCAGTGATGGCCACATACGCAGCGTTCGACTTCGGTGCCAACGCGAGATATGCAGTCGCCTCGGCAAGGGGAATACGTCCCTCCGGCATTCCAATCAGTGCGATGGCCTGCGCGGTGGAGACAGCCAAAGTCAGAGCCTGGGGGTCAGCGAGTCCGATGTCTTCCGCAGCGAGGATGATCAAGCGTCTCGCGATGAACCGAGGGTCCTCCCCCGCTTCGATCATCCGAGCCAAGTAGTGCAGGGCTGCATCAGCATCGCTCCCCCGCACCGACTTGATGAAAGCGCTAATAACGTCGTAATGCTGATCTCCGGCCTGGTCATAGCGCACCAGGGCGCGATCCACCGCCTGGGCCACATGTTCCGCCTCGATGGTCGACACACCAGACGCGTGGGCAACACCCGCCGCGGCCTCCACCGCGGTGAGGGCCTTCCTCGCATCGCCGCCGGCGAGTCGAACAATGTCATCCTCGGCCTGCTCACTCAGGGAAAACTTTCCTGCCAGACCGCGGTCGTCTGTCACCGCGCGCTGCACTACCTGGCGGATGTTCTCAGCATGGAGCGGCGTGAGGGTCACCATGAGCGATCGACTGAGCAGGGGTGCGATGACGGAGAACGATGGGTTTTCGGTGGTCGCCGCGATGAGGACGACAAGTCCGTTCTCGACACCGGGCAGAAGTGCGTCTTGCTGTGCTTTCGAGAAGCGGTGTATTTCATCGAGAAAAAGGACAGGGGCGCGACCGGTCAACTCGCCCTCGACCCGGGCGTCATTCATGACATCTCGCACGTCCTTCACACCAGCTGTCACTGCGGAAAGCTCGACAAACTTGCGACCAGACGACCTGGCGATAACACTCGCCAGTGTTGTTTTGCCCGTTCCCGGTGGCCCCCACAGGATGACGGACGACCCCGGCCCCTCGCGATCAGGGTCGGCGAGTAATCGAAGCGGGCTGCCCTCCCCCAACACATGGTCCTGACCGATGACCTCCTCGAGGGAGGTGGGTCGAAGAGCAACCGCCAGTGGCACGGGCGCCTGAAACAGGGAGTCACTGGCCATCTCATCATGCTAGCGAGGCCTGGGCGCCACACCTTTAGGATGTAGGGGGCATTTCCAAGGGGGACCACACGTGGCACAAGCCAACAAAGCACGACGCGAACAGCTCAAACAATTTGAGGCAAGGCAAACGTTTCACGCTCACCAACGGAATCGTTCCCGAAAAGACCAATGGGTCTCCCTACTCGGCGCCGTAGCGGCCGTGACACTCTCTGGGCTTGGGCTGTGGGCCTACTACAGCATCGGCCCGGGCGCGCCCGAGACCGTGGCCGACCCCGAGCTCAGCGAGTACCGAGAGTGGTCGGGAGAGTTAGCGTTCGCTGAGGTGAACCTCGGCGTTACTTTGGATGGAGCCAACGCACCACAAGCGGTGGCCAACTTCGTCGACCTCAACTCCCGCGACTATTTCGACGACAGTAGCTGTCACCGACTCACGACCGAAGGACTATTCGTGGTGCAGTGCGGTGATCCACTCGGAATCGGCATTGGTAACCCGGATTACACCTTTGGACCCATTGAAAATGCTCCCCAGAATGGTGTGTATCCGGCGGGCACCCTCGCGATGGCGAGAGCATCCAACGATGCCGCCAGCATGGGTAGCCAGTTCTTCATCGTCTATGAGGACAGCGAGATTCCTAACGACATCGCCGGTGGCTACACGGTCTTCGGTCAAGTCACCGAAGGTCTCGACGACTTCATCGCTGCCTATGTTGAGCCTGGAACCGTGGATGGTTCGAGCGACGGACAGCCCTCAGTTCCGGTATTTATCGAGAGCATCACAATCCGGTAATAACTGCGACAGAAGCAAAACACGACCTTTTCTCTGCAGTAGGCTGACGGGCGTCCTTCCGGAATGAAAGAACGTCGAGGAACCATGGCATTAGAAGCCAATCCGCACGGTCGTGTTGACGACGATGGCACCGTTCACGTTCTGGATGGTGGCTCGTGGCGCCCAGTGGGGAGTTTCCCTGATGGAACCCCAGAGGAGGCATTGGCTTACTTTGAGCGTAAATACGCCGATCTTGAGGCAAAGGTTGCTCTTGCCGAGCAGCGCCTGGCCGCGAAGGCTCCCGTCAAAGGAATCGCGGCTCAAGTCGAAACACTCTCAGAAGACCTGAAGGAGCCCTCCGCAGTCGGTGATCTCGAGGGATTGCGCGCCAGAGTGAAGGTCGTCGCTGATGCACTTCCCGCGCTCACAGAAGCCCAAGAGAGTGAAAACGCCGCGGCCCTCGAGGAAGCACTCGCGACTCGTGAGGCCATTGTCGCGGAGATGGAGAAACTCGCGGCCCAGGACCCCTCTTCCATCCGATGGAAGACCACGAGTGCGACGATCACCGAGCTCTTCGAGCGCTGGCAGAACCACCAACAAACAGGACCACGCATCCCCAAGAAGACCGCAGATGGCCTCTGGGGGCGTTTCCGGACCGCCAAGAACTCGCTGGAAAAGGCCCGTCGGGCGCACTTCCAAGAACTCGAAGCAAAAACCAAAGAATCGAAGAGCATCAAGAAGTCCCTCATCGAGCAGGCTGTTGCTCTGGCTCCCAAGGGCGCAGAAGGAATCCAGGCCTACCAAAAACTCTTGACCCAGTGGAAAGGCGCCCCTCGAGCACAACGCAACGTGGAGGATTCCCTCTGGAAGCAGTTCAAGGCCGCGGGTGATGTGCTGTACCAGCAGAAGGCGGAGCTCGACGCCAAAGAGGATGAAGCAAATGCGGGAAATCTCGAAGCCAAGCAGGCTCTGCTCAAGGATTTCGCGGACATTACCAGCATGACCGACCGCGATGAGGCGACCGCGAGACTCCGCCTATTCCACGAGAAATTCGGACACATCGGTCCCGTCCCGAAGAAAGATGTCCGATCCATCGACGCAGAGGTGAAGAAATTCGATACCCACGTGCGCACACTGGATCAAGAGTTTTGGGCCAAGAACGACCCCGAGAAGAAGGCACGCTCCTCGTCTATGGCGCAACAGCTCACCGATGCCATCGCCGATCTCGAGCAAAAAATTCAGCATGCTTCTGGGGCCGAGAAGACCTCTCTTGAGTCCGAATTGGAAACAAAGAAGGCCTGGCTCGCAGTCGTCGAGGGGTAGTTCTCCACAGCCATCGGGGGCTCTTGCCCTCACCCTGTTCCTCACCCCATACTCCGGTGATGCACGCACCCGCTCAGTACAGCTCGCTCTTCGATGGTGAAGCGCTCTCTCTGGGAGGCCTCTACTGGCCCCGTCCCTATTTCCCGACCCGCGCGGAAAGGGCGACCCTCATTTCTGAGGTCATACCGTCGTGGGCAACCCCGAGTGGGATTACCGCCGCGTGGATCTGGACCGGGATGGGACTCCCCACACCTCTCTGCGTTCTCCGTCCCGCAACACCGACAATATCGCCCCTGGAGCGCGAGCGCTGGAAAGCTCGTGAGCTTCGCGGTCATAAACATGGACTTGTGCGGGTAGCTGGGTGCCAGATTCTTGGCCCTCCGAGCACCGAAATGGAGCCTCTCCGTTCCCCGCACGGCGTTGACCTACTGGCGACGCAAATCTTCTGTCTTCGGAGTCTGGAGTTCCCGTTGCCAGACACCTCTGTGGCGAGACTCTCCGCGTCTGAGCGAGAGAGAGCAACACTGATAATGGAGAAGGTTCAGGAGTTAACGGAGCTCTACCCCGACATCACCCGATACACGTCATAAACCGCGTCAATACGGCGAACAGCGTTGAGAACTCGATCGAGGTGCGTGATCTCCCCCATCTCGAACACAAACCTCGAGATTGCCAAGTGGTTGTCGCTCGTGTTGACCGTGGCGGACAAGATGTTGACGTGGTGCTCGGAAAGAACCCTGGTCACATCCGAAAGAAGCCCGGGTCTATCCAGAGCTTCGATTTGGATGTGGACGAGGAAGACGCTGCCCTTGGTGGGAGCCCACTCCACCTCAATCATGCGTTCAGGGTCTTGCAACAGCGTGGTGATGTTGCTGCAATCCTCTCGATGCACGCTGACGCCCGTGCCCCGGGTGACGAAACCCACAATCGGATCACCGGGAACCGGTGTGCAACACCGGGCAAGCTTCACGAGAATATCCGGGGCGCCCCGCACGAGAACCCCTGATTCGCTCACCCTCCTGGGAGTGCGCTGACGGGTTGCGGTTTGGAACAAGCTCTCGTCGTTGTCATCATCCGCTTGGACGATGCCCACGATTTTCTCGATGACCGACTGTGTCGAGACGTGGCCCTCTCCCACGGCCGCGTAGAGGCCCTCCACGTCGGGGTAATTCAGGAGAGCGGCGACACCCGCCACAGACTCCTGATTCATGAGCTTTTGCAACGGTAGATTCTGTTTCCGCATGGCCCTGGCGATGGCGTCTTTGCCCTGTTCGATCGCTTCCTCGCGGCGTTCCTTGGTAAACCACTGGCGGATTTTGCTTCTCGCGCGCTGGGATGTCACAAAGTTGAGCCAGTCTTGGCTCTGTCCAGCATCCGGATTGTTGGAGGTGAAGATTTCCACGGAATCTCCACTGGAGAGTTCGGTATCCAGGGGCACCAACCGTTGGTTCACCTTGGCGCCCATCGTTCGGTGACCGATCTCAGTGTGCACGGCATAGGCGAAGTCCACAGGCGTTGCGCCCTTGGGAAGGCCAATCACTTTGCCCTGAGGAGTGAATACGTAGAGCTCTTTAGCGCCGATCTCATAGCGCAACGTCTCGAGGAACTCTGCGGGATCTGTTGTCTCGGCCTGCCAGTCTGACAGGTGCGCAAGCCACGCCATATCGGTGTCGTGGGAGGCTCGCTCCACGTCCTTGCCCGACGACGCCATGCGCTCCTTGTATTTCCAGTGGGCGGCAACACCAAACTCAGCTCTCTGGTGCATATCGGTGGTGCGGATTTGTATCTCCACCGGGCGACCCTCCGGGCCATACACGGTGGTGTGGAGGGACTGGTACAGGTTGAATTTTGGGGTCGCGATGTAGTCCTTGAAGCGCCCTGGCATCGGATTCCAGCGGGCGTGCACCGCACCTAACGCTCCGTAACAATCCCGGATAGAGCTCACCAAGATACGAATACCCGTCAGGTCGTGGATGTCGGTGAAATCACGGCCCCGGTTCACCATTTTTTGATAAATCGAGTAGTACTGCTTGGGCCGACCGCCCACTTCCGCCTTGATTTTGGCCTTACGCAAGTCATCCTTGACCGTGTCAATGACCGAGTCCACGAACGCTTCGCGCTCGGGAGAACGGGTTTTCACCAGCGACTCGATCTCCATGTAGAGCTTCGGTTGCAACACGGCAAACGAGAGGTCCTCCAACTCCCATTTCAGGGTCTGGATACCGAGCCGATGCGCTAATGGGGTGAAAATATCTAGGGTTTCCTGGGCTTTCTTCTGAGCAGATTCAGGGGACACAAAACCCCAGGTCCTCGCGTTATGCAGACGGTCAGCCAACTTGATGACCAACACGCGAATGTCCTTCGACATCGCGACGATCATTTTCCTCACGGTTTCCGCTTGGGCGCTCTCTCCGTACTTCACTTTGTCGAGCTTCGTCACACCGTCGACGAGCATTCCGATCTCATCACCGAAATCCGCTTTGAGCTGGTCGAGGGAGTACTCAGTGTCCTCGACCGTGTCGTGCAAGAGGGCTGCGGCGATGGTGATGGGTCCAATTCCCAAATCGGCCAGAATCTGAGCCACCGCGAGTGGGTGTGTGATGTAGGGCTCACCACTCTGTCGTGTTTGTCCGACGTGAGCACGCTCGGCAACCCGGTACGCGCGCTCAATAAGGTTCACATCCGCTTTCGGGTGGTGCTTGCGAACCGTCTTGAAGAGCGTCTCGAGGGCGTTATCGGTCGGCGCCTTCGAAAACAGTCGTGGGAGCAGTGCGCGCAGGCTCGAGGGTGATGAGCTTTGAACCTCAGTCATCTCA
>JAYOYJ010000016.1:11799-21783 GCA_038153485.1 Pontimonas sp. | reverse complement strand
AACCAGCGCGTCGTCGTTTACATCGCCCAGAAGCGCAAGATCTCCGAGGGTGACAAGCTTGCTGGTCGCCACGGAAACAAGGGTGTTATCGCCAAGATTCTCCCCGTCGAGGACATGCCGTTCTTGGAGGATGGAACCCCTGTCGACATCATCCTGAACCCGCTGGGTGTTCCGGGACGTATGAACTTCGGTCAGGTCCTGGAGATTCACCTGGGATGGGCTGCCAAGCAGGGATGGAAGATTCCTGGTGACCCGGCCTGGGCCAAGCGCCTCGCCGGTATGGCCAAGGAAGCGATGCCCGGTACCAAGGTCGCGACCCCGGTATTCGATGGCGCCAGCGAAGAAGAAATCGCGGGTCTGCTCGACAACACTCTGGTGACTCGTGATGGCAAACGTCTCGTCGACTCCACCGGTAAAGCCCGTCTGTTTGATGGTCGCTCCGGTGAGCCCTACCCGATGCCCATCTCCGTGGGATACATGTACATCCTGAAGCTGCACCACCTGATCGACGACAAGATTCACGCCCGCTCGACGGGCCCGTACTCGATGATCACCCAGCAGCCGCTCGGTGGTAAGGCACAGTTCGGTGGTCAGCGCTTCGGTGAGATGGAGGTGTGGGCTCTCGAGGCCTACGGCGCCTCCTACGCTCTGCAGGAGCTCCTGACCATCAAGTCCGACGACATCCTCGGCCGCGTCAAGGTCTATGAGGCGATCGTCAAGGGCGAGAACATCCAGGAGCCAGGAATCCCGGAGAGCTTCAAGGTTCTGATGAAAGAGATGCAGTCGTTGTGTCTCAACGTCGAGGTCCTCTCGGCGGATGGCCAAGCCGTCTCGCTCAAGGATTCTGATGACGAGCTCTACCGTGCCGCGGAGGAACTCGGTATCAACATCTCGACCCGTTTCGAGTCTTCGTCCGTGGACGAGATCTAAGAATTCCATCGACTAGAGAACAACGAGAGAGATTAATCGTGCTGGAAGCAACAACATTTGACGCCCTGCGTATTGGCCTTGCCACGTCCGAGAACATCCGTGGCTGGTCGTACGGTGAGGTCAAGAAGCCAGAAACCATCAACTACCGCACGCTGAAGCCTGAGAAGGATGGTCTCTTCGGAGAGCAAATCTTTGGCCCCAGTCGTGACTGGGAGTGTGCGTGTGGAAAGTACAAGCGCGTGCGCTTCAAAGGAATCATTTGTGAGCGCTGTGGCGTTGAGGTCACCAAGTCCTCGGTTCGTCGTGAGCGCATGGGTCACATCGAGCTCGCCGCTCCGGTCACCCACATTTGGTACTTCAAGGGAGTTCCGAGCCGTCTGGGTTACCTCCTCGACATGGCTCCGAAAGACCTCGAGAAGGTTATTTACTTCGCCGCCTACATGATCATTTCGGTCGACGAGGATGCTCGTCACCGTGAGCTTCCCGAGCTCGAGAAGGAACTCCAGCTGGAGATCAAGCAACTCGAGAAGGAGCGCGACGCTCTCCTTGCCGAGCGAATGAAGGAACTCGAGGACGAGCTTGCTGGTCTGGAAGAGTCCGGAGCGAAAGCTGACCAGAAGCGCAAGGCCGACGATGCTGGAAAGAAGGAGCTTGCCTCGATTCGCAAGAGCTTCGACGATGACATCGCCCACCTCGAGCGCGTCTGGGAGGACTTCCGCGCGCTGAAGGTCGGTGACCTTCGCGCTGAGGATGCTGTGTTCCAGGATGTTCAGGACCGCTACGGAATGTTCTTCGAAGCCCACATGGGTGCAGAGGCTATTCGTCGCCGCCTGGAAAACTTCGACTTGGAGGGTGAGGCTGAGAAGCTCCGCGAGGAAATCGCGAGCGGCAAGGGTCAGCGCAAGATCCGCGCCATTAAGCGCCTCAAGGTCGTGAGCGCGTTCCTCTCCACCGGTGCATCGCCCGCGTCGATGGTCCTCGAGGTTGTTCCGGTCATTCCGCCGGAGCTGCGTCCCATGGTCCAGCTCGATGGTGGCCGATTCGCGACTTCCGATCTCAACGACCTCTACCGTCGTGTGATTAACCGAAACAACCGTCTGCGTCGTCTGCTTGACCTCGGTGCTCCCGAGATCATCGTGAACAACGAAAAGCGCATGCTGCAGGAAGCGGTGGATGCTCTCTTCGACAACGGTCGTCGTGGTCGTCCGGTCACCGGAACCGGTAACCGTGCCCTGAAGAGCCTCTCCGACATGCTCAAGGGTAAGCAGGGTCGATTCCGCCAGAACCTTCTCGGTAAGCGCGTGGACTACTCCGGTCGTTCCGTGATCGTGGTGGGTCCCCAGCTGAAGCTCCACCAGTGTGGTCTGCCCAAGCTGATGGCTCTCGAGCTGTTCAAGCCCTTCGTAATCAAGCGTCTGATGGATCTCGGTCACTCGAGCAACATCAAGAACGCGAAGCGCATGGTGGAGCGCTCACGCCCCGAGGTGTGGGATGTTCTCGAAGAGATCATTCGCGAGCGCCCCGTCTTGCTCAACCGTGCACCCACCCTGCACCGCCTGGGTATTCAGGCTTTCGAGCCCCAGCTGGTGGAAGGAAAAGCTATCCAGCTTCACCCGCTGGTCTGTGCAGCGTTCAACGCTGACTTCGACGGTGACCAGATGGCAGTTCACCTGCCGCTCTCCGTTGAGGCACAGGCTGAAGCTCGCGTCCTCATGCTCGCATCGAATAACATCCTGAAGCCTTCCGATGGTCGCCCCGTGACTGTTCCTACCCAGGACATGATCATCGGTCTTCACCACTTGACCACTCTCAAAGAGGGTGTCGAGGGCGAGGGTCGTGCGTTTAGCTCGGTCTCCGAGGCCATCATGGCGATGGATCAGCACACGCTGGATCTGAACGCCAAGGTCAAGATTCGCATCGAGAACCTGCACCTCGCCGACGCTCCTGAGGGCTTCGAGCAGGGCAGCACCGCGTTGCACGAGACCACTCTCGGTCGGGCACTGTTCAACGAGCTCCTTCCCGCGGATTACCCCTGGGTGGAGGCTGTTGCCGACAAGGGCCTTATTTCTTCGCTGGTCAACGACTTGGCCGAGCGCTACCCGAAGGTCGCCGTCGCGGAGACCTTGGACCGCGTCAAAGACGCCGGTTTCTACTGGGCTACTCGCTCCGGTGTGACCGTGGCGCTCTCCGATGTTCTGACCCCCAAGGGTAAGAAGCAGATCATCGAGAAGCACGAGAAGCAGGCTGCCAAGATTCAGGCCCAGTTCGACAAGGGTCTGATCTCGGATGTCGAGCGTCGTCGTGAGCTGGTTGAGGTGTGGAGTGAAGCCACCAAGGAAGTCAACGACGAAATGCGTCAGAGCTTCCCCGAAGACAACACCATCAACCGTATGGTCACCTCCGGTGCCCGTGGTAACTGGTTGCAGGTGGGAAACATCGCCGGTATGCGTGGTTTGGTCTCCAACCCCCGCGGTGAGGTTATCGCCCGCCCGATTATCTCCAGCTACCGCGAGGGTCTCTCGGTAGCCGAGTACTTCATCGCCACCCACGGTGCGAGGAAGGGTCTCGCGGACACCGCTTTGCGTACCGCAGACTCTGGTTACCTGACCCGTCGTCTGGTCGACGTGGCACAGGATGTCATCATTCGCGAAGAAGACTGTGGCACCACCAAGGGAATTAGCTTCCCGATTGCCACAGAGAACGCTTCAGGCGAGTGGGTGCGCGCAGACAACGTGGAAAACGAGGTCTTCGCTCGTAACCTGGCCGCAGACGCCGTGAACGAGAAGGGCAAGGTTGTTGCCCCTGCTGGTTCCGATGTCGGTGATGTTCTAATCAACGAATTGGTCGCTGGTGGTGTACGCGAGATTATGGTGCGCTCCGTGTTGACCTGTGAATCGCTGATTGGTGTGTGTTCAGCCTGTTATGGTCGCTCACTCGCGTCGGGAATCGCAGTCGACCTCGGTGAGGCTGTCGGAATTATTGCCGCCCAGTCGATTGGTGAGCCGGGAACCCAGCTCACCATGCGTACCTTCCACACCGGTGGTTCCGCGTCTGCTGATGACATCACCCAGGGTCTGCCCCGTGTGACCGAGCTCTTCGAAGCTCGCACCCCCAAGGGTGCCAGCCCGATTTGTGAGGCCAACGGACGCATTTCCATCGAGGAAACCGACACTCAGTACAAGGTCACCCTCACGCCGGACAACGGTGATGAGCCCGTCGTGTACACGGTGTCGAAGCGTATGAACCTTCTCGTGGAAGATGGCCAGAGCGTGGAGCTCGGACAGCAAATCCACGAGGGTCTGCTCGATCCCAAGGATGTGCTCCGCGTGAAGGGCGTGCGTGCTGTGCAGCAGCACCTCGTGGACGGTGTCCAGGGCGTGTACGGCTCACAGGGTGTGCCCATTCACGACAAGCACATTGAGGTGATCGTGCGCCAGATGATGCGCAAAGTCACCGTGGTGGATCACTCGGAGACCAATTTGCTCCCCGGTGAGCTCGTCGACCGTAGCCGCTACAACGCGATCAACCGTGCCGCGCTTTCAGAAGGCAAGAAGACTGCGTCTGCTCGCCAGGAAGTGATGGGTATCACGAAGGCGTCGCTGGCGACGGAGTCATGGCTCTCGGCGGCCTCCTTCCAGGAGACCACCCGTGTGCTGACCGAAGCCGCTATGCAAGGAAAGAGTGACCCGCTGGTTGGTCTCAAAGAGAACGTCATCATCGGAAAGCTCATCCCTGCCGGTACGGGTCTTCAGACCTACCGCAACGTCACTGTGGAGCCGACCGAAGAGGCACGCGCCGAGCACTACCCGGCGCGTCTCTTCGCCGACGACCAAGGTTTCGGCCAAGCAGACGATTTGTCCTTCGTGGACTTCGACACGTTTGCTTCTGACGATGCTGGTGCCACCGAGAGTGGTTACCAGTAGCCCGAAGAATCACCATCAAAGGGGTCGGTTCGCCGGCCCCTTTGTTGTTCTGTGGAGAACTTTTCGACCGGAGATTAAGCGCTCCCTAGTGTGGGCCGATGGCAGAGCTGTGGATGGCGGTCCTCACGGGGATAGTGGGCCTTCGATTGTCGGTCATTGACTTAGCGGAGCATCGATTGCCCAACCGCCTCACCCTTCCCCTCTTTCTTTCCCTGGTGGTGGTGTCACTGGCCTGGGGCCAGGCAAGTACTATTCGTGAAGCCCTTGCAGGCTCGGTTGTGAGCGGGGTGGCCTATGTGGCGCTTGCGCTGATGCCTGGACAGCCGTTGGGGTGGGGAGATGTGAAGTTTCAATTTGGCCTTGGCTGGCTACTGGGCTATCTGGAGCCAAACTTGGCGATTATGGGAGCAGCGGGGTCTTTTCTGTTGGGCGGTTTATCCGTGGTTCCCCGGCTAATGCGAGAGAAGACGAGGAGCAAGGATCCGGTACCGCTCGGGCCGTGGATGATGGCCTCAACGTGCCTTGTTTATGTGGTCGCAGATTCTCTGAAAATCATTTGACCAAGCGTAAATTCGCCAGTACTCTTGGAGTTTGTGTGTGCGATGGCACGCCCGTCACGAGTGCCCTGAGATGGGCCAAGGGACACGGGTCATCTACTCCACAAGGGTCCACGGGCGATCATGGTGGCAACACCACAGAGCCAACCCCCACGGCATACCAAGAACACGTCGCAGTGCGACTCTTGGTGCGATGTCGCTGGGTGGTGGGGAACACATCACCATCCAGTACCAACCATCAATTCGCTGTCACCGTGCAGCACATATAAGGAGTGAACTGTGCCAACGATTCAACAGTTGGTCCGTAAGGGTCGCAAGCCCAAGGTCCAGAAGACCAAGGCGCCTGCCCTGAAAGCCAACCCCCAACAGCGCGGCGTCTGCACGCGTGTCTACACCACGACCCCGAAGAAGCCGAACTCGGCTCTGCGCAAGGTCGCTCGTGTGAAGCTTTCCAACGGTACGGAAGTTACCGCCTACATTCCCGGTGAGGGCCACAACCTCCAGGAGCACTCCATGGTGCTCGTTCGCGGTGGTCGTGTGAAGGACCTCCCCGGTGTTCGCTACAAGATTGTCCGCGGTGCTCTGGACACCCAGGCCGTGAAGAACCGTAAGCAGGCTCGCAGCCGCTACGGAGCGAAGATGGAGAAGAAGTAATGCCTCGTAAAGGTCCCGCTCCTAAGCGTCCCGTTGTCGCTGACCCCGTCTACGGGTCCCCGGTTGTCTCACAGCTCGTCAACAAGATTCTGGTTAAGGGCAAGAAGGGCCTCGCTGAGCGCATCGTGTATGGCGCTCTCGAAGGTGTTGCTCAGAAGTCTGGTCAGGAGCCCGTCATGGTCCTGAAGAAGGCTCTCGACAACGTGCGTCCCACCCTCGAGGTGCGCTCACGTCGTGTGGGTGGATCGACCTACCAGGTTCCCGTGGAGGTCAAGCCTCACCGCGCTAACACCCTCGCTCTTCGCTGGCTCTCGAGCTACGCCAAGGATCGTCGTGAAAAGACGATGACCGAGCGTCTCATGAACGAAATTCTCGATGCATCCAACGGCCTCGGCGCCGCGGTGAAGCGTCGCGAAGACACCCACAAGATGGCGGAATCCAACAAGGCCTTCGCCCACTACCGCTGGTAGGACCCGGCCTAGCCCCATCCGCCCCCAACACTTCGGAGGAATACTGTGGCACTTGACGTGCTAACCGACCTGAACAAGGTCCGCAACATCGGCATCATGGCTCACATCGATGCGGGAAAGACCACCACGACAGAGCGCATTCTGTTCTATACGGGTATCTCCCACAAGATCGGTGAGGTCCACGATGGCGCTGCCACCATGGACTGGATGGCTCAGGAACAAGAGCGCGGTATCACCATCACCTCCGCAGCAACAACCTGCTTCTGGGACAACCACCAGATCAACATCATTGACACCCCTGGGCACGTGGACTTCACCGTTGAGGTGGAGCGCAGCCTCCGAGTGCTCGATGGTGCTGTTGCGGTGTTTGACGGTAAGGAGGGTGTGGAGCCACAGTCTGAGACGGTGTGGCGCCAGGCCGACAAATACAACGTGCCTCGCATCTGCTTTGTCAACAAGATGGACAAGCTCGGAGCTGACTTCTACTTCACCGTCGACACCATCATCAAGCGCCTGGGAGCGAAGCCGCTGGTTATCCAGTTGCCGATTGGTTTTGAGTCGAGCTTCGTCGGTGTCGTGGACCTCGTCGAGATGAAGGCTCTGGTCTGGCCCGGTGACGCCAAGGGTGATGTAACCATGGGCGCCTCCTACGAGACCCAGGAAATTCCCGATGACCTGAAAGCAAAGGCTGAGGAGTACCGTGCTCAGCTGCTCGAGGGAGTTGCTGAGTCCTCCGAAGAACTGCTCGAGAAGTACCTCAGCGGTGAAGAGCTCACCATCGATGAGATTAAGGCCGGTATCCGCCAGCTCACCATCGCTGGCGATGCTTACCCGGTTCTGTGTGGATCGTCCTTCAAGAACCGCGGTGTTCAGCCGATGCTGGACGCTGTGGTGGACTACCTTCCCTCTCCGATGGATGTTCCCGCAGTCGAGGGACACGATGTGCGCGATGCAGAGAAGGTCGTCACCCGGAAGCCCGCCTCGGACGAGCCTTTCTCGGCACTGGCGTTCAAGGTTGCGGTGCACCCGTTCTTTGGCCGCCTCACCTACGTGCGCGTGTACTCCGGATCCATTGACTCCGGGGCGCAGGTCATCAACTCCACCAAGGACAAGAAGGAGCGCATCGGAAAGATCTTCCAGATGCACGCCAACAAGGAAAACCCCGTGGAGAAGGTCACCGCTGGTCACATTTACGCGGTGATTGGTCTCAAGGACACCACGACCGGGGACACCCTGTGTGACCCTGCTCACCCCGTTGTCCTCGAGTCGATGACTTTCCCCGAGCCCGTTATCGAGGTCGCCATCGAGCCCAAGACCAAGGCCGACCAGGAGAAGCTCTCTGTCGCTATTCAGAAGCTTGCCGAAGAAGACCCCACTTTCCGGACCGAGCAGGTCCAGGAGACCGGTCAGACCGTCATCAAGGGTATGGGTGAGCTCCACCTCGACATCCTGGTTGACCGCATGAAGCGTGAGTTCAACGTGGAAGCCAACGTGGGTAAGCCCCAGGTTGCCTACCGCGAAACGATTCGTAAGCTCGTCGAGAAGGTCGAATACACCCACAAGAAGCAGACCGGTGGTTCTGGTCAGTTCGCGAAGGTGCAGATTAACCTCGAGCCGCTTGAGGTGACGGGCGAGACCATGTACGAGTTTGACAATCAAGTCACCGGTGGACGTATTCCTCGTGAATACATCCCTTCGGTGGATGCTGGAATTCAGGACGCCATGCAGGTAGGTGTTCTGGCGGGCTACCCGACCGTGGGTGTCAAAGCGACACTCTTGGATGGGCAGTACCACGACGTCGACTCTTCGGAGATGGCGTTCAAAATTGCTGGATCGATGGTCTTCAAGGAAGCCGCGAGAAAAGCAAGTCCTGTTCTGCTCGAGCCGTTGATGGCCGTCGAGGTGCGTACTCCTGAGGAATACATGGGGGACGTCATCGGTGACCTCAACTCACGGCGCGGGCAGATTCAGAGCATGGAGGACGCGACCGGTGTTAAGGTCGTTCGCGCACTCGTGCCGCTCTCGGAAATGTTCGGATACGTGGGCGACTTGAGGTCAAAGACCTCTGGTCGCGCTGTGTACTCGATGACGTTCGAGACATATGCTGAAGTCCCGAAGGCTGTGGCCGACGAGATTATTCAGAAGGGCAAGGGCGACTAAGCCCGAAGAATAGGCTCGTGTGGCCTACGAAACAAACAAGACAAGTACCCAACCTCTGAGCCCACAAAGTTCAGAGCAACAGTCCCGAGGAGGACCATAGTGGCTAAGGCCAAGTTCGAGCGGACCAAACCGCACGTCAACATCGGTACGATCGGTCACGTCGACCACGGCAAGACCACTCTTACCGCTGCTATTTCTAAGGTGCTCGCAGACCGACACCCGTCAAAGGTCAACGTGTCGCGCGATTTCGCGTCCATTGACTCTGCACCGGAAGAGCGTCAGCGCGGTATCACCATCAACATCTCCCACGTGGAGTACGAGACCGAGAAGCGTCACTACGCACACGTGGACGCCCCCGGTCACGCCGACTACATCAAGAACATGATCACCGGTGCTGCTCAGATGGACGGTGCAATCCTCGTGGTTGCCGCCACTGACGGTCCGATGGCTCAGACTCGTGAGCACGTTCTTCTCGCCAAGCAGGTCGGTGTTCCTTACCTGCTCGTCGCTCTGAACAAAGCTGACATGGTCGACGACGAGGAAATCCTCGAGCTCGTCGAGGTGGAGGTCCGTGAGCTGCTCTCCAGCCAGGGCTTCGACGGCGACAACGCTCCGGTGATCCGCGTTTCCGGTCTGAAGGCACTCGAGGGTGACGCAGCCTGGGGCGACAAGATCATGGAGCTCATGGACGCCGTGGACGCCAACGTCCCCGACCCCGTGCGCGACAAGGACAAGCCGTTCCTGATGCCCATCGAGGACGTCTTCACCATCACCGGTCGTGGAACCGTGGTGACCGGCCGTGCCGAGCGTGGCACCCTGGCCATCAACTCCGACGTGGAAATCGTGGGTATTCGTCCCACGCAGAAGACCACTGTCACCGGTATTGAGATGTTCCACAAGCAGCTCGACGAGGCATGGGCCGGCGAGAACTGTGGTCTGCTCCTCCGCGGTACCAAGCGCGAGGACGTGGAGCGTGGACAGGTTGTGGTTGCACCGGGTTCTGTGACCCCGCACACCGAGTTCGAAGGAACCGCCTACATCCTCAGCAAGGACGAGGGTGGACGTCACAACCCCTTCTACACGAACTACCGTCCCCAGTTCTACATCCGTACCACCGACGTTACCGGCGTTATCTCGCTGCCTGAGGGCACCGAGATGGTCATGCCTGGTGACACCACTGACATGAAGGTGGAGCTGATTCAGCCCATCGCCATGGAAGAGGGACAGAGCTTCGCTATCCGTGAGGGTGGCCGCACTGTCGGTGCTGGAACGGTGACCAAGATCATCAAG
>JAYOYJ010000016.1:3605-11789 GCA_038153485.1 Pontimonas sp. | reverse complement strand
CCCTTGTACGAAGGGCCCGGAGCGCGCTCCGGGCCCTTCGTCTTGGGGCCGAAAAAAAGCGACACGCCCGGGTTGCGGGAAATACGGGGGTGTGGCATAGTTTGTGAGGTTCAATACGCACCCCGTGGGGTGCTCACTGCCAGGTAGTGCATAGGGTCGCGAATCGCGAGTAAACCTAGGCCGCAGGTAGCGGAACTAAACGTCATCGACGACTCCCGTTCTCGGGTGAAAGCCTGAGATTGTTGGAGACTGCCACCTGGCGCGTCGAGCTGTGTTGATAGAAGAACAGTGGTGTGTGCACTGGGGTGAAAACCCCAGAGCCAGAAGTGCGCAACACACGTTGTGCGAGTGAGAGAGAGAAAATCATGGCGGGACAGAAAATCCGCATTCGACTGAAGTCGTATGACCACGCAGGTCTGGACGTTTCAGCCCGAAAGATTGTTGATACGGTGACCCGTGCTGGTGCGACCGTGGTCGGTCCCGTTCCGCTTCCGACAGAGAAGAACGTGATCCCCGTGATTCGCTCCCCCCACAAGTACAAGGATTCGCGTGAGCACTTTGAGAAGCGCACCCACAAGCGTCTGATCGACATCATTGACCCCACGCCGAAGGCTGTGGACTCTCTGATGCGCCTGGACCTGCCCGCCGACGTCAACATCGAAATCAAGCTTTAAGGAAAGACCATGTCAACCATCACAGCTACCAGAGGAGTACTCGGCACCAAGCTGGGTATGACTCAGGTGTGGGACGACAACAACCGCATGATCCCGGTCACGGTTGTTGCGGTGGCGCCTAATGTGGTCACCCAGATCCGCACCGTCGAGAACGATGGCTACGAGGCCATCCAGATTGCGAGCGGTCACATTGACCCCCGCAAGGTCAACGCACCCCTGAAGGGTCACTTTGAGAAGGCAGGCGTGACGCCTCGTCGCCACGTGACCGAAATCCGCACCAACGACGCCGCCAACTACGAGGTGGGTCAAGAATTGACCGCCGAGGTGTTTGAGGCCGGCCAAATAGTCGACGTGGTGGGAACCAGTAAGGGTAAAGGTTTCGCCGGTGTGATGAAGCGCCACAACTTCCAGGGTGTCTCCGCATCGCACGGTGCCCACCGCAACCACCGCAAGCCTGGCTCCATCGGTGCTTCGGCCACTCCCTCACGCGTGTTCAAGGGAATGCGCATGGCGGGACGTATGGGTGGAGAGCGCGTCACTGTGATGAACCTCACCATTCACTCCGTGGACGCTGAGCGCGGTCTTCTCCTGGTCAAGGGAGCCATTCCTGGCGCCAAGGGCCGTCTGGTTTTCGTTCGTAACGCCAGGAAGGGAGCCTAGTCATGGCTGCAGTTGACGTCCTGGACCAGACCGGTAAGAAGTCTGGCTCCGTTGACCTTCCCGCTGACCTGTTCGATGTGGTGACGAATGTCCCGCTGATGCACCAGGTCGTTGTCGCTCAGCTCGCTGCTGCTCGTCAGGGAACCCACAAGACCAAGGGTCGCGGTGAGGTTTCTGGT
Source organism: Pontimonas sp. (assembly GCA_038153485.1). Lineage (GTDB taxonomy): Bacteria > Actinomycetota > Actinomycetes > Actinomycetales > Microbacteriaceae > Pontimonas. The sequence continues at coordinate 10,276 of JAYOYJ010000016.1, read as the reverse complement.
GCCGGTCGTAAGCCGTTCAAGCAGAAGGGAACCGGTCGTGCCCGTCAGGGTTCGATTCGTGCCCCCCAGCACCGCGGTGGTGGCATCGTCCACGGACCCGTGCCTCGCGACTACTCGCAGCGCACACCCAAGAAGATGGTGCAGAAGGCTCTTCTTTCCGCTCTGTCCGACCGCGCTCGAGCTGACCGTATTCACGTTGTCAAGGGCTTGGGAACCGACAAGGCTCCCTCGACCAAGATCGCGTCCCAGCTGATCGCTCAGACCGCTCCCGGTGTGAACGTTTTGGTGGTTGTGGGTCGCGACGACATCAACGGTCAGAAGAGCGTGCGGAACATTCCCGGCATTCACGCTGTTCACCCTGACCAGCTCAACGCCTATGACGTCTTGAACTCGGACGACATCATCTTTACCGCTGATGCCCTCGAAGCCTTTGTTGCTTCGAAGACCGATAAGGGAGGCAAGTAATGAGTATTCACGCTGTTGCCTGGAACAAAGACCCCAGAGACGTTGTCTTCCGCCCCGTCGTGAGCGAGAAGAGCTACACCCTGATCGACCAGGGCAAGTACACCTTCGAGGTTGACCCTCGCGCGACCAAGACCGAGATCAAGCTCGCTATCGAGAAGATCTTCAACGTCAAGGTGTCCGCCGTCAACACACTCAACAAGACCGGCAAGTCGCGTCGGACTCGTTTTGGAACAGGGAAGCGCAAAGACACCAAGCGTGCCATTGTCACCTTGTCCTCCGGTTCAATCGACATCTTTACGGCTGTCGGATAGGTAAGGGACGCACATGGCTATTCGTAAGTACAAGCCCACGACGCCTGGTCGTCGCGGCTCCTCCGTTGCCGATTTCCAAGAAATCACCCGCAGCACCCCCGAGAAGTCTCTGGTGAAGCCGCTGCCGAAGACCGGTGGTCGTAACAACACGGGTCGCATCACCACTCGTCACATCGGTGGTGGACACAAGCGTCAGTACCGGGTCATCGATTTCCGTCGTGACGACAAGGACGGCGTCAACGCCAAGGTCGCACACATCGAGTACGACCCCAACCGCACCGCCCGCATCGCTTTGCTCCACTTCGTGGATGGCACCAAGCGCTACATCCTCGCTCCCAACAAGCTCCGTCAAGGGGACATCGTGGAGTCAGGTCCGAGCGCTGACATTAAGCCCGGTAACAACCTGCCGCTGCGCAACATCCCCGTGGGAACTGTGGTGCACGCGATCGAGCTTCGCCCCGGTGGTGGCGCCAAGATGGCCCGCTCCGCGGGAGCTGCTGTTCGACTCGTGGCCAAAGACGGCCCCAACGCTCAGCTTCGTTTGCCCTCCGGTGAAATCCGCAACGTCGACGCACGCTGCCGCGCCACCGTCGGTGAGGTCGGAAACGCCGAGCAGAGCAACATCAACTGGGGTAAGGCTGGACGTAAACGCTGGAAGGGTGTTCGCCCAACCGTTCGCGGTGTCGCCATGAACCCAGTCGACCACCCGCACGGTGGTGGTGAGGGTAAGACCTCCGGTGGTCGTCACCCGGTCAGCCCGTGGGGTCAGGCCGAAGGCCGTACCCGCTCGCCCAAGAAGGCCAGCAACTCTCAGATTGTTCGTCGTCGCACCGTCGGCAAGAAGCGCTAGTAGGAGATAGAACATGCCTCGTAGTCTGAAAAAAGGACCCTTCGTGGATGAGCACCTCCTGCAAAAGGTGGTGCGTCAGAACGAAGCGAACTCGAAGAACGTCATCAAGACCTGGTCTCGTCGCTCGATGATTGTGCCGGCCATGCTCGGCCACACCATTGCTGTGCACGATGGCCGCAAGCACATCCCCGTTTTCGTGACCGAAACCATGGTGGGACACAAACTCGGTGAGTTTGCCCCCACCAGGACTTTCCGTGGTCACGAAAAGGACGACAAGAAAGGCCGTCGCCGCTAAGCGGCGATAGGGAGGTAGAGACATGGTTGAGTCCCTTGCCAAGGTCCGCAACATTCGCGTGACCCCGCAGAAGGCCCGCCGCATCGTGGATCTGATTCGTGGCATGCAGGCTGAGGAAGCGCTTGCCGTTTTGAAGTTTGCTCCGCAGTCCGCCAGCGAACCCATCGCCAAGCTTGTCGCGTCCGCGATGGCCAACGCCAAGGTCACGGCGGACAAGGATGGCGTGTTCCTGGATGACCAGGACCTGTTTATTGCTCGCGCGTTCGTGGATGAAGGAATCACTCTGAAGCGTTTCCGTCCCCGTGCTCAGGGTCGGGCATACCGCATCAACAAGCGCACCAGCCACATCACTGTCGTGCTGGCAACGCCCGACGAGGCTTCGGTCAACCCGAACCGTGAGACACAGAAGGCTGGGAAGTAAGCATGGGTCAGAAAGTTCATCCCTTCGGGTTCCGTCTGGGAATCACGACCGACCACGTGTCGCGCTGGTTCTCCGACTCCACCAAAAAGGGTCAGCGTTACTCCGACTATGTCGCTGAGGACGTGCGCATTCGCGAATTCCTGAAGAAGGAACTCGACCGCGCCGGTATTGCTCGCATTGAGATTGAGCGCACCAGGGACCGTGTTCGCGTGGACATCCACTCGGCTCGCCCCGGAATCGTGATCGGTCGCCGTGGAGCAGAGGCTGAGCGTATTCGTGCTGACCTGGAAAAGCTCACCGGTAAGCAGATTCAGCTGAACATTCTCGAGGTGAAGAACCCCGAGAGCGAAGCCCAGCTGGTCGCTCAGGGTATTGCCGAGCAGCTCTCCGCTCGTGTGGCATTCCGTCGCGCGATGCGTAAGGGTCTGCAGGGTGCACAGCGTGCGGGCGCGAAGGGTGTTCGTATCCAGGTGTCCGGTCGTCTCGGTGGTGCGGAAATGAGCCGCTCCGAGTTTTACCGTGAGGGACGTGTCCCGCTGCATACTTTGCGCGCCAACATCGACTACGGCTTCTACGAGGCTCGAACCACCTACGGTCGCATCGGTGTGAAGGTCTGGATTTACAAGGGCGACATCACCAACAAGGAACTGGCTCGCGAGCAGGCTGCTCAGCGTTCGCAGCGTCCTGACCGTGGTGCTCCTCGCCGTGGACCGGCTGGCGCTCCAGCCGCTGAGCCCGCAGCTGTTGCTGCAGGAGGGGCCGAGTAACCATGTTGATTCCTCGCAAAGTTAAGTTCCGTAAGCAGCACCACCCCAAGCGCGGTGGGCACGCTACCGGTGGCACCACGGTGACCTTTGGTGATTACGGCATCCAGGCAACGACCAGTGCGTATGTAACCAACCGTCAGATCGAGTCCGCTCGTATCGCGATGACCCGTCACATCAAGCGTGGTGGGAAGGTGTGGATCAACATCTACCCCGACCGTCCGTTGACCAAGAAGCCCGCAGAAACTCGTATGGGTTCCGGTAAGGGATCTCCCGAGTGGTGGGTGGCCAACGTCAAGCCCGGCCGCGTCCTCTTCGAGGTGGCTGGTGTGAGCGAAGAGTTGGCTCGTGAGGCCATGACTCGTGCGATCCACAAGCTTCCGCTGAAGGCTCGCATCATCAAGCGTGAGGAGGGCATGTAATGGCTGTGGGATCGAAGGACCTAGCACCAGCCGAGCTGGACACGTTTGAGGACGAGCGTCTCTTGGACGAGTTGCGTCGCGCCAAGGAGGAGCTGTTCAACCTGCGCTTCCAGGCTGCAACCGGTCAGCTGGACAGTCACGGACGCCTGCGCTCCATCAAGCGTGACATCGCCCGTATTTACACCGTGATTCGCGAGCGTGAACTCGGTATCCGAGCAACCCCTGCTCCGATCGAGAAGCCCGCGAAGAAGACCACTAAGAAGGCAGCGAAGGCCGAAGAGCCTGAGGCCACCGAGGAGAGTGCATAATGGCCGCCGATGTGAAGAAAGGCCACGAGTCCGCCGAGCACGATGTTCGCGACAAGGACGCCCGTGGTTACCGCAAGACGCGTCGTGGATACGTCACCAGCGACAAGATGGATAAGACCATCGTCGTCGAGGTCGAAGACCGCGTGAAGCACCCCCTGTATGGCAAGGTTGTGCGCCGCTCCTCCAAGGTGAAGGCCCACGACGAAGCCAACACCGCGGGTGTGGGCGACTTGGTCATCATTTCCGAAACTCGTCCGCTCTCCGCTACCAAGCGGTGGCGTCTAGTCAACATCGTTGAGAAGGCGAAGTAACCCATGATTCAGCAGGAATCCCGAGTCAAAGTTGCCGACAACACCGGCGCCAAGGAAATCTTGGCCATCCGCGTTCTCGGTGGCTCAGGTCGCCGCTATGCGGGACTGGGAGACATCATCGTTGCCACGGTGAAGGACGCTATCCCCGGCGGAAACGTCAAAAAGGGTGAGGTCGTCAAAGCCGTGATTGTCCGTACCGTGAAAGAAACTCGTCGCGCCGATGGTTCCTACATCAAGTTCGATGAGAACGCCGCGGTGATCATCAAGAACAAAGAGGGTGAGCCTCGCGGAACCCGTATTTTCGGGCCCGTGGGTCGTGAACTGCGCGACAAGCGTTTCATGAAGATCATCTCCCTCGCCCCGGAGGTCATTTAGTCATGGCGAAAATCAAGAAGGGCGACCTCGTCGAGGTTATTGCCGGTCCCAAGCAGGAGCGCGGCGGCGACCGCGGTAAGCAGGGTCACGTCATCGAGGTCCTGGCTGAACAGGATCGCGTCATCGTGGAGGGCATCAACTACGTCACCAAGCACGTTCGTGTGGGTCAGAGCCAACGCGGTGCGAAGACCGGTGGTATCGAGACTCACGAAGCCCCCATCCACATCTCGAATGTTGCCGTCGTGGACCCCAAGTCGAAGAAGCCCACCCGTGTGGGGTTTGAGACCAAGACCGTGACCAAGAACGGCGCGAAGAAGCAGGTGCGCGTGCGCATCGCGAAGAAGTCAGGAGAAGAGCTCTAATGGCAGAAGCTACCGCTGTGAGCGCAACGAGTGTTCCTCGTTTGAAGCGGGAGTACCGCGAGGTCATCATCCCTGCTTTGACAGAGAAGTTTGGCTACAAGAACCCTCACCAGGTCCCAGGCCTCGTGAAGGTTGTCGTGAACACCGGTGTCGGTGAGGCTGCTCGTGACTCCAAGGTCATCGAGGGTGCCATCAAGGATCTCACCCTGATTACCGGTCAGAAGCCCGTCGTGACGACCGCCCGCAAGTCGATCGCACAGTTCAAACTGCGTGAGGGTATGCCTATTGGTGCTCACGTCACTCTCCGTGGCAACCGCGCATGGGAGTTCGTGGACCGTCTGGTCAACTTGGCTCTCCCGCGTATCAGAGACTTCCGTGGTCTCTCGGACCGTCAGTTCGATGGAAACGGAAACTACACCTTCGGAATCACCGAGCAGTCGGTGTTTCACGAAATCAACCAGGACGACATTGATCGCGTTCGCGGTTTCGACATCACCATTGTCACCACCGCAAAGAACGACGATGAGGGTCGTGCGCTGTTGTTGGCACTCGGCTTCCCGTTTGCCGGTCAACAGAATTCAGAGGCCTAGCGGCCGCAAGCTGACAAGGTCGGCCCGGGTGACCCCGGAGTCGAAACCAGCCAGAGAAAAGAGACAGAAATGGTAATGACAGATCCGGTCGCAGACTTGCTGACCAGACTGCGCAACGCGAACCAGGCACAGCACGACTCCGTGTCCCTGCCCAGTTCGAAATTGAAGACCCACATCGCGGAAATCCTCGAGCGTGAGGGCTACATCGCCGGGTGGAAGGTCGATGACGCACGCGTCGGCAAGACCCTCACCCTGGATTTGAAGTATGGCCCGAACCGCGAGCGTTCCATTGTGGGCATTAAGCGTGTATCGAAGCCCGGCCTTCGCGTGTATGCAAAGTCTACTGAGATTCCTCACGTTCACGGGGGACTCGGAGTGGCGATTTTGTCGACGTCGTCGGGTCTGTTGACCGACAAAGAAGCGTCCAAGAAAGGCGTGGGTGGGGAAGTCCTCGCCTACGTGTGGTGATCTGACATGTCACGTATTGGTCGTCTCCCTATTGATGTGCCCGCGGGTGTTACCGTCACCATCGAGGGTCAGAATGTCGCCGTGAAGGGCCCGAAGGGTGAGCTTTCGCTCACCGTGAAGGAACCCATTGAGGCCAAGCTGGTCGAAAACCAGGTCATCGTGACCCGTCCCGATGATGAGCGCGAATCTCGTTCGCTCCACGGCCTGACCCGGACCCTGATTCGCAACCAAATTGTCGGTGTGACCGAGGGATACCAGAAGTCACTCCAGGTGGTCGGCACGGGCTATCGTGTTGCGTCCAAGGGACAGGGCATCGAGCTCTCCCTCGGATATTCGCACTCGATTACGGTCGAGCCTCCTGCAGGAATTGCGCTGTCCGTGGAGGGCAACGACAAGATTCATGTGAGCGGAATCGACAAGCAAGCCGTCGGTGAGGTCGCTGCAAACATTCGTAAGCTGCGCAAGCCGGAGCCCTACAAAGGCAAGGGTGTTCGCTACGTCGACGAGTATGTCCGTCGCAAGGCTGGAAAGGCTGGTAAGTAGTCATGCCATTCGTGAGAGGTAAGAGCCGTTCCGCCGCGAGAGATCGCCGCCACACCAGGCTCCGCAAGAAGATTGAGGGCACTGCTCTCAAGCCCCGCATGGTCGTGGGGGGCGCTGGGCCGGCCGGGTTAGGGGCGGGTGGGGGAGCCCCCGCGGGTGGCACCCGGGCCGGCGGGTCCCCCCAGG
>JAYOYJ010000016.1:0-3595 GCA_038153485.1 Pontimonas sp. | reverse complement strand
GTTGTGGACGACCAGAAGGGTCACACCGTGGCCTCAGCGTCCACCATGGAGCCCGATTTCCGGTCGTTTGCCGGAACCAAGACCGAAAAAGCCAAGAAGATCGGCGGAGTGATCGCTGAGCGTGCGAAGAAAGCTGGGGTTGCCTCGGTTGTTTTCGATCGCGGTGGCAACCGCTACGCCGGACGCGTGGCCGCTATTGCTGAAGGTGCCAGAGAAAGTGGATTGGAACTGTGAGCGAAGAAGTTAAGGACGAGGCAGTGGTCGACGAGACTACCCCTGCACCGGAGCCAGAGGCAGAAGCAGCACCCGAGCGCGAAGCGCGTCGTGGCAGCCGCGAGCGCAACCCTAACGCCCGTGAGCGCGGCGTTCGCGGTGATGACAAGAGCCAGTTCCTGGAGCGTGTGGTCACCATCAACCGTGTTTCTAAGGTCGTCAAGGGTGGTCGTCGCTTTAGCTTCACCGCTCTCGTTGTCGTCGGTGACGGTAACGGCATGGTCGGTGTTGGCTATGGCAAGGCCCGTGAGGTTCCCTTGGCCATCTCTAAGGGCGTCGAGGATGCCAAGAAGAACTTCTTCAAGGTTCCCCGGGTCGCTCAGACCATCCCGCACCCCGTTCAGGGTGAAGCTGCAGCCGGTGTGGTGCTCTTGCGCCCCGCAACGCCCGGTACCGGAGTTATCGCCGGTGGTCCTGTGCGTGCCGTTTTGGAGTGTGCCGGAATTCACGACGTGCTGAGCAAGTCGCTCGGTTCCTCGAACACCCTCAACATCGTTCACGCGACCGTTGCCGCACTGAAGATGCTCGAAGAGCCTCGCAGTGTTGCTGCTCGCCGTAACCAAGAGTTCGAGGACATGGCACCTGCTCACCTGCTTCGTGCCGAGGCAGACGCAGCTGCGGCCGCAAAGGCTGGTGCGTAATGGCGAAGAAGCTCAAAGTAACCCAGATCAAGTCGCTGATCAGCGAGAAGCCCAACATTCGTGACACCGTTCGCAGCTTGGGTCTCAAAAGAATTGGTGACTCCGTTGTTCGTGAAGACACCAGTGCTAACCGCGGATACATCCGCACCTGCGCGCACTTGGTGAAGGTCGAGGAGATTAACTAATGGCCGAAGAGAAGAAGCCAGCAGCAAAGAAGCCGGCTGCTAAGCCAGCAGCAAAGAAGGAGACGGCAGCTAAGAAGCCCGCCGCGAAGACTTCTGCTGCGAAGGCTCCTGCGAAGAAGCCTGCAACCGCGGCAAAGCCTGCGGCTAAGACTGCTGCAAAGCCAGCCGCCAAGAAGACGACCACGGCGAAGGCACCTGCAAAGAAGCCCGCTGCCGCGAAGGCACCGGCCAAGACCACGGCCGCTAAGGCTCCCGCGGCAAAGAAACCCGCCGCAACGAAGTCCGCTGCGCCGAAGAAGGAGACGACTGCCAAGGCAGCTGCTCCTGCAAAGAAGGCTCCTGCGAAGAAGCCTGCGTCGGAGTCCGAATCGCGTCCGGGTGTCGTGAAATTGCACCACCTGCGTCCTGCCGCTGGAGCCAAGAAAGCCAAGACTCGTGTGGGTCGCGGTGAGGCGTCGAAGGGTAAGACTGCCGGTCGCGGAACCAAGGGAACGAAGGCTCGTTACCAGGTGCGTCCCGGATTCCAGGGCGGACAGCTCACGTCGGTGATGCGTGCTCCCAAGCTCCGTGGATTCACGAATCCTTTCCGAGTCGAATACCAGGTTGTGAACGTGGGACGCCTCGGCGAGCTCTACCCCAAGGGTGGCGACGTCACCGTCACCGACTTGGTGGCTAAGGGTGCTGTTCGCAAGAACCAGAAGGTCAAGGTTTTGGCCGATGGTGAGCTAAGCGTTGCCCTGACGGTGAGCGTGGACAAGGTCTCGAAGCAGGCTGCAGAGAAGATCGTCAAGGCTGGCGGTTCCATTAAGGAATAACCTGATCTAGTGTCCTCCGCGGGCGTCTTCAGGCTTTTTTGCGGGGGACACTAAGCAGGTAAGCTCGAATCCACGTGCCGCAGGGCCGAAGCAGGGAGAAGACGTGTTTAGTGCATTAGGCAGAATCTTCAAAACGCCTGACCTGCGCCGAAAAATCTTCTTTACGCTCGCGATGGTGGGCCTTTTCCGTTTGGGCTCCTTCATTCCGGCACCGTTCGTGGATTACCGCAACGTTCAGCAATGTTTGGCCGGTACGAGCGGTACGGCTGGGTTGTATGAGCTGATTAACCTCTTCAGCGGTGGCGCTCTTCTCCAGCTGTCCATCTTTGCGCTGGGCATTATGCCTTACATCACGGCATCGATCATCACCCAGCTGTTGCGCGTGGTGATTCCGCACTTCGAATCGCTCCACAAAGAGGGACAAGCTGGTCAAGCGAAGCTGACCCAGTACACCCGCTACATGACCATTGGTCTCGCACTCCTTCAGTCGACCACGCTGATTACCGTGGCCAGGAGTGGTGCGTTGTTTGGTTCCTCCGGTGTGCCCGCGTGTAACCAGTTGCTCTCCAACGACGCCTGGTACGCCATCATGCTCATGGTCATCACGATGACCGCGGGTACCGGGCTCATCATGTGGTTTGGTGAAATGATTACCGAACGCGGCGTTGGTAACGGAATGTCGCTTTTGATTTTCGTCTCGATTGCGGCCACCTTCCCCTCTGCACTGTGGGCTATCGCGCAGGCCAATGGTTTCGAAATCTTCCTGATCGTGTTGGCTGTGGGTCTGGTCATTATGGGACTGGTCGTGTTTGTCGAGCAGTCCCAGCGACGTGTCCCCGTGCAATACGCCAAGCGCATGGTGGGGCGTCGCGCCTATGGCGGCAACAACACCTACATCCCGATCAAGGTGAACATGGCCGGTGTTATCCCGGTGATTTTCGCCTCGTCACTGCTCTATCTCCCCGCTCTGTTCGCGCAGTTCAACCAACCCACGGCTGGTGAGACTGCCTCCGAGTGGGTCGTGTGGATTCAAAACAACCTCACCTCGGGTGACAATCCGCTTTATATGGCGATTTACTTCCTCCTGATCGTCGGCTTCACCTACTTCTATGTCGCGATTATCTTCAACCCCGAAGAGGTCGCCGACAACATGAAGCGCTACGGAGGCTTTATCCCAGGAATTCGCGCTGGTCGTCCGACTGCGGAGTATCTGGACTACGTCTTGACTCGTATCACGTTGCCGGGCTCGCTCTACCTGGGTTTGGTAGCGCTCATTCCGCTTATTGCTTTGGCCACGGTAAATGCGAACCAGAATTTCCCCTTTGGTGGCGCGAGCATTTTGATCATCGTGGGTGTTGGTTTGGACACCGTGAAGCAAATCGATGCCCAATTGCAGCAGCGTCACTATGAGGGACTCCTGAAGTGACCGGCGGCACTCGACTACTCCTAATTGGACCTCCAGGTGCCGGGAAAGGTACTCAGGCGGCGCGTCTGTCCGAAGCGCTGGGTGTTCCCGCCATCTCGACGGGCGATATATTCCGTCACAACGTGAAGAAAGAGACTGAGCTCGGCCTGAAGGCCAAGGCTTTCATGGACGCTGGGGATAACGTCCCCGATTCGTTGACGAATGACCTCATCACCGATCGGCTCGAGGACGAGGACTGCCGAGGCGGTTTCCTCC
>JAYOYJ010000015.1:0-22135 GCA_038153485.1 Pontimonas sp. | reverse complement strand
ACATCCACTGTGGCGAGCTGGCAGATCGCCAAAGCCCTCGGAATTGTGTTGGATGTTCTCGACGACCTCCCCGACCCCCTGCCAGCGACCATCACCGATCAGGAACGCCTTCTTGGTTACCGCGAGGCACTCGAGAAAATCCATCGCCCAGCGGAAGAGTCGGACTGGAAGGATGCACGACGGACGCTGCGCTTTCACGAAGCTTTTGTGCTCCAAACCGCTCTGGTGAGACGCCGTCATCGCGCCCAATCGGTGGAGAGCACGCCTCGAAAACCCGGCGAGATGACCAATGGTTTCCTCCAGTCCCTGCCCTTTAGCTTGACCGAGGACCAACTCCGTGTCGTCGAAGAAATCCACGACGATATGGCGAGAGGTCATCCGATGAACCGGTTGGTCCAAGGTGAGGTCGGTTCCGGAAAGACCGTGGTCGCGGCCACGGCGATGGTGACAGTCGCTGGCACCGGAGGACAAACCGCACTCCTTGCGCCCACCGAAGTTCTCGCCAACCAACACTTTCGCTCACTCGTGCAGACCCTCGGGCCCGATATGAGCGCCCGCATCAACCCGGTCCTTCTCACAGGGGCACTGGGTGCAGCAGAGCGCAAGAAAGCACTCCTGGCAGCTGCTTCGGGGGCATCCCAGCTAGTCGTGGGGACACACGCTCTCCTGGGGGATACCGTCCAGTTCGCCGATTTAGGTCTCGTCGTCATTGATGAGCAACACCGATTCGGGGTTGATCAGCGCGATGCGCTCCGCCACAAAGGCTCGCACCCCCACGTTTTGGTGTTGACCGCAACCCCCATACCTCGGACCGTGGCGATGACGGTGTTCGGTGACCTCGATGTTTCCACGATTGCCACCCTGCCTCAGGGTCGCTTACCTATTGAGTCCCATGTGGTGGCTTTGGCTGACCACCCCACCTGGTATCCGAGGGTCTGGTCTCGGGTTGCCGAAGAGGTTGCCGCCGGACGCCAAGCCTTTGTTGTCACTTCGGCTATTTCTTCCAGTGTCAGGGAAGAGGGTGAACTCGAGGACGAAGAGTCCGAGGGGACACCGACCAGTCCTCGAGCGAGTGTCGAAGACACCCTGCCGATGATCAGAAACTTGCCTGAGTTTGCATCGCTCAAGGTCGAAGCCATCCACGGCCAGATGCCGACCGCCGACAAAGACCAAGTCATGCAGGCTTTTGCCGCCGGTGAGATTGATGTGGTGGTGGCCACCACCGTCATCGAGGTGGGTATCGATGTCCCGAACGCCTCCATCATGGTGATTCTGGATGCCGATCGTTTTGGGGTCAGCCAACTCCACCAGCTTCGCGGCCGAGTGGGTCGAGGCGAGCACCCCGGTACGTGTCTACTGGTCACCCACGCCGAGCTGGGAACAACGGCCCGAGCTCGGGTCGAGGCAGTCGCTGCCACCCTCGATGGGTTCGAGTTGGCTGCTGCTGACCTCGAATTACGACGCGAAGGCGATGTGTTGGGGGCGAGCCAGTCTGGTCGACGCTCCGGTCTCCGTCTTGTGCGCGTCACGAAGGATGCGGAGCTCATTGATCGCGCCAGAGAGTACGCCGAGGCTCTGCTCGCCACGGACCCCGAACTGGAGGGGCATCCGGAGCTCCTGGCCACGCTACAGGCGAGGCTCGATGAGCGCTCCGAGGATTATCTGGAAAAGAACTAAAGTCCTGGGTCGTGTCATGTGCGTGAAACATGGACCTCGCTAGGCTTATTTCATGAGCACTGTCGCCGTTGTTCCCGGTTCCTTTGATCCTGTGACCCTGGGTCACCTGGACGTGATCGAGCGAGCAGCGGGTCTCTTTGATGAAGTCCATGTCGTGGTCGTGCATAACCCCGGCAAAGAGGCCATGTTCCCTATTGCCCAGCGCGTGACGCTGCTGGAGCAAGCGATTGCTCAGGCTGGCGTGAAGGGAAAACTCGTCGTCACGTCGTGGAGTGTTGGATTACTCGTGGACTACTGCACCGACGTGGGTGCGACCGTGTTGGTCAAAGGAATACGCTCCCAAGTCGATGTCTCCTACGAACAACCCATGGCCATTGTGAATCGCAACCTCGCCGGCGTCGAAACCGTTTTCCTCCTGCCCCACCCCGCGAACGCCCACGTCTCGAGTTCTCTGGTGCGCCAGGTGGCAGCACTCGGAGGGGATGTGTCACCCTATGTTCCCCCGGCTGTGGCTGACTATCTCGCGAAGACCGAGTTGCCTTAGTCTGTTCTCACCACTTCTTGCGAGAAGGAGAACCGGTGGCTGCATCGAAGGACACTGCTGAGCTCAAGAAGCTCGATAAAGCGCACAATTTCTACTCGTGGTCTATTCAGGGCACCCTTGCTCCAATGATGGTCTCTCATGCCACAGGCATGTATGTCTATGACACCGAGGGTGCTGAGTATCTCGACTTTTCGAGCCAGCTGGTCAACACCAATATCGGACACTCCCACCCCGCGGTGGTTCGCGCTATTCAGGAGCAAGCCGAGACCCTCGCCACGGTCGGTCCGGCTTATTCGTCGCAGCCCCGGGTCGAGGCTGCCTCTCGCATCGTCGAGTTGGCAGGGAAGGACTTCCAGAAAGTCTTTTTCACCAACGGCGGGGCAGACGCGATCGAGAACGCCATTCGCGCAGCCCGACTGTTCACCAAGAAGAACAAGGTTCTCTCCACCTATCGCAGCTACCACGGGAACACCGGCGCTGCGATTGTGGCGACCGGGGATTGGCGTCGCCAACCCAATGAGTACTCCACCCACCACGTCCATTTCTTCGGGCCATTCCTCTACCGCAGCGAGTTTTGGTCGACAAGTGAAGCCGAAGAGTCCGAGCGGGCCCTCCATCACCTCGAGCGGGTAATCCAATCAGAGGGACCCGACACTATTGCTGCGGTTCTCCTGGAGAGTGTGCCGGGGACCGCGGGGATCATGGTTCCTCCCGCTGGTTATCTGCAAGGAGTTCGCGAACTGTGTGACCGTTACGGACTGGTGATGATCCTCGATGAGGTGATGGCGGGCTTTGGCAGGACGGGGCACTGGTTTGCTTTCCACGCTCACGATGTCGCGCCCGACCTCATCACGTTTGCCAAGGGTGTCAACTCGGGTTATGTGCCCGTGGGTGGAGTGATCTTCCACCAGCGCATCTCAGATTTCTTCGAGGACACCATGTTCCCCGGTGGTTTGACCTATTCCGGTCACCCCCTGGCTATGGCGAGCATTAACGCCGCACTCCAGGCGATGACTGAGGAGGGGATGATCGAGCACGCGAAAGCTATGGGTGAGGATCACCTGCGACCAGGATTGCTGGAATTGCAGGCGAAGCACCCGGTCATCGGTGACGTTCGAGGCCTGGGGTGCTTCTTCGCGCTCGATCTCGTGGAGGACCCGGTGACGAAGGCGCCCCTGGATGCTGCCTCAGTAGGTCGCATCAAGGGTGAAATAGTGGCCCGGAAGCTCCTCGCGTTTGTCGTGGATAACCGCATTCACGTCGTTCCTCCGCTCATTGTGACGCCGGAGCAGATTCAGACAGCCCTGGGGATATACGACGACGCACTGAGCGCCGCTGGCTTCTAGACTGAGGCCATGGCCTCCAGCATCAATCCGCTCGTTATCGGGGTAAAAGACCTTGTCTTTCAGGCAGGGCAGATGCGCGAGCTCACCCTCGAAGTCGACGCACCCGAACAATACGGCGAAGCGATGGCGATTGCGCCCGCAGGGACCCCCATGACACTGGAGCTGCGTCTCGAGGGACTCCACGAGGGAATTCTGGTCTCCGCTGAGGTCTCGTTGGAGGCGAAAGCCGAGTGCGTGAGGTGTCTTGACCCCTTTACCTTCCCGGTTCGGGTCGATTTCCAGGAGCTTTTCGCGTATTCTTCTAGCGATTCCGATTCGTACACGGTCGTGGATGACTCCCTCAATCTTGAGGACATCATTCGGGATGCGGTAGTTCTCGAACTTCCCTTCCAACCTGTGTGCCAAGAGGACTGCTACGGATTAGACCCGGCAACCGGCGAAAAACGCACGGAGCCGCCCGGTGATTCCGATGCAGACGAGATTGACCCGAGATGGCAGGAACTGAGTAAGCTTCTCGAGTCTGATACTGAGAAACCCTAAGACCCCTACGAAAGCAGAAGACCATGGCTGTACCCAAGCGGAAGACCTCCCGTTCGAACACTCGTCACCGTCGTTCGGCGTGGAAGGCTGAGGTCCCCACCCTGGTCAAGAGCGTCGAGAACGGCAAAACCGTCTATAGCCTCCCGCACCGCGCCCGCGTGGTCGAGGACTCGGCTGGCACCCCGCTGTTCATGGAATACAAGGGCCGCAAGGTCGCTGACGTCTAAAGTGCCCGAGGGAATGGACCAGGCCTCCAAGGCTTTGGACCCCAGCAATTTGCTCACCGCGGTGGGCGTTGACCTCTCGCCGGACATTCTCCAGCAAGCCCTCACACACTCGTCCTATGCCTATGAGCAGGGCGGTCACGATAATGAGCGCCTGGAGTTCTTGGGTGACTCCGTGCTCGGCCAGGCCATTACGGCAGCCCTCTACCACCAGTTTCCTGATCTTCCCGAGGGGGAGCTCGCGAAGCGTCGCGCCAGCATTGTCTCCACCGGAGCCCTGGCCGATGTCGCCCGTGGCGTCAAGCTCGGTGATTATCTGCGCCTGGGCCGGGGCGAGGAGTTGACCGGGGGTCGGGAGAAACCGTCCCTGCTCGCTGACGCTCTGGAGGCTCTGGTGGGCGCCATTTTCCTCGATAAAGGCCCCCAGGCCGCCCACGATGCGGTCCACCGTTTGATGGGTGATTTAGTGCAGCGCGCCGATGAGCTGCGAGAGTCCAGTGACCCGAAGACTGCTCTCCAGGAGTGGGCGGCAGCGAACGGACAGGGTGTTCCGAAATACAACATCACCGATGCTGGACCCGATCATCAGAAGGTGTTCACCGCGGATGTGTTCCTCGATGGTCAGGATCGCTCCAGCACCGCCGTCGGACACGGTACAGGTAGCTCGAAAAAAGCTGCCGAGCTCGCAGCCGCTCAGGCTGCTCTCGACTCGTTGCGCGGGTCACGCCCCAGCGATGCCTGAGCTTCCTGAAGTTGAGGTCGTCCGGGCTGGCCTTGAGCCAGCACTTGTGGGGGCGCGGATTGATCGAGTGAAGGTTCTCGAGCCACGAAGCCTGAAGCGACACCCTGGTCCTGCGGAGGATTTTGTCCAGAGGCTGGACGGCAGTATCGTCGAGGCGGCAATCCGTCGGGGAAAGTTCCTCTGGTTTCCGCTGCACGGCAGGGATGAAGCTCTCGTCACCCACCTGGGGATGAGCGGTCAGGTGCTCTTAGGCGACGAGGACTCCGACTTTGGGTCGCTCCTTCGCATTCGATTCGACATCACCACCGCCTCGGGCGAAGCACTCGTGATGGGATTTGTCGACCAGCGCATTTTTGGCTCGATGGCTATCGATGAGCTCATCGTCTGCCCCGATGGTGAACCTGCCGGGAGGGGCTCGGGTGACATCAGAATTCCCCGCTCCGTGGCGCATATCGCCAGAGATCCCCTCGATCCCGCTTTCGATGATGGTGCTTTTTCGAAAGCGCTGCGAGCGAAAAATACCGATGTGAAGAGGGCTCTTCTCGATCAGAACCTAATCAGCGGCATCGGCAACATTTACGCAGATGAGGCGCTATGGGGGGCGAAGCTGCACTACCTCACCCCCACGCAGCGGCTTCGCTCCGCTACGGTGCGTGAGCTCCTGGCAGAGATTCGTGCGGTGCTGACGAAAGCACTTGATGAAGGCGGAACGAGTTTTGATAGCCAATATGTGAACGTGAACGGTCAAGCAGGCTACTTCGCACACTCCCTCCACGCCTATGGCAGGCAGGGAACACCGTGTGATCGCTGTGGGGGCATCCTGCGGCGCGAGCCCTTCATGACCCGGTCCTCCCACCGGTGTCCCTCCTGCCAAAGGACGCCCCGGAAGCGGTAGGTTTGAGGGTAATAACAGCGCACTCGAGATAGTGGTCCAGAAAGGGCGGTGGGCAGGTGCATCTGAAGTCCCTCACCCTCAAGGGATTCAAGTCTTTTGCCCAACCCACCACATTCGAGTTCGAACCCGGCGTCACCTGTGTCGTGGGGCCCAATGGTTCGGGGAAATCGAACGTCGTTGACGCTCTGGCCTGGGTCATGGGGGAGCAGGGTGCGAAAACGCTTCGCGGTGGATCCATGGAGGATGTCATCTTCGCGGGGACTGCGAACAAAGCACCGCTGGGTCGCGCTGAGGTCACCCTCACTATCGACAATTCCGATGGAGCCCTCCCCATCGACTACAGCGAAGTCACCATCTCGAGAACTCTGTTTCGTAACGGAGGGAGCGAATACGCCATCAACAAAGAGTCCTGTCGACTCCTCGATGTTCAGGAGCTTCTGAGCGATAGCGGCCTGGGTCGAGAAATGCACGTCGTTGTCGGCCAGGGACAACTCGACCAGATTTTGCACGCGAGCCCCGAAGACCGCAGACGCTTCATCGAGGAAGCAGCCGGAATCCTCAAACACCGCCGTCGCAAAGAGAAGACCACGCGCAAGCTCGAGTCGATGGAGGCAAACCTCACCCGCTTGAACGATCTCGCCGGAGAAATTCGTCGCCAACTCAAACCTTTGGGCCGGCAAGCCGAAATCGCCCAGCAGGCCCAAACGATTCAGGCCATTGTGCGGGATGCAAAAGCCCGCGTCCTCGCCGATGACCTGGTCGGACTCTCCGCCGCTCTCGACTCGTTCCACCAGAGCGAAAAGGAGCGCAGCACCGAGCGCGCCACCTTGCAGGAACAACTCGAGGGTTATCGACGTCGCATCTCGCAACTCGAATCGGGTGTCAACGATGTCGAGCTCGACACTGCACGGAGCATCGATTTCTCTCTCCGTCGGGTTCAGGAGCGCCTCCAAGCACTTCACTCGTTGGCTAGCGAGCGAGCTGACAGCGCCGATGAGGGTCCAGACGAGGTCATGTCCTCAGGGGTGACCCCCGAGATGATGACCCAGGCCGAGACCGACAGAGACAATGCCATCGCCCAGATGGCGACCCAGGAGAGCACGGTCGGGGAGATTTCGGCGCGCCTCGCAACAGCGCGGGCTTCCTTGAGCGCACTCGATGAGGACGTGGTGGCAGCTAGTGCCGCGGTGGAGCAGTGGGATCAGAACTTACGGCGCGCTCAATCCCAGGTCGAGATCCAAACATCCCGGGTGGACGCAGCGGAAGCGGATGTGGAGAGACAGAAGACGGCCCTGCGCAGTGCTGCAGATCGCGCGAGGGACGCCGAAGACGCCCTCCGAGAGCTTCAGGGCTCCCCAGAGCAGGCGCCCGATACGGTTGCGGAGGCCCTCGAGAAGGCTCTGGCCAAGGCGCAAGACGAGTTGACCCGTGCCGAAAGCACAGAGACCGAAACCCGCAACGCCCTCCACGCGACCGAGCGCGAGCGCGAAGCACTCGCGGCCACGGTCTCTGCTCTCGAGCTCGCACTGCGCAGCGAATCAGATGGCTCTGAGGTGAGTTCTCTACCCGGTGTGACCGGGAGTGTGTCGGATTCCCTCCGCGTCACCACAGGGTATGAGACGGCTATTGCCAGGGCCCTAGGGTCCCTCGCGGATGCCCATCTGGTGGCCTCCAAGAAAGACGCCCTCGGGGTCGTCTCCGCCCGCACGAACTCTCAGGGTCGCATGGAACTCGTCATTGCGGGGGGCGAGAAAGTCTCGGCGACCGACATCGCGGGTCTCACCTCTGCGCTAGAGGTGGTGAAGGGTCCAGCGGGTGTGTTGGCTCTGCTGGCCCAGACGTTCATTGCGGAGGACATCGCGGCTGTCGAATCCGCCTGGAGCACAGTGCCCGAGGGAATGACGGTCGTCACTAAAGACGGAGATGTCTTCAGCGATCAGGTGGTGCGCACCGGTTCCGGAGAAGCTCAGAGTCGATTAGAGCTCGCAGCACAGCGCGATTCCACGAAGACCGCCCTCGATGCGCTCTCCACCGAACTGGAGCGCCTCGCGTTTGACGCGGAGCAAGCCAAAGCAAAGCGGGTCGCAGCAGCCGAAGCAGTCACGATGGCTCTGGGCGAGCTTCGCACCGCTGATGCGTCCCGCGCGGAGTTTGGTGAGCAGGTCTCCAGAGCCAGGGCTTCGCTCGATGCCGCCCAGCAAGAAATCACTCGGCTCGAGCAAGCGCTTGCTGAGTCAGAAGCCGCCCTCGCGACAGCCACAGAAGACCACCGGGCGAGCATCCAGTCGTTGGAGGACTTCCAGAAGACGGAGCGGCCGGGCGTCGATGAGACCGAGCGTCTCGAAGCGCGCGCCCTCGTCGATTCCATCGCCGCCGAAGAAGTCGAAGTTCGC
Organism: Pontimonas sp.; assembly: GCA_038153485.1. Taxonomy (GTDB): domain Bacteria; phylum Actinomycetota; class Actinomycetes; order Actinomycetales; family Microbacteriaceae; genus Pontimonas. The sequence goes on along the minus strand of JAYOYJ010000015.1, from coordinate 13,774 downwards.
ATCTCCTTGGAGGCGGCGAGGCAACGAGCCAGTTCGTTGGGTGAGCAGGTGGAAGCGCTTGCCGCCCGGGTGAAGCAAGAAGAGGTGGCTCGGGAGCGCGAACAGGCTCGTCACCTCGAGCGGGTGCGCAAAGCGAAGCTCGCGGCGAAGGTGTTGAGCCTGCTCCCCGCTGTCATGGACGTGGCCTCGGCCAGTGTCGAGGAATCAGGTAACGCCCTGGTCCAGGCGGAGGCAGCACGGCAGGCCTCCCATCAGGAGCTGTTAGCTCTGCGGGAGAGTGAGTCCTCGGTGAGGGAGCGTCTGGCCACCATTACCGATTCGGTGCACTCGCTCGAGATGCAGGTGTATGAGAAGAAACTTCAGCGCACCACGTTGCTCGAGCGAGCCATGGAAGAGCTGGGCCTCGATGACGAGGCATTGCTCTCCGAGTACTCACCCGACCAGCTGGTCCCACCCGATGGGTCCGAAGAGGGTGCAGAGGCTAAGCCTTTTGTTCGAGCGGAGCCGGACGCCAGACTCAAGAAGGCCGAGCACAGCCTCGACCAGTTGGGACGGGTGAACCCCCTCGCACTCGAAGAGTTTGAGGCACTGGAGTCTCGTCACACGTTCTTGACCGAGCAGCTTGCTGATCTGAAGAAAACGCGGGCTGACTTGGAAGCCATCATGGCCGAGCTCGACGAGACGATGCACACCATTTTTGCTGAAGCGTTCGCCGATACCCAGAGGGCGTTTGACGAAGTGTTCCCGGTGTTATTCCCCGGGGGTTCTGGGTCGCTCAAACTCACTGACCCGGGTGATCTGTTGACCACCGGAATTGATGTGGCCGTCAAGCCTGCGGGAAAGAAGATCGAGCGTCTGTCGCTGCTCTCCGGTGGGGAGCGCTCGCTCGCCGCAGTGGCACTCCTTATCGCCATATTCAAGGCTCGCCCGAGCCCCTTCTACATCCTCGATGAGGTGGAGGCAGCTCTCGATGACTCCAACCTGGGGCGCCTCCTCGGCGTCATCGAATCCCTCCGGAACGATTCTCAGTTGATCATCATCACCCACCAAAAGCGCACCATGGAGATCGCTGATGCGCTCTATGGTGTCTCGATGCGCAAGGACGGCGTGAGCGCCGTCGTCGGACAGCGGGTCAAGGAGGCGGAGGCTCCCGCCGCCTAGGGCGCGAGTACTCTGGAGCTATGGGCACGAACCAGCGCGTGGGATGGGCACTCATCGCACTGGCTGGTTCACTCAGTGTGGGGATTGTGTCCCTCGAGATTTACTCGCTCGCGACCCAACAGAGCCCGGAGTCCTCGGAGACTCTGCCCGCGCTGGAGTTTGAGCCAGCGGGCGAGGACTAAGTCGTGGCTTGGGGGAGTGGCAAATGGTCGCTGGGTAAAGCGTTGCGTGGCCTGGTGGCTCAACCAGAGATCACCGAGCAGACCTGGGAAGACCTGGAGGACACGCTTCTCTCCGCCGATTTTGGTCCCGATGTGACTGACACCCTGATGGATTCGGTCCGCGCCGAAGTGGACCGCATCGGCACCACCAAACCCGATGATGTGCGGGCCATTCTGAAGGACTCTCTCGAAGCGCAGCTGGCCGAGTATGACCCGACCTTGCGTTTCACCGAGCGCCCCGCTGTGGTCATGGTGGTGGGCGTCAACGGGGTGGGAAAAACCACCACAATCGGGAAGTTCGCCAAGTTTTTGACCAACGCTGGCCGCAGTGTTGTCATCGCTGCGGCTGACACCTTCCGGGCTGCTGCTGTGGAGCAGTTGGGGACCTGGGCTGAGCGGGCCGGAGTGCCGATTGTGAAGCCCGAGAAGGAGGGTCAAGACCCCGCCTCTGTGGCTTTCCAGGCGGTCACGAAAGCCTCGGACGAGGGCATCGACATTGTCATCATCGACACCGCGGGGCGCCTCCACACCAAGTCGGGTCTGATGGATGAGCTCACCAAGATCAAACGAGTGGTGGAGAAAGTCGCCCCGGTGTCGGAGGTCTTATTGGTTCTCGACGCGACCACCGGTCAGAACGGGGTGATTCAAGCACAAGCGTTCCTCGAGCATGCAGGCGTGACCGGGTTGGTGCTCACCAAAGTGGATGGCAGTGCTAAGGGTGGATTTGTCTTGAGTGTTCAAGAGAAGACCGGTTTGCCCATCAAACTGCTCGGCCAAGGCGAGGGCATCGGAGATATGACCGGATTTGCCCCTGCGTCGTTTGCAAAATCCTTCGTCGAGGATTAGCCACCGAGATAGGTTCGCCGGAGTTCCTGGTAGGTCTGGGCGTTTCGCCGGATAGCGTCCACCTCACCCTCTGAGAGTGCTCGTCGCACTTTTCCGGGAACCCCCGCCACGAGGGAACCAGGGGGAATAATCTCACCCTCCAGCACGACTGTGCCCGCGGCAATCAGAGAACCTCGGCCAATCACACTGCCATTGAGCAGCGTGGCATTCATCCCGATGAGGCAATCGTCCTCGATGGTGGAGCCGTGCACCACGGCCGAGTGTCCGACACTCACCCCTGCGCCGATACGCGCGGGGAAACCCGGGTCACCGTGAACGACGACGTTGTCTTGGAGGTTACTTCCCGCACCGAGCTCGATGGCATCACGGTCAGCCCGAAGCACAGCACCGAACATGACCACGCTGTCCTCGTGGAGGGTTACCTGGCCGACCAGAGTCGCAGTGGGAGCCACGAAAGCGCTTGCGGGGACCTGGGGTTCATGGGAGTCAAAAGGCACCATCGGCATGCCCCCAGGATAGAAGGTGACACAGTTTTGTCAGCTAACCTTGTCAACCATGGCTGCCTTTGGTTCCCTCTCCGAGCGTCTCACAGCCACGTTCTCGTCACTTCGGCAAAAGGGGAAACTTTCTCCCGCGGACGTCGATGGAACGGTGCGCGACATCCGTCGAGCACTGCTCGAATCCGATGTGGCACTCGATGTGGTGAAGGATTTCACCGCGACCGTGCGCGAGCGTGCACTCTCGGATGACGTCAACAAAGCTCTGAACCCTGCTCAGCAGGTGGTGACCATTGTCAACGAAGAATTGGTCAATATTCTCGGTGGCGACACCCGAGGACTCACCTTTGCTAAGACCGGGCCCACTGTCATCATGCTCGCCGGCCTCCAAGGGTCCGGTAAAACGACGCTGGCAGGGAAACTCTCCAAATGGTTAGTTGACCAGGGTCACACCCCTGTTCTGGTGGCCTGTGACCTGCAGCGCCCGGGCGCTGTCGCCCAGCTGGGTATTGTCGCGGAGAACGCGGGAGCGGCGTTCTTTGCTCCCGAACCGGGCGATGGCGTGGGGGACCCCGTCAAGGTCGCCCAGGCCGGCGTGAAATACGCGAGTGATAAGGCCCACGACGTGGTCATTATTGACACCGCGGGTCGCCTGGGTGTGGATCAAGAGCTCATGGCTCAGGCGTCGAATATTCGGAAGGTCACCAACCCCGATGAGGTGCTCTTCGTCATCGACTCGATGAGCGGTCAAGACGCCGTTCAAACAGCTAAAGCGTTCCAGGAGGGTGTCGATTTCACCGGAGTAGTGCTAACCAAGCTCGATGGTGATGCCAAAGGTGGCGCAGCACTGAGTGTGACGGGTGTGACCGGTCGCCCCATCCTGTTTGCCTCCACGGGAGAGAAAATCGATGAGTTTGAGGTCTTCCACCCCGACCGGATGGCGTCTCGGATCCTGGACCTGGGAGACATCCTCACCCTCATTGAGCAGGCCCAGAAAGCGTTTGACGAAGAAGAAGCCCGGGAACTCGAGGAGAAGATTCGCTCCGAGACGTTCACTCTGGAAGATTTCCTTTCCCAGCTCCAGCAGCTCAAGAAGATGGGGTCACTCGGCGGAATGCTTAGCATGCTGCCAGGGGCCAGAGGAATGCAGGATCAGATCGACAACCTCGACGAGGGTGAGCTGGTTCGCACCGAAGCCATCATCCAGTCGATGACGCCGCGTGAGCGCCTCACCCCGAAGATTTTGAATGGTTCCAGACGTATGCGGATCGCGAAGGGCTCGGGCACCACGGTCACGGATGTGAACCAGTTGGTGACCCGCTTTGATCAGGCGGCCAAAATGATGAGAACCGTGGCCAAAGGAGGGGTTCCCCAGATTCCTGGGATGGGTCCGATTCCCGGTGGCGCCGGTCGAGGCAAGAAAAAGAACACCAAGAAGAAGTCGGGTTCTCGCTCGGGAAACCCGGCGAAGCGGGCTCAAGAGGCTCTCGGCAAGGCCACCTCTGGTGGCGGAGGATCCAGTTTTGGCTTGCCCAGTTCCTCCGGTGAGTAGCCCAGAGCGGCGAATTGTTCCCGACTGGGCAAAAAATCTGACAGAATAAGCACTCGAGCTTCTCGCCCGACCCTCTATCAGGTGCTGGAGTTCCCCTTAGACGTCCTGTCGATTGTGTCCCCACGTAATCGTCGGCTGTTATGACTACTCATCTACTGGGAGAAACGTGGCTGTAAAAATCCGTTTGAAGCGCATGGGCAAAATCCATGCACCGTACTACCGCATTGTCGTCGCCGACTCACGAACCAAGCGTGACGGTCGAGTCATTGAGGAAATTGGGAAGTATCACCCGACCGAGAACCCATCGCTCATTGAGGTCAACTCGGAGCGTGCTCAGTACTGGCTTGGTGTGGGGGCTCAGCCGACCGAGCAGGTGGCAGCAATTCTGAAGCTCACCGGCGACTGGGGTCAGTTCAAGGGTGAGAAGGGCGCGAAGAACACCGTTCAGGTCGCCGAGCCCAAGGCAGAATTCAAAGCTGACGCGAAAAAGAAGCCGGTTCTTCGCCCCAAGACGGCGAAACCCGCAGAGGAAGCTCCTGCGGAGGAAGCACCGGCAGCAGAGGCACCCGCCGAGGACGCTGCAGCCGCTCCTGCTGACGAGGCCACCGCGGCTCCTGCTCCTGAGGAAGCAGCTGCCGCTGAGGACACTCCCGCAGCAGAGGCTCCCGCCGAAGAAGCACCCGCGGAACCGGCTACCGAAGAGGCACCTGCGGAGCCGGCCGCTGAGGCCGCTGCAGATGCGCCAGTTGAGGACGCCCCTGCGGAGGAGACCAAGTAGTAATGCTGGATCGCGCGCTGCATCACCTCGTTCGGGAAATCGTGGATAACCCGGACGAGGTGACCGTCAGTGTCGTTGATACCCCTCGGGGTGACCTCATCGAGGTTCGTGTTCACCCCGACGATCTGGGACGTGTGATTGGTCGTCAAGGCCGAACCGCGAAAGCCCTGCGAACCGTGATTAACGCGTTGGCCGGTGGCCGTAAGGTCAGGGTCGATGTCGTCGATACCGACTCCTAATGTCGGAGACCTCCAAGCCCACGGCGCCTAAGCCGGAGCGGGTGGAGCTTCGAGTTGCTCGCCTGGTGAAAGCCCATGGGCTGAAGGGCGGACTCAAGCTCGAGGTCTATAGCGATAACCCGGAGTTGAGGTTTGTGCCGGGAAACGAGTTCATTCTTCAGGTTCCCCAGGATTCGCCATGGTTTGGCAAGAAAATTACCCTCTCGAGTGTTCGGGAAGTGAATTCGTCACCGGTGGCCTTCTTCCAGGGGGTCGAGGATCGCACGATGGCCGAAACCCTGGTGAAAGCGATTTTGTGGGTGGAACACGACCCCTCCGCGAGGCCGAGCGAGAATGACGCCTGGTTCGATCACGAACTGGTGGGACTGCGCGTGATGCGCGATGGGGTCGAAGTCGGTGAGGTTTCCCGCGTCGAGCATTTTCCCGCTCAAGACCTCCTCGTCGTGAACACGGGGAGTTCCGAGGTCATGCTGCCGTTCGTGAAAGATTTCGTGCCCGAGGTCAATATCGAGGGCGGCGTCGTGGTCATCACCCCACCAGGCGGACTGTTCGAGAGCGCACCGGACGAGTCATGAAGATAGACATCGTCAGTATCTTCCCCAGCTACTTCGATGTGTTGGACATTTCGCTGGTGGGCAAGGCTGCCAAAAACAAGTTGGTCGATATCGCTGTTCATGACTTGCGGGATGTGACGGACGACGTTCACAAGAGCGTGGATGACACCCCTTACGGCGGTGGTGCCGGGATGGTGATGAGTCCCGAACCGTGGGGAGCGATGCTCGATCGGCTGCTCCAGGAGGATTCCTGGCTGGTAGTCCCCAGCCCCGCAGGGCGGCTCTTTAGCCAACCACTGGCCGCAGAGTTTTCCACCGCGTCCCACCTCGTGTTTGCGTGTGGACGCTACGAGGGAATCGATCAGCGCGTTTTCGAGCATTACCAGGGGAGCCACCGTGTTCTCGAGGTGAGCCTGGGCGATTACGTCCTGAACGGTGGCGAGGTCGCTGCGTTGGCCATGATTGAGGCGACCGTCCGTTTACTCCCCGGGTTTATGGGCAATCCCGAGTCTCTGGTTGAAGAGAGCCACGAGAGCGGGCTAATCGAGTATCCCTCCTACACCAAGCCTCGGTCGTGGCGGGGACTCGATGTGCCAGAGATACTACTCTCGGGCAATCACGAAGCAATCCGAGCATGGCGCGAAGAGCAGTCTCTCGAGCGGACGCGTCGGGTTCGCCCCGATCTGCTGGACGACTAGCTCCGTTCGGTCAACACGAGGGGACCATTCTTGGTAATCGCGACGGTGTGTTCGACGTGGGCTGAGCGCGAACCATCGGCGCTCATCAGTGTCCAGCCATCCTCCGCGGTGTAAATCTCGTCGGTGCTGTGCATCAGCCACGGCTCGATCGCAAACACCATGCCCGGTTTGAGCACCGGCCCCGTCCCCGGTATCCCGTCGTTCGGAATCGAAGGGTCTTCGTGCATGCTGCGGCCCACACCATGACCCCCGAAGTCCGTGTTCACCAGGTATCCGGCAGCTTTGGGTACGGCACCAATAGCCGCAGAAATGTCACCCAAACGGTTTCCAGGATGAGCTGCCTCAATGCCAGCAATAAGGGCTTGTTCGCAGGTATCAATGAGGCGGTTGTCCTCACGTGATCCGTGACCGCCCGCCACCAGGCTCAGCGCAGAGTCTGCCACCCAGCCGCCCAGGCTCACGGCAAAATCCAGAGATAGCAGGTCTCCGGATTGGAGGGAGTACTCGTGGGGGAGGCCGTGTAGTGCTGCGTCGTTGACCGACGTGCAGATCACTTTGCCGAAAGGGGAGCCACCAAACGAGGGGTGGTAGTCGATGTAGCAGGAGTTAGCACCAGAGTGGCGAATCAGGTCGTGAGCAAATTCGTCGAGTTCGAGGAGGTTCGCTCCTGGCTTCGCAGCTTCGGATACCTGGGTGAGAACGTCGGCCACAAAAGCACCCACGGGGCGCATGGCCTCAATGGTTCCCGCTGAATGGCGAGGGATCACGAGGGATTAATCGGGATGTAGGTGCGCAGGTCAGTGGCGTCGGACATGGTGCTTTCCCTCGTGCTGATGAGTCACCCAAGCCTAAGGCCCTCTAGTGGTGTGGCTAGTGTTTTTGTGGCAGACTTAGCGCTTGTGCCACGAAGCGCCTCTGCCACAGGGGAGTAGCGCTCCACCACCCGGTGGCGGCACGTTTCAGCCTAAATGCGCGTGAACCTGTGGTCAGCGCAGAGAGTGACACCATCATGCAGACGCTTGATTTTCTCGACCAAGCCTCCCTCAAGTCCGACATTCCCGATTTCCGGCCGGGGGACACCCTCAAAGTTCATGTCAACATCGTCGAGGGTAACCGCTCGCGTATTCAGGTTTTCCAGGGCGTGGTGATCGGTCGCTCCGGGCACGGTGTGAGAGAAACCTTCACCGTCCGAAAGATCAGCTTCCAGGTAGGCGTCGAGCGTACGTTCCCGCTGCACTCCCCGGTGATCGACCACATCGAGGTCGTCTCCCGTGGAGATGTTCGCCGCGCGAAGCTCTACTACCTGCGCTCGCTGCGCGGTAAGAAGGCCAAGATTCGCGAGAAGCGGGAATCCTAAGCCCTTCTTAGTGTCCCTCCGCCTACACTGGCAATCGTTGTCGGTGGCAAGGGAGCGGTTCTGAGCGTGCACCAGGTTGAAGCTCGTGGCTGATCGCCAGCGCTCACTCGGGCGCACTCTGGCGGTGTTCGCGCGCGACGCCGTCATCATTGTGGTCGCAGCGCTCGTGGTGTCTTTCCTGATCAAGACGTTTTTGATTCGGTCTTTTTTCATCCCGACCGATTCGATGGAGAGCACGCTTATTCGCGATGACCGGATCATCGTCTCCCAGCTTCACGGCGGTCCCCTCGATCTTCACCGCGGCGATGTCATCGTGTTTGTCGACCCCGGCGGATGGCTCTCGGTTCAAAGCGGGGTCAGTGAAGACGATCCACTGTCACGCCTGCTCGATGGTGTCTCGTTTTTTCTGGGGCTCTCTAGTCCAGGCGATAACGAGCACCTGGTGAAGAGACTGATCGGCTTGCCCGGTGACACGGTGGCCTGCTGTGATGAGTTAGGCGCCATGAGTATTAATGGTGTTCCACTCGCTGAACCCTATGTTTCCTTGCCCGATGGCGTAACGAAGGTGAGCTCGAACGACTTCGAGGTCGTCGTGCCAGACGGTGCAGTATGGGTGATGGGGGATAACCGCTACAACTCTGCGGATTCCAGGCGCAACATGGACAAACCAGGGGGTGGGTTTGTTCCCCTGGAAAACGTGGTGGGGCGAGCCATTGTGATTTCCTGGCCCCAGGAGCGCTGGAGTTGGCTCTCCAACTACTCCGAGACGTTCCTTGGAGTGACCGTGAATGAGGTCGCACCATTCCTCGAGTAGAGCCCACTCTCGAGATCGAGCGAACTCTGGTGGCGCAAGGTTTCACCAGTGTCATCGGGTGCGATGAGGTGGGTCGAGGCCCGCTCGCTGGTCCCGTGGTAGCAGGGCTCGTGGTGTGGACACCGGATCTTCAGACCTGGCCAGAGGGTCTCTATGACTCCAAGACGGTGACCGAGAAACGGCGTGGCCCCCTCGCAGAGGCTCTCCGGGAGGCTTTCCCCCAGCATGCCCTCGGAGAGTCGAGTGCCACGGACATCGATGAACGGGGTATTCAGACTGCTCTGGCGCACGCCGTCGTCCAGGGTCTCCTTCGTCTAGCGGAGCAGGGTGTTGCTGTCGGCAGCTCCGTGTTACTCCTGGATGGCACCCACGATTTCGTCACCCGCCATCTCCCACACCCACTGAAAGTGGTGACCCGAGCGAAAGCGGACCGGGACTGTGTCTCGGTTGCGGCTGCCTCGGTGTTGGCGAAAGTCCACCGCGACAACGGTATGGTCGCCCTGCACGAGACCTACCCCGACTACGGGTTTGCGAGCAACAAAGGCTATGGATCGAAAGCCCACCGGGACGCTATCGCAAAGCATGGGATAACCCCTGCTCACCGTGCATCCTGGATTAAGAATTAGGGCCTCGCTCATCCAGCCCTAGACTCGGGGGCAATGGAACCAGAAGACTTTGACGACTACGACCGGGAAGCCGAGCTTGCCCTCTATCGCGAGTATCGCGATATCGTCTCCCAGTTTCGCTACGTCGTCGAGACCGAACGGCGCTTCTATCTCGCCAACGAGGTCACGAGGGAAGTCAAGGAACGCGGCAACGATTTCTATTTCGAGCTCACCCTCAACGACGTATGGGTGTGGGATATTTATCGCTCCGACCGTTTCGTGAGCTCGGTCACCGTCCTCACGTTTAAAGACATCAACGTCGAAGAGTTGGGGAACAAAGACCTCAAGCTTCCCCGGGAGTTAGCCCTCGACGAGTAACCCCCTCCCACATCCAGCGAGGAAAATCCCAGACCATGACCGCTTTCAGTCAGCACCCCCCGGCCGACCACATCCTGGTTCACCTCAGTGACACTCACCTCCTGGGTTCTGGTCGCAAGCTTTATGACCAGATCGACTCGGATGGCCCCCTCACCACGCTCATGGAGCGCCTCGAGAGGAGTGGACTCGACATCGAGGCGCTCGTGTTCACCGGTGACCTGGCTGATCGAGCCGAAGTGGATGCCTACGAGCGTTTACGGGACATGATCGAGCCGTGGGCACAAAAACTTGATGCGGAACTGGTTTGGGTGATGGGAAATCACGATGAGCGCGAACCCTTCACCGAAGTGCTTTGGCGACAAGAGCCCACAGCGGACACCCGCGATCGGGTCTACCAGCTGGGGGGCTTGCGTCTTATCGCCTTGGATTCGACAGTTCCTGGGTACCACCACGGGGAGCTCACCGCCGAACAGTTGGAGTGGCTCAAGAGCGAGCTCGACACCCCTGCACCCCACGGGACACTCATTGCCCTGCACCACCCACCGATTCCCACCCCAATCGACCTGATGGGGCTCATTGAGCTGGATAACCAACCAGCACTGGCCGATATCGTCCGCGGAACCGATGTGAGGGGTGTGCTCGGCGGGCACCTGCACTATTCGACGTTCTCGACGTTTGCCGGTGTCCCGGTGTCGGTGTGTGCAGCCTCCTGCTACAACATTGACCTGGTGGCCGATGCCTCGAAGCTGCTCTCGGCCAAATCCAACAATCTCTCCTCGTCGCTGATCCACGTGTACCCCGACCAGGTCGTCTTTTCTCAGGTGCCCATGGATGAGAACACGGAACTCACCTCCTATGACGCGAGCTATCGTCAGGTCATCGAATCAATGTCGCACGAGGAGCGTCGGGAAATGTTTAGTAACAAGAACTCTGAGTTCAATCGACGCTCAGACCGTGAGCAATCAGGGTTCTAGGCCATGAGCTTGCTCCGGATCGCTCACTCCTATCTCGAGCATCTCGAGCGCTCCCGGGGGCTCTCGGAGAACTCCCTCAACGCGTATCGCAAAGACATCCTCCAGTTCGTTGACTTTATGACCGACCAGCGAGTAGAGAGGGTCGAGGAGGTTGACGCAGAGCTCGCTCGATCATGGGTTTGGTCGCGTGCGGAATCGGGAATGGCGGGCTCCTCCCTGCGTCGGAAAGTGTCCTCCCTCAAAGGGTTCACCGCGTGGCTGGCACGAGAGGGTCACACCGATGGTGATATCGGCATTCGGCTGAGAGCTCCCGGCGCGTCCAGGTCGCTCCCTCGTGTTCTCACTCGCCATCACATGGAGGAGATTTTTCGCTCGCTTCAGACCAACGCAGACACCGGCGACCCGGTCGCTTCGCGAGACTTGGCCATCATCGAGGTCCTCTATGCGAGTGCTCTTCGAGTGAGCGAACTCGTCGGGTTAGACCTGCAGGGTGTGGATCTTTCGGGCCGGACCCTCCGGGTGGTGGGAAAGGGCAACAAGGAGCGGATGGTGCCACTGGGCACACCCGCAGCCACTGCGCTGGCGACCTACCTCGATCACGCACGAGGTGTCTTGCTCGCGGGTGGTGAGAGCTCTGTGGTGTTCCTCTCCACCCGAGGAAAGCCGATGGGGCAGCGCAGCGTCTACGAGGTTGTCGCGCGTTTGCTGGCCGATATTCCAGGGGTCGGCCCCTTAGGCCCCCATACACTCCGCCACACAGCGGCGACCCACCTTCTCGATGGTGGTGCTGATCTGCGTAGCGTTCAAGAACTCCTCGGGCATGCATCGCTGGGCACGACCCAGATTTATACGCACGTCTCCCACGAGCGACTCACCCAGGCCTACCAGCAAGCTCACCCCCGGGCGTAGTCCTCCAGAGGCAGCAACACGCTCCTCTGCAGGATTCCTAGCTCACGGCGGGGAGAGCGGTAGAGCCCTTTTTCGCGAAGGCCGATATGGATGCAAGGTTGATCGCAATGGCCTGGCAGCACCAGGCCGATGACCTCACCCCTCGTCACCTGATCACCCTCCTCGACTAGTGCCTGGACAGGTTCGAAGGAGATCAGGAGTCCCTCAGGAGTGCGAAGGGTGAGCACTCCTCTGCCAGCTACCTCACCACTGATGCTCACGGTGGTGTGGGTGGGGGCGAGTACATGGGGTCCCCCAGCCACGAGGTCGAGCCCGCGGTGGCCAGGGCCCCAGGGACTGGTGGGCGCACGAAAGTCACGCAGTACGCGCTCAGTACCCTCGGTCGGCCAGTCCCAGGTTGCCTCCGGCACAGGCGGTAGTACGAGGATCAAGGCCACGATTAACAATCCAAAGAGCATCCGGGCAGTGTCATTGATTCGCCGGCGCGGGTGTTCTCCCGATCAGGAGTCGTGAACTCTCGGGGTGGTCGCGGGAGACCTGGACAACTCCGCTGATACTGTCAGAGCACCATGGAATCTGCGGCGCTCTTTGCCTTCCTCGTGACGCTCGGTGCGGGGTTGGCTACCGCAGTGGGGGCCGCTGTCGGGCTATTTGCCAGGCACACCAATCGCCAGTTTTTGGCGCTTGCCCTCGGTTTTTCGGCAGGCGTCATGATCTACGTCTCGTTCGTCGAAATTCTTCCCAAGGCCGGTGATTACATCGCTCAGGGTGTCAGTGACATGACAGGAGCGGTCACCACTGCTGGTGCGTTTCTCGCGGGGCTCGCCGGAATGGCGATTATGTATCGGGTGATACCCGATCTTGAGCACCCGGAACTCACGAACCCCTCCACCAAACTCCCCGGTGAGGAGCAGCCCGTGTTGGTTGCCGATCGCATGCTCTTTACCGCTGGTCTGGGTGTTGCCCTTGCCGTGACGTTGCACAACTTTCCCGAGGGAATGGCGACCTTCTTTTTGACCCTGGATGATCCGCAAGTGGGTCTCTCCGTTGCTCTCGCGATTGCCATCCACAACATCCCCGAGGGGATTGCGGTGGTCGTGCCTATCTATTACGCGACGCGGAATCGATCCCTCGCGTTTGGGTTTGGGGTACTCTCGGGGCTGGCAGAGCCCCTCGGAGCCATCATCGGCTACGCCGTCTTGCAACCCTTCATCACCGATTACGTCCTGGGCGTCGTCTTCGCTGCTGTGGCGGGGATCATGGTCTACATCTCGATTGACAGCCTTCTCCCGGCCGCGAGACAGTACGGCAACGCCCAGCTCGCCATTTACGGCATGATCGCCGGGATGGCGGTGATGGCCGGGTCACTGGTGCTGTTTATGGCCTAAGCACTCTGGTGCGGAAGAAGGGACTTGAACCCTTACGCCCGAAGGCACAGGAACCTAAATCCTGCGTGTCTGCCAATTTCACCACTCCCGCTGGCGATTACCAGTGTAACCAGGGCTAGCTCCGAAGCCAGGCTTCAATGTCGTCAGCTGTGCGCGGTATCGCGGCAGAAAGATTCACTCCGCCGGTCTCTGTGACGAGAATGTTGTCCTCCAAGCGAATACCGATTCCCCGCCATTGCGGGGGAACGGTTTCATCGTCGGGTTGGAAATACAGCCCCGGTTCGATGGTGAACACCATTCCCGGTCGGAGCTCGCCCTCGAGATACATCTCGCGTCGCGCCTGGGCGCAATCGTGCACATCGAGACCCAAATGGTGGCTGGTTCCATGAATCATGTAGCGGCGGTGGTGTTGACCCTCCGGCGCGAGAGCCTCCTCGAGTGAGACCGGAAGAAAGCCCCATTCGGAGGTCTTGGTCGCAATAATCTCCATAGCGGCCTGGTGGATCTCCCGAAAAATAGCCCCCGGCTTCACCACGGCGAAGGCGGCATCGGCTGCTTCAACAACAGCGTCATACACCTGTCGTTGCACGTCACTAAAGGTGCCCGACACGGGCAGGGTCCGGGTGATATCCGCGGTGTAGAGGGAATCTCTTTCCACCCCCGCATCCACCAGGAGCAGATCACCAGGCGACACGGGTCCATCGTTGGTCACCCAGTGCAGGATGCAGGCGTGGGATCCACTGGCCGCGATGGTGCCATACCCGACATCATTGCCTTCGCGCCTGGCCCGTGCGTGGAAGGCG
>JAYOYJ010000014.1:13898-22433 GCA_038153485.1 Pontimonas sp. | reverse complement strand
GACAGTGGTCGGTGTGGAGGGCCACCTTCACGGGGTAGTTCTTCGCCACCTCCGTGGCGAACGCAGCGAACGCGAGAGCTCCGGATGCCCGAGCTTTTACGCTCTGCCCGGCAAAAAAGTCGGCACCGCCGGTGGAAACCTGGATGATTCCATCAGATTCTGCTTCGCTCAGCCCCTGCAGGACAGCGTTAATCGTTGACGAGCTCGAGACGTTGATAGCGGGGAACGCGAAGCCTTTAGCCTTCGCGTTATCGAGCATGGCGGCATATTCATCGGGCGTTGCAACAGGCATAGGAGGTCTCCGAAGTGGGGGTCAGGGCTGGCACCAGCCTATCTCCCTGGGTCCACGTCGGGGAGGGCTAGGCTGGTGGCAGACCACGACCGCTCCATCCCTGGAGGATTCGCCATGTCCGGTGCCGAGCAGGCTGAACTTTTCGTTCATCCCGACCGGAACCTAGCGATGGAGCTGGTGCGGGCCACCGAGGCTGCTGCCATACGTGCCACACCCTTTATTGGGCGAGGGGACAAGAACGCTGCCGATGGCGCCGCTGTCGATGCGATGCGGAAGTTTCTCTCCACGGTTAACTTCTCGGGTCTCGTCGTGATTGGTGAGGGCGAGAAAGACGATGCGCCCATGCTCTTCAACGGCGAGGAGGTGGGAACCGGTAATGGACCGAAGTGCGATATCGCTGTCGATCCCATCGATGGCACGTCACTCACGGCAGCTGGTCGGTCACACGCTATTTCGATGATTGCGGTCGCAGATCGCGGCTCAATGCTCGATGCCTCCAGTGTTTTTTACATGCGGAAGATGGTGGCCTCCCACGAAGGCATGGGAGTACTCGATATCACCAAGCCCATCGGCGACAATATTCGGGCACTCGCGAAGGCCAAAGGCAAGCCCGTCGAAGAGATGCGGGTCGCTGTCCTCGATCGCCCGCGTCACGAGGACCTTATTCGAGAGATTCGAGAAGCCGGTGCTGGCACCAGGTTGATTCTTGATGGCGATGTGGCGAGCGGCATTAACGCTGCTCGTCATGACACCAGGATCGATATGTGTGTCGGAATTGGTGGTAGCCCGGAAGGTGTTGCCACTGCGTGTGCGGTGAAGGCGCTGGGCGGGTTTATGCAGGGTGTCTTGCACCCCATGGATGATGAGGAGAAGCAGCGCGGAATCGATGCGGGTCTTAAGTTCGACCACGTCTATGGACTCAATGACCTGGTTTCAAGTGACAACACCTTCTTCGTTGCCACCGGGGTCACCGATGGTGAACTCGTGCGGGGTGTGCGCCGGAATGGCCCGCTGATTAGCACCGAAAGTATCGTCTTGAGGGCCCGTTCGGGAACCCTGCGCAGGGTCTCAGCAGACCACCAAGCTAGTAAGTGGCTCGACGACTAATCCTTTTCCGGTTTTTCCGTGAGCTCTGGGGCGCTCAGTTCCCGCGGCATCGATTCGATTCCTTCGAGCTCGTCGGGGAAATCTGCAGCGCTGCCGAGCTCAGTGAGCTTTCTGGCGCTGGGGAACACACGGCTCTCGAGGGATCCCACAAACGCGTTGTAGCCCTTGACGGTACTCGTAATCGAGCGTCCCAGAGTTTCGATGTGTTTGGCCATGCCGCCCAGTCGACCCAGTAGCTCTTTGCCCACATCGAAGAGCTTCGCTGCGTCCTCAGTGAGAACATCCTGTTGCCACGAGAACGCGACGGTCTTCAGGACCGACCAGAGCGTGACGGGGGAGGCCAGGGCGACTTTCTTGCTAAACGCGTAGTCCATCAGCGCCGGGTCAGCCTCGATTGCGCTGGAGATCAAAGCCTCGCTCGGAATAAAGCAGATGACAAGTTCGGGTGAGGCTGCAAGCCCATCCCAGTAGGACTTCTTCCCGAGCGCATCGATGTGTGAGCGCACCGCCGTGACGTGTTGTTTCAACAGTGACTCCCGCCTCGCCGCTTCCTCGCCGGTAGCGGTGACGGGAATCTGACTGGCTTCGAGGTAAGCGTTAAAGGGAACTTTGGCGTCGACTGCGATGTTCTTGCCGCCGGGCAGATGAATCACCATGTCGGGCTTACCCACACCCGCATCGGAGGAAATCTGCGATTGCACATCAAAGTCGACGCGCTCGATCAGACCGGCGGCTTCGACGACTCGGCGCAACTGCACCTCGCCCCACACCCCTCGCACACTGTTTGAGCGAAGCGCTGAGGCCAGTTGCTCTGCGGTACCGCGGAGGAGCTCATCGCTCTCCAGTGCGGCGCGCAATTGCTGGCTGATTTGGCCGTGCTGCTCGTTGCGTTGTTTCTCCAATTCCGCAACGGTGCGCTGCATATCGGTCAGGCGCTCTGACACGGGAGTGAGGGCTTGCAGGATCTTGTTCTCTGCCTCTTGCTTGGCGCGGAGGTCTTCATATTGACGCTGAGCCATGTCCAACTGGGCTTGGAGTGCGGTGTGGTCCCCGCCTGAAGCGGACCTGCGCGATTTCACTGCCCAGCCGGCAACAAAGCCGAGGGCGCCCGCCATGACGAGTGCTATTGCGACTAACCACACTGATTCATTCATGTCCACAGTCTGCCAGCCACCTCCGACGTCTCACAGATTCCTCACCGAGGGTCAGCACTCCGGCACTGCAGTAGGCTTCCTAGCCGTGGCTCTCACCATTGGCATCGTCGGTCTCCCCAACGTGGGTAAGTCCACTCTCTTCAACGCGTTGACGAAAAACACCGTCCTGGCAGCGAACTATCCCTTCGCCACCATTGAGCCCAACGTCGGTGTGGTGAACCTTCCCGATGAGCGCCTGGACACCCTCGCTGAGATTTTCAGTAGTGAGCGCATCCTCCCCGCCACGGTGTCTTTTGTCGACATCGCCGGGATTGTGAAGGGCGCGAGCGAGGGTGAGGGCCTGGGAAACCAGTTCCTCTCCAACATTCGAGAAGCCGATGCCATTGCTCAGGTGGTGAGGGTTTTCTCCGACCCCGATGTGGTCCATGTTGATGGTCAGGTCGACCCGAAGGCCGACATGGAGACGATCAACACGGAGCTGATTCTCGCGGACCTGCAAACCCTGGAGAAGGCCATCACCCGTTACGAAAAAGAAGTGAAGGGCAAAAAGCTGGAACCCAGTGTTCTCGCTGCGGCCGAGGAGGCAAAAGCCATCCTCGACAACGGGAAAAGCCTCTTCCAGGCCCAGTTTGATGCCTCTGAGATCGCGGAGCTCGGGTTGTTGACCGCAAAACCCTTCCTTTATGTCTTCAATGTCGACGAGGCAACCCTTGCGGATTCTGCCAAACAGGAGGAATTAGCGGGGCTGGTGGCTCCAGCTAAGGCAGTGTTCCTCGACGCCAAGGTCGAGAGCGAACTCATCGACTTGGATAAGGACGAAGCCACCGAATTGTTGCAGTCCCTGGGGCAAGCCGAAAGCGGGCTCGATCAACTCGCCCGCATCGGCTTTGACACACTCGGGCTTCAGACCTACTTGACTGCCGGCCCGAAAGAGGCCAGGGCGTGGACTATCCGACGCGGGTGGAAGGCCCCACAAGCCGCCGGAGTCATCCACACCGACTTTGAAAAGGGCTTCATCAAGGCTGAAGTAACGTCCTTCGACGACCTTGTGGCAGCGGGATCTCTCCAAGAGGCCCGCGCAGCCGGCAAGGCGCGCATCGAAGGCAAGGACTACGTCATGAAAGACGGCGACGTGGTCGAATTCCGCTTCAATTCCTAGTACTCCCTGGGAATAACTCGCCCTGATTTGGAGGACTGGGGCGTTGGTGGTTCGCTCTAGGTATGCCGGTCATTCCGATGTTCCCACTCGGTTCCGTTTTGTTCCCGGCCATGCCCTTAGCGCTTCGAGTGTTTGAAGAGCGCTATCTGAAAATGATGGGGGCCATCCTGGATGCCGAGGAACCCATTTTTGGCGTGGTGCTCATCGAGCGGGGTTCTGAGGTCGGGGGAGGAGACCAACGGTTCGACGTGGGAACCACAGCACGAGTTCTTCAGATTGAGGCTCCCGAAGGGCCACTGCAGGTTGTAGCAAAGGGAGATCGTCGTTTCCGGGTTCGCTCCTGGTTAGACGAAGACCCCTACCCGCTGGCTGAGGTCGAGTTTCTCGAGGAATTCCCCGAAGACGATGTTGAGCCCTCGGCCCTGGAGGCGACCGAAAAGGTGGTTCGGGGCACCCTGGAATATTTGCTCGAGCTGGACCTCTCGATTCCTTGGCCCACCGACATCGAGTTGGCGGAGGATCCGGTGGCGAGAGCCTGGCAGCTCGCAGGAATTTCGCCACTGGGAACTCTTGACCACCAAGACTTGCTTGAATCAGACACCGCGGGAACACTCCTGAGGGACGTCGACACGACAGTGACCGCTGCCCTTGAGGTGTTCAAAATGACACGCGAAGGGTGAGGCGGGGCTAAGGTTCTGTCGTTGAATCGACATCGATATGAAAGCGATCTATGGCTCTTGTTCTGCCTGACCGATGGGTTTGGGACTCTTGGTACGTGTGGGACGGAGACACGTGTCACGTCTTCTATCTCTGTGCCTCGCGAGGACTCAAAGATCCGGAAGAGAGACATCGGGCACCTGCAATAGGACACGCAGTGTCAACAGATCTCGTCAAATGGCATGTTCTTCCTGATGCGTTAGCACCGAGTCAGGAGGAGTCATTTGATTCCTGGACCACCTGGACAGGGTCTGTCGTCCGAGCGCCAGATGGCCAGTGGCGCATGTTTTACACAGGCTCCTCGAGAGAAGATGGAGGGCTGATTCAGCGAATCGGCGCCGCTCAGTCGCCAGACTTGATGAAGTGGGAAAAGCTTCAAGACTTTGTTCTGGAGGCAGATCGACGATGGTACGAAACGCTCGAAGAAGGCATGTGGCCCGATCAAGCGTGGCGAGATCCTTGGGTGTTTCAGGAATCCGGCCGCGCCGACTGGACAATGCTCATTACTGCGCGCCACAACCAGGGTGACCCACGACGGCGAGGGGCGCTTGGTCGCGCTCGGTCGCACGACTTGGAAACCTGGGAGGTGATAACTCCGCTATCTGAACCTGGTCATGGTTTCGGACAGATGGAAGTTTTTCAATACGCCGTAGTCGACGATGTACCGCTCCTCATATTTTGTTGTGGCTGGAGAGAGCTGGCTCCTGAGATTCGGGAGAGAGTCGGGATGGTCGATACGACGTACTCCCTTGTCGCTCCATCGCTGGATGCTCCTGTTGATTTTCGTCAGGCTCAACCCTTTTCCGGGCTACCGGTTTATGCGGGCCGACTTGTGCAAAAACCAAGCGGTGAGTGGTACCTGATTGGTTTTGTCGGTTATCACGAGGGAAAGTTTGTCGGGGAACTCTCGGACCCTATTCGTGTCACGGCTACTCAGACTGAGGGCCTAATTGAGCTGTAGGCCCGGTAATAGTGCGATAACTCGGCCGAAGCCTCCGGGAATTGTTGCAGATTGATAACGCACCCCATCCTGTATTTGAATTATCGGTTTCCGAAGGTAGAGTTTGGGCATTGCGCAATTGCGCAACCGGTTCCATAATCTGGACAAAGGAGAACAGATTGGTAAAGAAATGGTTGGCTGCCGCGTCGGTAGCCGGGCTGACAATTGCCCTGTCAGCATGTGCGGCAGATGCCGACAGTGACACCTCCAGCGCACCTGCATCGAGTGGAGATGCTGCTGCCTGTGAGTCCGTAACCGAGGTTACGTGGCTCAACACCATCAAGATCGAGATTCGTGACCAGTTCCTCGGTGCAGTTGATGAGTACAACTCGTCGCAAGACTGCTATGAAATCGTCGTCCTTGACTACCCCCAGGGCGAGCCCTTCTTCTCGGTGGTTACCCCCCTCTATGAGTCTGACCAGGCTCCTGTCGTTATGACTGCGCTGCAGGAAGTGCCTGACATGGCTGACCGCGTGATGGACTGGACAGGGACCGACCTCGCGGCACTTGCTGCTCCAGGTTCTCTTGATGGGGCCAACATCGGCGGCAAGCAGGTTGGTATTCCTGTCACGGCTGAGGCCTTCGGTCTTCTCTACAACAAGGCTGTCTTGGATGAAGCGGGTGTTGACCCGACAGCAATCCAGTCTCGGGCGGACCTTGAGGCAGCCTTCCAAGCTGTGGAGGCTACTGGCCGCACCGCGGTT
Organism: Pontimonas sp.; assembly: GCA_038153485.1. Classification (GTDB taxonomy): domain Bacteria; phylum Actinomycetota; class Actinomycetes; order Actinomycetales; family Microbacteriaceae; genus Pontimonas. The sequence goes on along the minus strand of JAYOYJ010000014.1, from coordinate 16,300 downwards.
CACTTCTCAGGTCTGTGGTGGTCACTGGGTGCCCACTTCAGCAACATCTATCACACGACTGCTGCTGAGGACCTCGAAGGAAAGCTGACTGTACTTGACGGTTTGGTCGACGAGTCTTACTCGCTGATGGATGACCCAAAGTTCATTGAGTGGCTTGACACCTTCGACCTCATGAAGGAGTACTCGATTGACTCTGCATCCATCGCTGACACCGACTACGACCAGGGTGTTGAGAACCTGGCAACCGGTGAGGTCGGATTCTGGTTCATGGGTAACTGGGCAGAGCCCAACCTCCTCCAGGCCACCCCAGATGGTTCATTCGGTGTGATGCCCATGCCTACAGGACCCAACGCTGGTGACTACGGCAACGATTCCATCTCGGTGGGTGTTCCGTTCTACATCATGATCGACGAATCTCAGTCGACCGAGGATGAGCGCGCTGGCGCTCAGGACTTCCTCACCTGGTTGCTGACGACCCCTGAGGGTCAGGCACGCTGGGCTGGTCCGATTGAGGAAGACGGCATGAACTTCATCCCCATGTACGAGGGCTTCACCGTGAGCCCCAGCACCTACATGTCCCAGGACATCGCTGCGTACATTGCCTCGGGTAAGACTCTCGAGTGGATGAACAGCTACTACCCCGCCGGTTTGCAGGATGTCTACGGTTATGAAGGTGGACAGCCTTATTACGACGGAGTACTCGATCGTGCCGGCTATGCAGAAGTGCTGGAAGGCGCATGGGTTGGAGCTGAGAAGACCTGGCGCTAAGCGCTAGATCACTCTGCAACAGCTAACTATTGGTTGCGTGGCCCTAGTCATTACACTGACTAGGGCCACGCACACCTGAGAGGGAGCGGACGATGCAGTCTGGTTCACAGCGAAAAAGCCTCAAGGGCCTCATCAGGTTTGGCATCTTTGCCGCGATTCCTCTCGCCATTTTCACTCTCGTCCTGATCGTTCCGTTTGCTCGAGGCATCTTCCTCACCTTCACGAACTGGGATGGTTTCGAGTTCGATTCGTTCGTCGGGTTCGAAAACTATGCGCTCTCGATTGAGGATGAAGCTTTCTGGGACGCAATGTGGATGACGTTTGGGTACGTCTTTGCATCCCTGATCTTGGTCAATCTGGTCGGGTTTGGTTTGGCGCTTCTCGTCACCATTCCGATGCGGACCGCCAACATCTATCGGACATTCTTCTTTGTGCCCAACCTCATCGGAGGGGTCATTCTGGGACTCATTTGGCAATTTATTTTCGGCCAGGCGCTTCCCTCAATTTCTGAACTCTTTTCCCTACCTTTCTTCACAGATAACTGGTTACTCTCGCCGACTACCGCGTTTTGGGCGATGGTCATCGTGACCGTGTGGCAGATGGGCGGTTACATGATGATTATTTATGTCACCGGTCTTATGAGTATTGAGAAGGACGTTCTGGAAGCCGCAGTAATCGACGGGGCCTCAGCGCTGCGCACATTGCTCTCGATCAAAATCCCCTTGATGGCCTCGGCGTTCACCATCTCCATGTTTTTGACTATTCGTAACAGTTTCATGGCATACGACTTGAACCTGGCCCTCACCGGTGGTGGCCCGTATCGAACTACTGAACTTATTTCGCTGCACGTCTTTAAAGAAGCGTTTGGATTTGGAAACTTCGCGACTGGACAATCGCAGGCCGTCATGATGTTCCTGGTCATTGCGGCCGCCGCATTGACGCAGGTCGTTTTGAGTAAGCGTTCCGAGGTGCAGCGATGAATAAGGCAAAAGTTGTTCGCCGTTGGTTCGCCTGGGGAGGTGGGATTCTTGCGGCAATTTATGCGTTCCCCTTCTTCCTGGTTCTCCTCAATTCCTTCAAGGAGAAGCGAGATATCCGCAACAATCCTCTGACTCCACCCGAGGAATGGCTTTTCAGTAATTACCTCGAGGCCGCCGAGAAGATGGAGTACTTCCAGTCACTCACCAACTCCATCATTGTGACGATTACGAGCGTGGCGGCGATCATCGTGACTTCCTCAATGCTCGCTTACTATCTGGCCAGGACAAAGAATAAGTTTTCGTCAACAACGTTCCTGATCTTGGTTGCCTCGATGATTGTTCCCTTCCAGGCGTTGATGATTCCGTTCGTTGGCCTTTTTGGTGACTTGGGCATGCTCAATTCCCGCAGCGCCCTTATTTTCTTCTATGTGGGCTTCGGTGTTGCCCTTTCCACCTTCCTCTACCACGGCTTTATTTCAAACATTCCCTACGAACTGGATGAGGCTGCCGCGATGGACGGGGCCTCCGACTTCATGGTGTTCCGGCGCATCATATTCCCCATGCTTTCGCCCGTCACGGCAACAGTCGCGATCGTCAATGGTTTGTGGATCTGGAACGACTTCCTTCTACCTTCACTCGTGTTGACGCAAGACC
>JAYOYJ010000014.1:0-13888 GCA_038153485.1 Pontimonas sp. | reverse complement strand
GCTCAGGACTTATGTTTTCTACGGAACGTATACCTCAGATTATGGTTTGGCCATGGCTGGTCTCGTGCTGTCGGTTGCTCCGATTGTCCTGTTCTATTTTGTGATGCAGAAACAGATCATTTCGGGTGTTTCCGCCGGCGCCGTGAAGTAGGTTCACGACCCTCGTCAAGCGGCTACCATCACGGGTAATCGTGTGAAGACTCTCAAGTTCTCCCCTGGGCGTTTGATAGCTATCGACCTGGACTGATTTCCTGTGTTCACATTGATGTGCCACGAGGTATTGTCGGGGAATCTACTGAAACGGATCTGAAATGGTCAAAGCCCAGCCCTACAGAATTCTCGAAGAGCTTGCCGGTGGTGTTGAAGTTCGTCATTACCCTGCCCACACCCTGATATCCGTGGATGTCCAGGGGCCTTTCCAATACGCAGGGAATGCGGGTTTTCGCCCACTGGTCAACTACATCTCCGGAGCGAATGTTGCCCGCCAGCAGATAGCCATGACCACCCCTGTCACACATGCACCTCGATCTGACGCCCTGCACACCATCAGCTTTGTTCTGCCCGAGGGTATGACTCCAGACGATGCGCCCATTCCCGCGGACTCTGCCGTCACTGTTGTCGACAAACCCGATGCCACGGTCGCAGCCTTGCGCTGGCGGGGAGGCTTTGATGATCGCCAGGCTGCGAAGGCAGAGCAGAAACTCCTGAGCGCACTCGCAAGCGCTGGAAAGCAAGTATCGGGTGGGGTTTTCTTTGCCCGCTATGACCCACCGATGATTCCGGTATTTCTGCGGAGAAACGAAGCACTGGTGGAGTTGGCCTAAGTTTCAACCTGTGCTGAAGGTGTGGCGCGGGAAGTCCCCAGCTGCCCCTGCTAGCGTTTTCGTATAACAGCATATCGGGCTATGTACTATGCGGGAGAGACACCGGATGTTGCGGTGTCACCGAAGGAGCAAGCCTCCCCGCCAATCTCTCAGGTCATCAGTACCGCATGGTGAAGCCACTCTGGAAAGCGGAATGCCAGCATTCCCGCCGACGGTGAAAGAGCATCACTGCTCGAAACTCTCAGGCCAATGACAGAGGGGGAGTCAGGGAAAAGTCCCGCCGACTCCAGGAGCCCGTATGACACGCGAAACACCCCTCCACGCGGTGCACGAGCGCCTCGGTGCGAGCTTCACGGACTTCGCCGGCTACCAAATGCCGGTGCGCTACAGCTCGGATTTGGCCGAGCATCACGCAGTACGCCAGGGGGCAGGGCTCTTCGACCTGTCGCACATGGCGGAAATCGAGTGTGCAGGGCTACAGGTGGAAGCGTTCCTCGATTTCGCGTTATCGAATTCCCTCTCCGCGCTGGTCGATGGACAAGCGAAGTATTCTCTGCTTCTAGCAGACGACGGCGGGGTCATCGATGATCTCATCGTCTATCGATTGGGCGAGAAAAAGTACTTGATTGTGGCGAACGCGGCCAACCGGGATGTCGCCGTCGAGGCCCTGCAGGCGAGGGCAGCCGGTTTTGACGTGACCGTGTCGGACACCAGCGACGAGTGGGCGCTCATTGCGCTGCAGGGTCCCGTTGCCGCATCCATTCTGGAGTCCTCACCCCTTGAGCTATCCATGCCCCTTGCCGACTTGCGCTATTACCGCATCACGAAGGGTTCCTATGGCGACCACGAGGTCTTGGTGGCCCGCACCGGATATACCGGAGAGGACGGAATGGAAATCTTTATCCATTCCTCCCAGGCTGAAGCGCTCTGGAATTCACTCATGGAGGTGGGTGAGGACCAACTCACACTCTGCGGTCTGGCCTGCAGGGACACCCTCCGGTTGGAAGCGGGTATGCCTCTCTATGGTCACGAGCTCTCCCTCGATGTCACCCCCGCTCAAGCCGGGCTATCAGCAGTGGTGGTCAATACCAAGGAATCGTTTGTCGGGAAAGACGCCGCTCTCGAACACAAGACTTCCAGGGTCCTGGTGGGCCTTAGTGCAGAGGGCAAGCGCGCACCGCGAGCGGGATATCCCGTGCTCAATGGCTCCGGGACGGTGATCGGGGAGATCACTTCGGGTGCATTGTCACCCACGCTGGGGCATCCGATCGCTATGGCATACGTGGAGGCAGAGCACCGCGAGCCTGGTACCGAACTTGTGGTCGACGTGAGGGGCGCTAGCCTTCCCGTAACGGTGACAACCTTGCCGTTTTATTCCAGAAAGAAGGTCACTTCGTGAGTAACGTTCCCGATTCTTTGCACTACACCTCCGATCACGAGTGGGTCCAGGTCGACGGCGATGTCGCCACCATCGGTATCACCCAGTACGCGGCTGATGCTCTGGGTGACGTGGTGTTTGTCGCGCTCCCCGGTGTCGGTGACAGTGTTCAGCAGGGTGCCATCGTGGGTGAGGTGGAGTCGACCAAGTCCGTCGGGGAAATCTTTGCGCCGGTCGCCGGTGAGGTCGTCGAAGCCAACGATGCAGTCGTCGATGCGCCAGACACCGTGAACTCCGATCCTTATGGCCAAGGATGGCTCATCAAGGTTCGTTTTGCTGAACTGCCCGATCTTTTGAACGCTGCTGCCTACACGGCACTGATTGGAGAGTAAATCTATGGCCACCGCGTTTTCCGCTCGTCATATTGGAACCGATTCGGACCAACAGGCTCTGATGCTCAATCGCATCGGGTATTCGAGCCTCGATGAGCTGATGAACGCAGCAGTGCCAGGCCACCTTCGGATGGCAGAGATCGCTCGCTCCGTGATTCCTGCGGCCGCTTCCGAGGCAGAGACGCTCGCAGAATTGCGCGCCCTCGCAGATGCCAACACAGCACGCACCTCTTTGATGGGGCAGGGCTACTACGGGACCTACACGCCTTCGGTGATCAAGCGCAACATTCTCGAAAACCCCAGTTGGTATACCGCCTACACCCCCTACCAGCCAGAAATTTCGCAGGGTCGATTAGAGGCCTTGCTCAACTTCCAAACCATGGTGGCGGACTTAACCGGTCTCGCTACCGCCAACGCGTCCATGCTCGATGAGGGCACGGCTGTGGCGGAGGCGATGCTCTTGGCCAGGCGGGCGTCAGGTCAGGCGTCGAATGTTTTCCTCGTGGACGCCGATGCCTTCGCGCAAACAAAGGCCGTCCTTGCGGGCCGCGCTGAACCGCTGGGCATCGAGATTGTGGAGACCGATTTCCAGGGCGAGTTGCCCGAGCACTTCGGATCCTTCGTCCAATACCCGGGCGCGTCAGGCCGCATCCTCGACCCGAGCACCACCATCGAAGCCACTAAGGCTCAGGGCGGTCTGGCCATTGTTGCCGCCGACCTCTTGGCGATGACGCTTTTGAAATCCCCCGGCGAAATGGGAGCAGACATTGCTGCGGGCACCACGCAGCGCTTTGGAATCCCACTGGGATTTGGCGGTCCCCACGCCGGTTACCTTGCGGTGAGGGCTGGACTCGAGCGACAGCTGCCTGGTCGCCTCATCGGTGTGTCTAAAGATGCGGAAGGCAACGCCGCGTATCGCTTGACCCTGCAGACCCGTGAACAGCACATCCGACGGGACAAGGCGACCAGCAATATCTGTACTGCACAGGTTCTCCTGGCTGTCATGGCAGGAATGTTTGCGGTCTATCACGGCCCAGAGGGCTTGACCAGTATCGCCCGCGATGTCGCGAGGAAGACCGCTGGCCTGAAGGACGCACTCGTGAAGGCCGGTCACGAAGTACTCCACGAGACTTTCTTTGACACACTCTCTATTAGAACGCCAGGCCGGGCTCGCGCCTTGGCCGAGAAGGCACAGGAGCTCGGGGTTCTCATCACGGTGGTGGACGACGACACCGTGTCCCTGTCTCTCGATGAAACGAGCGTGGGTGAGCACACCGGGATTCTTGCGGGGTCACTCGAACAAACTCTGGCCACTCTGTTTGAGCTCTCCGAGTACACGGGAGCGAGCGCAGAGGCGGCGCTCCCGGCAGCTCTGGAGAGAGCCAGTGAGTTCCTCTCCCACCCGGTGTTCCACACTCACCGCTCGGAGACCTCGATGATGCGCTACATCAAGCGCTTGGCCGAGAAGGATTACGCGCTCGATCGAGGCATGATTCCCCTGGGCAGTTGCACCATGAAACTCAACGCTGCCACCGAGATGGAGGCTGTGAGTTGGCCCGAGTTCAACTCTCTTCACCCGTTTGCGCCAGCTGACGATGCCCAGGGCTATCTGATCATGATGTCTCACCTGGAGACGTGGCTTGCGGAATTGACCGGGTATGACTCGATTTCACTCCAGCCCAACGCCGGAAGCCAAGGAGAGTATGCCGGGCTTCTTGCGATTCGGGGCTACCACCTCTCCCGCGGGGATGCCCACCGCACCGTGTGTTTGATTCCCTCGAGCGCCCATGGCACGAACGCCGCTAGCGCTGTATTGGCGGGAATGACCGTCGTGGTCGTGGCGTGTAAAGACAATGGTGATGTCGATCTTGATGATGTGATGGCAAAGATTGCCGAGCACGGGGATAACTTGGCGGCCCTCATGGTCACCTACCCGTCGACTCACGGTGTCTATGAGCACGGGATCAAGGACGTGACCGACGCGGTACACCAAGCCGGAGGCCAGGTGTATATCGATGGCGCCAACTTGAACGCTCTGGTGGGTTTCGCACGCTATGGCGACATTGGAGGAGATGTCTCCCACCTCAACCTGCACAAGACGTTCTGCATACCCCATGGTGGCGGGGGTCCAGGAGTGGGACCGGTGGGCGCGAAGGCTCACCTCGCTCCTTTCCTTCCCGGACACCCGATGGCGCAAATGACCCAGCATCCGCCCTTTGATGACGAAACCGGGAAGCCAGGCAGCGTTGTCCACGGGGGAGTGCCGGTGTCGGCAGCTCCCTACGGAAGCCCCAGCATCCTCCCCATACCGTGGGCCTATATCCGCATGATGGGACCCGATGGCTTAGCGAAAGCCACGGCTTCGGCGGTGTTGGCCGCCAACTACGTGGCAGCCAGGCTTCGCGACTACTACCCCGTCCTCTACACCGGGGACAACGGTCTGGTCGCTCACGAAGCTGTCCTCGATATTCGCCCGCTCACCCAGGCCACGGGAATCACGGTCGATGACGTCGCCAAGCGTTTAGTGGATTACGGATTCCACGCCCCTACGATGTCGTTCCCGGTCGCCGGAACCCTCATGATTGAGCCGACTGAGAGTGAAGATTTGGGAGAACTCGATCGGTTCATCGACGCGATGATCAGTATTCGCCAGGAGGCAGATCAGGTTGCAGCCGGTGTCTGGCCGGCGGAGGACAACCCGCTGGTGAACGCCCCCCACACGGCCGCGCACGTGAGCGGCTCCGACTGGTCACACCCGTACTCGCGAGAGATTGCTGCCTATCCAGCTCAGTATTCGATGGCTACAGATGCGGAGGTCTCGCTCCCGGCAATCCCCGGAGTGGCAAGCAAGTACTGGCCACCAGTGAGGCGCGTGGATCAGGCCTTTGGAGATCGCAACCTGGTGTGTGCGTGCCCGCCGATTGAGGCCTTTGCCTAGAGCTTCACCAGTTCGCGCTTGAGGGTGTCAGCGCTTTGGAAGGTGACCCCCACGAGAGCTACGTGCTTCCAGGCAATGCGCCCTTCGGCGTCAACAATGAAGATGCTCCGGCGAACACCGAGACCTAACAACCCCACGCCATAGGCGTTGACGACATCACCCTTCTCGTCAGCCAGAAGGGGAAACCCGAGCCGCTTTGTCCGGGCAAACTTTTCATGCGAGCCGGTGTGCTGGCGGGAGATTCCCCAGATCTCCGCACCCAGATCCTTGAAAGCATCCAGCTCATCCTGGTAGCTGCACAGCTGTGCGGTGCAACCGGGGGAGTGATCCGCCGGGTAGAACGCAAGAACAGCGGGGTGCCCGCGCCGCTCCGACAGGGTGAAGTGAGCTTTGACCGGATCGCCCTCCACCATGGTGATTCCGGGGAGGGTGAAGTCAGGCGCAAGCTGGCCAAGGTCCGGTGATGTCACGGAAGGAAACGCTAGAGCACAAACCCGAGAGTTTCTGGCAGAAAGCTGACAGCGAGCGGGTAACCCACGAAAGCGACAATGTCGATGATGGTGTGGCCGATGATGAGCGGCGCTAGACGCCCGGTTCTTGCATAGATCCAGCCAAAGATGAGTCCCATCACAAAGTTTCCTAGAAAACCGCCGAAGCCCTGATACAGGTGGTAGGTCGCGCGCAACACCGACTGCATCAGAATGATCGCCCACACCGAGAAGCCCAGTTGCCGCAATCGAGCGAAGAGGTACCCCACGGCAATGACTTCCTCCAGGATTCCCGCTCTCAACGCCAGAGCAATCAACATCGGAATCGTCCACCAGTAGGTGTTCAAGGCGGTGGGGACGACCGTCACGGTGATGTCGAGTTGCCGACCTAGGGCGTAGAGGGCGAGGCCAGGGATGCCGATCAGCGCTGCGAGACCGAGCCCCGCGGCGCAATCTCGACCCCACCTCGACCCATCAAGCTCCAAGGCGCCTAAGCGCGGTTTCTCGGGGCTCCAGAGTAAGAACACCACCAGTGCCACGGGCACAAGACTCGAGATGATTCCGAGGGTTTGATAGAGAAAATCCGCCCATTCGAGTTCACTGGCCGACCGATTGAGTGTGGCCGTCTGGCTGGAGAGGCCATCCTCCCGAGAGAGCCGAACGGCGATGGTGACTAGGGAGTAGAGGGCGCTCATCCCAATGCTGAGAGCTAGGACAAGGATGATCTCGGCTGTGAGCCTCGCTCTGGACATGCTCAGCGCGAAGCAGTCGTGGGGTCACACGACGGGGTGCCACCGGGGAGCTTGTAGCGATAGCGCGCAATGAAGGCGTACACGCCGGCTGCCACCCATGAAATCGGCCAGGTTGCTAGAAGCCAACCGAGCAATCGCAGCCCAAAACGAGGTTGCGCACGAAGTAGTGCGCTGGTTGCTAAGTGCCCCGCATATTGGTGGGAGGGTGTGATGTACCAGGCATACTTCTCGACATCGTCTTGAGTGAGTGCGTAGGGCTCGAGCGCCAAGCTTTGCGAGGTCTTTGCCTCGGGGAATGCTGGCAACCACTCGCGGAGCCGATTCACCCAGAGCGTGCAGAAGGCGCAATCCCCGTCATAGACCAAGACGTGGGACTCGATAGCGCTGTGGCGACTCATCGTTCCATGCTAAAGCCCCAGGCTTAGAGCCCGGTAAGATAGGGGAGCAGGGCTTGGGTTGATAGTTTCTGCGCCCCACGCCCCTAAAGGACTCTCTCATGGCTCATGCCACACGCGATGACGTGCGAAACGTCGCCATCGTTGCCCACGTCGACCATGGAAAGACAACGCTGGTCGATGCGATGCTCACTCAGACCGGGGCGTTCTCCGCGCATACCGCCGTGGCGGAGCGAGCCATGGATTCCGGTGACCTCGAAAAAGAAAAAGGCATCACGATCCTGGCCAAAAACACGGCCATCACCTATTCGGGACCTCACTCGGGTGAGAGCGACGTCACGATCAACGTGATCGATACCCCCGGTCACGCCGACTTTGGCGGTGAGGTGGAGCGAGGGCTCAGCATGGTCGATGGGGTGGTTTTGCTCGTCGATGCTTCCGAAGGGCCACTTCCTCAGACCCGCTTTGTGTTGCGCAAAGCCCTGGCAGCAAAGTTGCCGGTGATTTTGGTTGTGAATAAGACTGACCGACCCGACTCCCGCATTGATGCGGTCGTCCACGAAACCCAGGACCTACTCTTGGGTCTCGCTTCTGACCTCGCCGATGAGGTCCCCGATGTGGATGTGGATTCGCTTCTGGAGTTACCCATAATCTATGCCTCGGGTCGAGAGGGTGCCGCATCGACCAAGCGCCCTGCAGATGGTTCACTCCCGGACAACCCCGATTTGGAGCCGCTCTTTGGCGCCATCATGACCCACATCCCCGCACCCAGCTATGACGATGAGCACCCGCTCCAAGCACACGTCACCAACCTGGATGCTTCGCCGTTCCTCGGCCGTATTGCGTTGCTGAGGGTGTTCCACGGAACCATCACCAAGGGCCAGAACGTGGCGTGGGTGAAACACGATGGGTCAATCCACAACGTCCGCATCACCGAGCTGTTGAAAACTAAAGCGCTCGAGCGACACCCTGCGGAGAGCGCCACAGCGGGGGACATCGTCGCCGTCGCTGGCATCGAAGACATCACCATTGGTGAGACGATTGCGGACCCCGAGGATGTGAGGCCACTGCCCGCCATCACTGTGGACGAGCCAGCAATCTCCATGACGATTGGAACCAACACCTCACCACTTGCCGGCGTTGTGAAAGGCCACAAGCTCACGGCGCGCATGGTGAAAGACCGCCTGGATCGCGAACTCATCGGAAACGTGTCCATCAAGGTCGTCGACGTGGGACGCCCTGACGCCTGGGAAGTTCAGGGTCGCGGCGAGTTGGCGCTGGCGATTTTGGTGGAAAACATGCGTCGTGAAGGGTTTGAGCTCACGGTCGGTAAGCCACAAGTCGTGACGAAGAAGGTGGACGGAGCGACCCACGAGCCCTTTGAAGCTCTCACCATCGATGCCCCGGAAGAGTTTGTCGGCGCCATCACCCAGTTGTTGGCCTCTCGCAAAGGCCGAATGGACAACATGTCGAATCACGGAACCGGGTGGGTTCGCATGGAGTTCACGGTGCCCTCACGCGGGCTTATCGGCTTCCGGACGGAATTCCTCACCCTCACCCGAGGTCAAGGAATCGCCAACGCCATATCCGCCGGCTTTGGGCCGTGGGCTGGCTCGATCGTGACGAGAAACTCGGGTTCCATCGTGGCTGACCGACAGGGTGTGGTGACCTCGAATGCGATGATGGCGCTCCAGGAGCGCATGAGCTTTTTCGTGAAGCCCGGTGACGCCGTCTATGAAGGGATGGTGGTCGGAGAGAATTCCCGCGCGGAAGACATGGATGTCAACATCACCAAGGAAAAGAAACTGAACAACATCCGCTCCTCCACAGCAGAGGAGTTGGAGCGTCTCACGCCACCGCGCCAACTCTCCCTCGAAGAAAGCCTCGAATTCGCGAGAGAAGACGAGTGTGTGGAAATCACGCCCGAGATTGTGCGTATCCGCAAAGTGGAGCTCGATCAGACCCTTCGAGCCCGCTCAGCAGCACGACTCAAACGGCAAGACGCCTAGGTACGCTGGTTTTCATGAAGGTCGCCCGCTTTAGCCTCGACGGTGGTGAGCCGCTGTTCGGTGTTGTCGACGGTGACGACCTCGTTGTACTGTCTGGCGATCCTTTGTTTCATGGCGTTAACCCCACGGAGCAAAGAGTTCCCCTCGATAAGGCTCACCTCCTAGCGCCGGTTATTCCCCGGTCAAAAGTGGTGTGTGTGGGCATGAACTATGCCGAACACAAAGCCGACATGGCTCACGAGGGGCCCGATAACCCCCTGATTTTCCTGAAGCCCAACACCGCGGTAATTGGGCCGGGCGACCCGATCATCATCCCGCCGGTCGAGGGTCGTATCGTTCACGAGGGTGAACTCGCCATCGTGATCGGCGCTGTAGCAAAACGGGTCAAAGCCGCAGACTGGAAAGACGTCGTTTTCGGATTCACGATCGCCAATGATGTCTCCGCACGGGATGTGATGTTCGCCGATGGTCAGTGGGCACGGGCCAAAGGCTATGACACGTTTTGTCCGCTGGGGCCCTTCATCGACACCGATATCGATCCTTCGGATCTCATGATTGAGACGTTTGTGGATGGTGAGCTTCGCCGCAAAGGCAGCACCAAGGACCTCATCTATGGCATCCCCGAAATCATCGAGTTCGCCTCGGACGTCTGGACGTTGCTGCCGGGTGATGTGATTTGCACAGGCACACCCTCGGGAACAGGTGGTTTTGTCGATGGTCAAACCATTGACATCACCATCGAAGGGTTGGGGACACTCTCTAATCCGGCAAAGAATCGTGATGACCGCGATTACTGAGACTGACCTCCAAGCACTTCAGCGCCGCGTCCGAAGCATTCTGATCACCGGTCAGGTGATGGCGGGCTTGGGTATGGGAGCAACCCTGTCGATGGGCGCCATTCTTGCGGGGCGACTGTCGGGCTCTGAAGCTTGGTCGGGAATGGCTGCCACCATGTCCACGCTCGGTGCCGCGGTGGCAGCTGTTCCCCTTGCCCGGCTTGCCGCGCGGTCCGGGAGGCGCATCTCCTTGTTCACCGGCGCTGTGCTGGCAGCAGCCGGTGCCGTGACCACCATCCTTGCCACGATCGTGGAGCTGTTTCCCGTCTTGCTCGCAGGCCTAGCTCTGATTGGAGTCGGGACTGCGGTCAACCTGCAATCGCGTTTTGCTGCCACCGATATCGCTAACGACAAGACTCGATCGAGAGACCTCTCCTTTGTCGTCTGGGCCACGACGGTGGGAGCCGTGTCGGGCCCCAACCTCATCACGCCGGGGGAAGCACTGGGGTCATTCCTGGGTCTTCCTGAGCTCGCAGGCCCCTTCGTGTTTACTCTGGCAGCCCAGAGCCTTGCAGCGGTGGTGTATGTCGTGGGGCTTAGGCCCGATCCACTGTTGCTTGCCGAAGAGCTCTCACGGAGTCCCTCACCAGGTCACAACCTGGGGCCGAGCGTTGACAATATTGTGCTCGCCCGGACGGCCATCGTGTCGATTGCGCTCAGTCACGCGACCATGGTCTCGGTTATGGCCATGACGCCAGTCCACCTCGTCAACCACGGTGCATCCCTGGCCATCGTGGGGTTCACCATCTCCTTGCACATTGCTGGGATGTTTGCTCTCGCACCGCTGTTTGGAATTCTCTCGGACCGTATTGGTCGCATACCGACCATCCTCGTCGGGCAGGCCATCTTGCTCGCAAGCTTGCTGTTCACCGGTCTCGGTTCCGAAAACGAACTCGCGGTCGTGCTCGGTCTCATTCTCTTAGGACTTGGCTGGAGTGCCGCGACGGTGGCGGGGTCGACTTTGCTGACAGAATCCACCGTGATTGAGAAGAGAGCTTCACGACAGGGAGTCTCGGATCTCCTGATGAGCGGATCGGGGGCAGCAGGTGGTGCGCTCGCCGGAGTGGTGTTGGCATTCCTGGGTTACAACGGCCTGTCCTTTGTCACCGTGCTCCTGGTTGCTGTGGTGGTGATTCGGATTGCCCTGACGGCCCAGAAAGGCACCGGTGTGCCTCGAGGAGTCGCAGAACCCATCACCTATGACATCTAGCGCCGGGGATCGTGGCGTCCCAACGTGTATGCCGGTAGCCCGTATTCGGCTCTTAGACTGGTGGTCTCATGAGTCTTGACTTCTCTCAGGCCTCCGGCAGTGATGTCCGGGTACGCTTCTGTCCTTCCCCGACGGGGACCCCCCATGTGGGACTCATCCGGACCGCGCTGTTCAACTGGGCTTACGCCCGGCACACCGGAGGGACCTTTATCTTTCGAGTGGAAGATACGGATGCCGAGCGCGATAGTGAGGAGAGCTATCAGCAACTCGTCGAAGCGCTACGGTGGCTCGGCCTCGAATGGGATGAAGGTGTCGAGACGGGTGGGCCCCACGAGCCCTATCGCCAATCGCAGCGCACCGATATCTATCGGGACCTGATCGGTCGCTTGGTTGAGTCGGGGCACCTGTATGAGAGCTATGTCACCCCCGACGAGATGGCGGCGCGGAATGAGTCTCTGGGTCGTGACCCCAAGCAGGGGTATGACAACCACGAGCGCGAACTCACCGATGCCCAAAAGCAGGCGTATCGGGATGAGGGACGCGAGCCCGCATATCGGCTTCGGGTACCCGATCAGGACTTTAGTTTCGATGACCTTGTCCGAGGTGAGGTTTCTTTCCCGCAGGGTTCCACAACAGACTTCGTGATTGTTCGAGCGGGAGGGAAACCCCTCTACACATTCGTGAATCCGGTGGACGATGCCCTTATGGGGGTGACTCACGTCCTTCGAGGAGAAGACCTGCTCTCCTCTACTCCACGGCAGATCGCTCTCTACTTGGCCCTCAAAGAAATCGGGGTTGCCTCTCACATCCCGCGCTTTGGGCACCTTCCCTATGTGATGGGGGAGGGCAACAAGAAACTCTCCAAGCGTGACCCAGAGTCCAACCTGTTCCTTCACCGCGAACGCGGTTTCATCAAAGAGGGGTTGCTCAACTATCTGGCGCTGCTGGGCTGGTCGATTGCCCCCGACCGCGACGTGTTCACTCTCGATGAAATGGTTGACGCCTTCGAGGTGACCAGCATCAACCCCAATCCGGCTCGGTTTGATGTGAAGAAGGCCGAATCCATCAATGGTGATCACGTGAGGCTGCTTGCTACTGAGGATTTTCTCGACAGGTGTATCCCCTACCTCCAGAGCGCGTCACTGGTGTCAGACCCCGTGACCGACTCAGAGCGTTCCATCCTCGCCGAGATACTGCCCGATGTTCAGGAGCGCGTTGCACTCCTGGGTGAAGTGCCCGGGATGATTCGATTCTTGTTCACCTCTGATGAGGCCTTGACCATTGAAGATGATGCGAGAAAGACGCTCGGTGATCGCTCGGCTGACGTGCTTGATGCGGCGGTGGCTGTCCTGGATGGCCTCGATGAGTGGACGACAGCGTCGCTGGAAGATGCACTGAGGGGTGCTCTCGTCGAGGGCCTTGAGGTGTCCCCGCGTCACGCCTTTGGACCGCTTAGAGTGGCGATTTCCGGTCGTCGAGTGAGTCCTCCGCTCTTTGAGTCCATGGAGGTTCTGGGGCGGGAATCCACCCTCCACCGCCTTGCCGCTCTGCGCCAATCTCTCTAGGCGTGCGCTAGAGTATCGAGGGTCCCGGCGGAGGAAACTCCGCTCTGGTGGGGTGTGGTGTAATTGGCAACACGGCTGATTCTGGTTCAGTTGTTCTTGGTTCGAGTCCAGGCACCCCAGCCAAAGTAGCCTTATTTCTTATCCCGGCTCCATACTGGGTCCTATGTCGTCGACGACTCCTCGCCACATTGTGGTTGCTTCCAATCCACAAGCGTCC
This sequence comes from Pontimonas sp., assembly GCA_038153485.1. Lineage (GTDB taxonomy): Bacteria > Actinomycetota > Actinomycetes > Actinomycetales > Microbacteriaceae > Pontimonas. The sequence goes on along the minus strand of JAYOYJ010000014.1, from coordinate 884 downwards.
TTCGGGAAGAATCGTGGAGCAGGAGCGGACGTGGCGAGGGCTCTCGGTTCCGCCGGTCACGACGTCGTTGCTCTGCAAGAAGTTGATTACCAAGCCCTCGAAGCCGCTGCGCGCGCTGCGCTGCGGGAGGATTCAGTGCTCGTTGTTGTCGGTGGTGACGGGATGGTTCACCTGGGAGCTCAGCTGGCTCGGGAGAAGAATGTTCCACTGGGAGTGATTCCGGCAGGTACCGGCAACGACCTTGCCAGGCATTTAGGGCTACCGCTCGGGTCCATCTCCCAGGCGACCGAGCACCTCGTCACGGCTCTCCGAGGTGAACCCAGCGAAATCGATCTGGGGATTGCGAAGTCGAAGGCGGGTGTCGAGCATCCCTTTGCGTGTGTTTTCTCCGCCGGATTCGATGCCCTCGTGAATGAGCGGGCAAATTCTCTGCGGTTCCCGAAAGGCCGCCATCGCTATACGCTCGCGTTACTCATTGAATTGGCAAAACTCCGACCTATTCCCTACACGCTCACGCTCGATGGTGTGGAGGAGACAGGCTCATTCTTGCTGGTCGCGGTCGCGAACTCGCAGAGCTTTGGCGGGGGAATGAAGGTCACCCCGGATGCCTCGCTGGTCGATGGGAAGCTCGATGTGTTCACCCTCGATCCGCTTTCGCGTCTCGCGTTCTTGCGCATCTATCCTCGAGTGTTCAAGGGTCTACACGTCACCGATCGCCGAGTCCATATCCGTCAGGCCCGCTCCGTTCGGGTGGAAAGTCCCGGTGTTGTTGCGTACGCCGATGGTGAGCGGCTCGAGGCGCTCCCGCTCGAGGTGACCGTAGAGCCGATGCGCGTGTTAGTGTTTGCCTGATCGTTTGCCTGGCGACTAGCGAGCGTGCCATA
>JAYOYJ010000013.1:17888-22652 GCA_038153485.1 Pontimonas sp. | reverse complement strand
AACAGGAGCACAGCAGGCGCTCCAATAGCGATAATGCGAAGCGCGGTGGCAAGCGCGAGGGAAAGGGACCCCTCGGAGACCCGAATCAGACCCCACTCGAACCACATCGCACCAGAGCTCTCGCCGTAGAGGGCGATAGTGATGGCGGAGAACCCTGAGGCGAGCACCACCGGGAGCATCCGCAACCCCAGGCGAGACACCCCACGTGCGACGAGAGGTAAACCGGCAAGCACGAAGGCCACTGCGACACCGGCCGACACGAGGTCGATGGTGGACAGTAACGCGATAGCGGGGATTAACGCCGCACCGAGCAGCGCGAGCGGGTTCACCTTCTCGAGGACGCCTGTGGGGCGCACGGGCGCTTGGCGTGCAGGCGGGGACAGCAAGACAATCTCTCGAGCCCGCAGTTCGTCTACCAAAGTGTCATCGTGGGTGGCGAGAACTACTGCTAGTCCACTTTCTGCGGCGTCCCTCAGGCTCGCAACAAGTTGCTCTCGGCCAGCTCTATCGAGGGATTGACTGGGCTCATCGAGGACAAGAAGTCGCTGTCCTTCCCCTGAAGCTAAGGCCAGAGCCAAGCGTCGCTGTTGACCACCGCTGAGCGTCAGAGGGTGGTGGTCGAGAACGCCAGTCAAACCCCAGCTCATGGCGACTTCCTCTGCTTTGCCTGTCCCTAGCTCGGCGCGGACACTCGAGTGGAAAAAGCTGTGAGCGGGATTTTGCGGCACAACACCCACGACCTCGCAGAGCGCGCGGGAGCTCAGTGAACCAGGGTCTGTGCCGAAGATGGTCACGGAACCGCCTAGGGGCCTCAGAAGACCCGCAAGTGTCATCGCGAGAGTCGTCTTACCCGACCCGTTGGGTCCTCGCAGTGCCACAATCTCTCCGGCCCGAATGGATAGGTTCAATGGCTCACCTAAGGCTCGAGACGCATCCCGGGAGATGACCAGCTCGCTCGCGCACAGAACTTCCTCCCCTCTCTTCTGACTACCGCGGTGTGGTGTGGTGGTGAGTGGGGTAGGCGGTGGAGGTGTGCTGGCACTCGGAACAATACGACCTGCCTCCAGCGTGATCACACGGTCCAACATGCCTGCCCACCGTGCAGCGTCATGGTCAACAACAACAAGGGTGATGTCGCGATCGGCGACAAGACGCTGGATGGTCTGGAGCACCATCTCGATGCCATCGGGATCGAGAGCGCTCACAGGCTCATCGAGGATGAGCAGACCGGGTTGCATGGCAAGCGCTCCGGCAATTGCCAGTCTCTGCCGTTGACCACCTGAGAGCTCTTGTGTGGGGTGGGAAGCATCCAGGTCTAGCCCGACCTCGTAGAGTGCCTGTGTAATGCGCGGCGCCATGTCGCCAGGAGGGACCAGGGAGTTCTCCAGCCCAAACGCCACGTCATCGTGCACACGCGCCATGACAGTTTGGTCGTCGGGTTGCTGCAGCACGAGTCCCCGGGGACCCTCGTCGGATATGGTGAGCGTTCCCTCCAGGGTCCCATCGTCCGGGTATTTCATCACCCCGGCAAGGAGACCAGCAAGAGTCGATTTCCCCGACCCTGAGGGACCTGTAAGCAAGACGCGCTCACCCGGCTCAATCGTGACGGTGACGCCTTCGAGGGCACGCTGAGTCTGCCCGGCGAAACCCCACGAGAGGGCAGAGGCTTCGACTCGAGCAGCACTCACGGTGGCAGCTACTGGCGTAGTGCACCCGCTTTCACGAGCCCTCGCATCATCGCCCAGCTCCCCAGGCCAGCAATCAGAGCACCGGAGATGACCGAGGAGATGCCATAAATGGTGATGAAGCTTGCGCCGGCTCCGGCGTAGTAGAGGGTGAGATCAAGGGCCGCCATGGCGACTCCTGCCCCGGCCCCGGCCACAAGAGCGGCAATCCAACCCCACGCTCGGTAGGCAAACAAAGCAAAGACAAGCTCCGCTCCCAGGCCTTGAACAGCCCCATAAACCAGGGTGATCACGCCCCACTGGTTACCGACCAGCGCGGAGACCGTAGCCGCGAGGATTTCGCCGTAGAGGGCGGCTCCAGGTTTTCTCACCACCAGCGCAGTGAGGAGACCTCCCACCAACCACACTCCATGACCGAGTGCCTGGAACCCGGGGAGCACAGCCCCGAGGGGTTCTAAGAGGGGAACATTGGCAATGTTCCACAGAACAAAGAGGGCACCAGAGACAACTCCGACGACACTGGCCAGAACGATGTCTCTTGGACGCCACGCAAAACGGTGTGATGCAGCAGTCATATCGTGCCTTTCATCAACAGATGTTGGGTAGGGCACGGGATCGAGATGTCCTCCCTTCGCTGGCATGACCCAGATCAGGTTCGACGGTCGAAACCTTCCGGTTTCCTCTCAGTCCCCCAGGGGACTCCCGTGTACAGGCCTCATTCTAGCGCTTGAGGGATTCGCGAAGCTTCATGCTCCACCGGAGACTCTTCGCTAGCGGGTAGATACCCAAGTAGCCCCATTGCGGGATGCGCAAAACGGCTTGCCGCAAACCGTGGTGGTTATAGGTGTTGTCGAAGCGACGCACGTAGGCGAGGAAATCGCTGGGTGAATCATCGGCTCGCCTGCTCGACATCCCGGCAACCATGGTGGGGGCATACACAATGGTGAACCCGTCATCAAAGAGGTGGACCGATAAGTCAATGTCCTCGTGCATCTCCCGATCGGCATCGAGGCAGATCTCGTCGCGAACCGCCTCCCACGCTGTTCTGCGCAGAGCCATATTCGTTCCAAAAAGGAAGTGATACTGCTTGACCAGTTTCGACATCGCTCGACGAGCGGTGTCGTCCGCTCTGGCCATATAACGCCGAAGCGGCATGTCGTAATAGATGACAGGGCCGGTCGCAGCGTGAACGTTCTCATCGAGAAAAACTTTGGTAGTCTCTTCGACCCAGTTGGGCTCCAACACAGAGTCAGAATCGATGCGCCCAATGATGTCCGAGGTCACCGCATCGAACCCCATGTTCCGAGCCGGGGTGATTCCTTGCGCCTCCACCTGCTGGAGAACCCGCAGCGGAGCATCAGGAAACTCGTCCTGGAGTTCCTTCAGAATCATCGGAGTGTTATCGGTGGACTTGTTATCCACAACGATGATCTCCCGAGCAGGAACTGTTTGGCCAATGGCCGCTGTCACGCAGGCGCGAATCGTGTCTTCCTCGTTGTACGCGGGAATGACAATCGCCACACTCGGTGCCGACGAAGCTAGCTGCACACAACTCTCCTAGCTCAAGGGTGCCTGGAGTAATTGCACCACAACTTGGCCACCTTTGGTGGCTTGGGTATCGACGTCTTCAAAACCGAATCGGCGGTGGAATCGGAGACTCCCCGGGTTGGGTGGATCGAGGTTCACCTCACAGGTCACGGTCTGCCGGCCCTCGGCCCTAGCGAAAGCGAAGAGGTCTTCATAGAGTGCTGTTCCCAGCCCCAAACCCCGGGCTGCATCAGCCAACACGATGCGGTCGATGTAGAGGTGATTGTCAAAACGGCTCTCGAAAAAGACGTAATTTTCGCTGTCATAGTCGGCACCAGGATCGAGAGCGAGAGCGAAACCGACAACATCTCCTCCGCTATCCAGGGCCGCCCTCCGGTAGCTCGACATCTCGAAGAGTCTCTCCAGCTCCTCATGAGTGGCCACAGGAACCGCTGGATAGCCGGCGTTATTAATCTCGACTACAACGTCCAAATCTGCGTGGGTGAGCTCGCGCACAGTCGTCATGGGTGAATTCTCCCAGCTTCTACCATCCGAGAGTTCCGGGCGCCCCCTTGAAGGGACCTGTCACTCGCGACGTGATCCACCCTCCGTAAAAATCACCTTCCTGGGCCTGCACCACTTCACCCTCGACCGTTGCTTCGTCGACTCTCCCCGGATAGAGCGCCAAATGATCCTTCAGCGTCACAAAACCAGGCGTGGGGTCTTCGTACCACCAGGCACCCCGCGAGACCCTGTGCCCGTCGACCACGATGTCGGCATACGTTGACTCCCCTTTGAATTCACACCAGGTTGAACCTGGGACCAGTTCGAAGGAGCTGAAGTCCACGTCAGAAAAAGGAATGTAGTAAGTAGGCGGATGAGAGGTTTCGAGCACCCTCACCGTGGAGGTCGAATCGACGAGAACATGCCCACGATGGCGCACGACGACGCGCTCGGTGGAGGGGTCAAGAGCGGGTGGACGAGGGTAGTCCCAGACTGACTCAACAGTGACTGCCATGGCCCCAAGGGTAGCCCGGCAATTCCCTGAAAACCTGGGTGCCCGGGGTAGTACCCGGGGGGTATTCCCGCTACGCTGTCAGCGTCGTTTGTTTTCCGACGACTCGTAGCCTGACAGTTTCTGGTGGGTGCGCCTGCAGAGGCGAGAGTTAGAGGTAGTTTCGACCGTGAGTTTCGAGCTTCGAAGCTACGCGCCACAGCACCACAGAAAAGAGAAACAGGTATGACGACCGGAATCGTTAAATGGTTCAACGGTGAAAAAGGGTATGGCTTCATCACTCCCGATGATGGCTCCGCCGATGTATTTGCACACTTCTCCGCTATTCAGTCCAGCGGATACCGCTCCCTCGAGGAGAACCAGCGCGTCGAGTTCGACGTGACCCAGGGCCAGAAGGGCCCTCAGGCGGAGAACATCCGTCCTCTCTAGTCTTCGAGTACCTAAGACTCACCAGTGTGGGGGGGGCCCGCAACAGGGAGCCCCCCCCCAAATAGTGGCAGTTGCCGAAATCCGGGGGTGTTTGTTTGGTGGGTGGGG
>JAYOYJ010000013.1:2453-17878 GCA_038153485.1 Pontimonas sp. | reverse complement strand
TCTGCGAGTACCAACCACTCACGTGTGGGGGGCTCCCCGCAAGCTGGCAGCCCCACACTCATTTGAGCGAGTGGCCTAAGTCCGGGTGTTTAGGATGGCTGGATGCGCCCGGTGACTCCCGAACAAATTCGTGCCGGCATGATCAACATGTCGGACAAGGATCTTGAGGCAATGTCTTTGCCGGGCCTGCACGAAACCCTGTGGGACGAACGAGAGTTTCTCGGGTGGCGTGAAGTGAACCACAACACGAAGGGCTATCTCGTCTTCTGGGTCGGAGACGACGTGCGGGGCCTCATGGTGCGATCAGCCGAGAGTCAAATGCCTGCGGGGAAGAGCGCGATGTGCGTGCTGTGTCACACTGCGCAGCCGGCTCCCCAGGTGAGCCTCTTCGTTGCGCCAAAAGCCGGGGAGGAGGGTCGGCGCGGAAATACTGTGGGCACCTACCTGTGCGCGGATCTCGCGTGCTCCACGCTCATTCGGATTACCCCTCCCGAATCAGAGGACCATCCTGACCCCGAGAAAATCGTGCGGCATAAAGCCGTGGGAATGCGCCAGCGACTGGAGAATTTCTCGGAACGCGTTCTTTCTGTCGACGCTTAGCGTCGGCGACCCGCAACAACAATCGGAATAGCGAACGCCAAGCAAGCGGTGAGGACTCCAGCTGCGAAGAGCCACGGCGCAAAAACCTCGGGGACGACAAACGAGTAGGTGAACATAGGGAACGATGCCAAAAAGAGCGCTGAGCACAGAACGACCAAGAGAATGTTCATGATGAACCCAGTATTCCATACGAGAATGAGGAGGACATGACACCACACGAGCGCAGACGGAGGCTTCGCCTGCGGCGCATTCGCATCACGGGATGGACGGCTCTCTCCTCACTCCTGGTAACCCTGGTGGGGTTTTTGACCTTCTTCCACATCGTCTTCCCTGCTGATCGAGGCGCGACCCTCGATGTCTTTAGAGACCCACGCGTCACTGTGGAGGCACGCGATAAGAGAGTCATCATGTCCCCCACCCAGGACACCGCCTCGGTAGGAATGCTCTACTTCCCCGGCGCTCGAGTCGACCCCTACAGTTACCTCTATCCACTCGTCGATGTCGCCGCCGAGGGCACCACCGTCGTCATCGTGGATCCACTGTTCAACATGGCTCTCATCGATTCCCGAGGTGTCGGTGAACTCACCCGCGATCTCCCGGAAGTCTCTGAATGGGTTCTCGCCGGACATTCCTTGGGAGGGGTCAAAGCCTGTCTCGAAGCGGACCACCCCTCGGTGATTCACCTGGTGCTCTTCGCGAGTTATTGCGCCACCGATATTTCCTCACTCGACATCGGCGTACTTCAGATTGTCGGCGACCAAGATGGGCTACTCGACAACGACCTCCGTGTGGAGGCCTTGAGCCTGCTCCCGGCCGGCGAAGACGCGACTCTGGTCATTCCTGACGCTAATCATGCGGATTTTGGGACGTATGGGCTGCAGCCAGGTGATGGGCCATCCGCATATACCGACGAGGAGATGCGAGCCATCATCTCCGAGGCTCTCACCACCTCAGTATTGGGCGACTAGGACGCTCCCGCCCTCTCAATAATGAGTTCGCGGACTCGGGCCGCGTCGGCTTGCCCCTTCATGGCTTTCATCACGGCGCCAATGATGGCTCCGGCAGCCTGGACTTTACCCTCGCGAATCTTGTCCAACACATCGGGATCCGCGGCAAGGGCCTCATCGATAGCGGCCATCAGGGCTCCATCATCGGAGACCACCTCGAGACCCCTGGCGGCAACAATCTCTTCCGGGGTACCCTCGCCGTCGATCATCCTGAGCAACACTTCGCGAGCGAGCTTGTCGGTAAGTGTTCCCTGGTCGACCAGGGATTGCAGCGCCTTAATTTCGTCTGGCGATACAAGGCTCGAAGGTTCGACATCGCGGTCGTTGGCGATGCGGGATATCTCTCCCATCCACCACTTTCTCGCCGCGGGCGCCTCGACGCCGGCATCAATGGTGGCCTTCACTTCGGTAATCAAGCCCGCGTTCACGATGGCCTGGAAGTCGACGTCGCTAAAGCCCCATTCGGCACGCAGTCGACGACGCATAAGGACCGGGCTTTCGGGCAACTCCGCCTTGAGTGTCGCCACCCACTCAGCACTCGCTTCCACGGGCAAGAGATCGGGCTCAGGGAAGTAACGGTAATCATCCGCATCAGATTTCGGTCGGCCCGGGGAAGTCACACCGGTGTCCTCGTGCCAGTGGCGGGTCTCTTGGGTGATGGTGCCACCGTCGGCGAGTATTGCCGCTTGGCGCCGAATCTCATAGAGCACAGCCCGCTCAATCGACCGGAAAGAATTGACATTCTTGGTCTCAGTCCGCGTGCCATACGCAGATTCACCGCGGGGGCGCAGTGACACATTCGCATCGCAGCGAAGGTTCCCGCGCTCCATCCGGGCATGAGAAATGCCGAGATTTCGGACGATATCCCGGATGGTGGAGACGTAGGCACGCCCGAGCTCCCCCGCGCGACCCTCCATGCCTTCGATCGGCTTGGTGACAATCTCCACGAGTGGCACACCGGCGCGGTTGTAATCCACGAGGGAGTATTCGGCACCCTGAATTCGGCCGGTCGTTCCTCCAACGTGAGTGAGTTTTCCCGCGTCCTCTTCCATATGGGCGCGCTCAATGGGGACCTCAACGAGAGTGCCATCGTCCATTTCGACGGACACAGAACCTTCAAAGGCGATGGGCTCGTCGTATTGGCTGATCTGGTAGTTCTTCGCCAAATCGGGATAGAAATAGTTCTTCCTGGCAAAACGGGACACCGGAGCGATGTCACATCCCAGGGCTAGGCCCAAGCTGATGCTGTATTCCACCGCGGTGCGATTAGCCACCGGCAGACTGCCAGGAAGCCCCAAGCAGAGCGGGGTGATACAGGTGTTGGGTTCGATAGCGGCCTCGTCCATGGCGGCAGGGTTCGGTGCCGCAGAGAACATCTTGGTCTGAGTGGAGAGCTCGACGTGTACCTCAAAGCCCAACACCGGCTCATACAATTCGAGCGCTTTTTCGAGGTCCATTAGCTGGTCTTTCGCCACGGCTAGACCACCTCCGGTGTGCGAGAGGAGACCAAGTATCCGTCACGCTCGAAGAACAATCTCTCCAGGGTTGCCCCAGCTTTGTAGAGTCTCGCGTCTTCATACGTGGGGACCATCAATTGCAGGCCCACAGGCAAGCCATCCTCCGGGTCGAGACCCATCGGCAGGGACATCCCCGGAATTCCTGCCAAGTTCACGGGAATTGTCGTCAAATCGCCGGCCCACATAGCCAAAGGATCATCCAGCTTCGCACCCAGGGGAAAAGCCGTTGTCGGCGCTGACGGGGATACCAACACATCGACCTTGTCGAAAGCCTCGGCAAAATCTCGTTGTATCAGGGTTCGCACCTTCTGAGCGCTCCCATAGTAGGCGTCGTAGTAGCCGGCACTGAGCGCATAGGTGCCAAGGATGATGCGGCGCTTGACCTCATCGCCAAAGCCCTGATCCCTCGTTGCCGCCATGACGTCCTCAACGGTCGGGTTGCCCTCAGGCGTGACACGCAAACCAAACCGCACAGAATCAAATTTGGCCAAGTTGCTTGATGCTTCGGCTGGCAACACCAAATAGTAAGCAGCTACCGCGTACTCACAGTGCGGCGCATCCACCTCGATAATCTCGGCGCCATGAGCAGCCATCAACTCCAGAGCCTCGTCGAAACGCTGCTTCACGCCGGGCTGAATACCCTCGGTTACCAATTGCTTCACAACACCCACCCGAAGCCCCGCGAGGTCTGCTGCCCTCGCTCCCGCATCCGCAGCCTCCGTCATCGAGGCCCAAGGGGTCGGGATACTCGTGGAATCGTGCGGGTCATGACCGCCGATGACATCGTGGATGAGTGCAGAGTCACGGACCGTACGCGACACCGGCCCCACCTGGTCGAGTGACGATGCCAGAGCGATCACTCCGTAGCGACTGACTCCCCCGTAGGTGGGTTTGACGCCGACGGTGCCCGTAAAAGCTGCGGGCTGACGAATGGAACCCCCCGTATCGCTCCCAATGGCCACAGGGGCTTGCCGTACTGCCACCGCTGCCGCGGAGCCTCCTCCCGAGCCTCCAGGAGCCCGAGAGAGATCCCAAGGGTTCTTGGTGACGTGATAGCCAGAGTGCTCTGTCGAGGACCCCATGGCGAACTCGTCCATGTTGGTTTTGCCCAGTGGCACCAGCCCCGCCTCACGGAGTTTGCGCACAACAGTCGCGTCATACGGGGGAATCCAGCCCTCAAGAATCCGTGATCCAGCGGTAGTAGCCATGTCTGTCGTACACAGCACGTCCTTGATAGCCACCGGAACACCCTCAAGAGGCGAGCGTACCTCGCCCTTTTTCCGGCGCGCATCGCTGTCGTGGGCCGTGTCGAGAGCTGTCTCAGATCGCGCCAAGAATGATCCGACAACGCCCTCGGTCGCCTCCATGCGATCGAGATGAGCCTGAGTAATTTCTGCGCTCGAAAGGTCGCCGGCTGCCAGGGACTCGGCCAATTCGCTGGCCGAAAGAGCGGTGATATCGCTCACTGCTCTTCCCCCAAGATTGCAGTGACACGAAAACGAGTGCCATCGTGATCGGGAGCTCCGGCTAGAGCCTCCTCAGTGGTGAGCGTTTCACCCACAACATCGTCCCGAAAAACATTTCCCAGAGGAACCGGATGCGATGTGGGCGGGACATCCTCGGTGGCAACGCTCTGCACGGCCTCGACCGCTTCCACGATGGCGCCCAGTTCTCCCGCGAGTCGGGCGACCTCGTCATCACTCAGCGCAATGCGGGCAAGCCCCGCCAAATGGCGCACGGCATCGGGGGTCATTTCTGACATGAGTCTCCTTGGTCGGACTCTCAGTCTAAAGCGAGAGCCCGCTGGGGCCTTCTCGGAGGAGCGTTGAAAACGACTCAGCGTCCACGACAGGGATACCAAGTTGCTCCGCTTTCGCTCTCTTGCTTCCCGCCCCTTCGCCTGCGACCACGAGAGACGTGTTCTTGCTCACGCTCGAGGTGGGCTTTCCTCCCGCGCTGCGTACGGCCTCCTCAGCGCCATCGCGACTAAAACCAGGTATCGAACCGGTGACCACAATGGTGAGCCCCGCGAGCGCGCCACCCGCATCCGAGGTAGTGGGAGCATCCTCAAAACTGACTCCCGCCGCACGCCAGGCATCGATGATGTCCTGGTGCCATGGCACCGCAAACCATTCGATCAGGGAGTGCGCAATCGTCTCACCCACACCTTCAACTCGAGCGAGATCTTCCGCACTCGCGCCAGCAATAGTGGCAAGTGATCCAAATTCCCCAGCCAAGGCTCTCGCCGCCACGGGACCCACGTGGCGAATATTGAGGCTTACGAGAAACCGCCACAGAGGTTGGGAGCGAGCTTTTGTGAGCTGGTCAATGAGCTCAAAGGCCGCTTTGGAGGGAACCCACTCCTCGGTGCCCTGAAAGCCTTCTGCCTGCGGGTCATAGGCGGGGTCACTCTTCTGACGTTTCCTGCGAAAAGGGCTCTGAACAATGGGCTCCCCCGTCTCAGGGTCTTTCTTCGGCTCTCCGGTATCGGCATCCCGAACGAGCACACGAATCGGGAACAACTCCTCGACGCTCAGATCAAACAGGCGAGCCTCGGTCACCAACGGCGGCACGGAAGGCTCTAACGGCTGCGTCAAGGCTGCTGCGCTCACCTCACCAAGGCCCTCAACATCAAGGCAACCCCTGGACCCGATGTGTTCAACCCGCCCCCGCACTTGTGCGGGGCAATTCTGCTGGTTGGGACACCGCAGATCGACATCACCAGCTTTCGAGGGCGCGAGCGTGGAGCCGCATTCGGGGCACGCCCCGGGCATCACAAAGTCACGCTCATCTCCTGTGCGCTTTTCGACGACCGGCCCCAGGATTTCGGGAATGACATCGCCGGCTTTGCGAATTACGACCGTGTCACCGATCAGGACACCCTTCTGACGCACGACGTCCTGGTTATGCAGTGTCGCCCGCTCGACTTCGCTGCCAGCAACTGTCACCGGCTCGAGCACGGCATAGGGTGTCGCACGGCCAGTGCGCCCCACACTCACGACGATGTCGAGCAGGCGTGTGGTCACCTGCTCGGGCGGATATTTGTAGGCGGTGGCCCAACGAGGTGCTCTCGACGTAGCACCGAGTGTGCTCTGAATTTCGAACTGGTCCACTTTGACCACGACACCATCAATTTCGTGACTTAATTCGTGGCGGGTGGCGGCAAAACGGTGAATGTACTCCAGCACCTGTGCGTCGCTATCCAACACACTGACGTGCGGAGATATCGGAAGCCCCCATGATTCCAAAACTCCGTACACGCCACTTTGGGCCTCGACAGGGGGATCATCCCAGGCCCCCATACCGTGGACAGTCATCGACAGTGCTGCGAGTCGATCAGCAACAAGAGCGCGTTTCGCCTCGTTCTTACCCTCACTTTTTTGTCGAAGGCTCCCCGAGGCGGCGTTACGGGGGTTGGCAAAAACCTTGTCTCCCGCCTCCTGTTGTTTCTGGTTGAGGCGCTCGAAAGCATCCACGGTAAAGAACACTTCCCCGCGGACCTCGACTACATCGGGGTGCCCTGAACCCCCCAGAGCCTGAGGAATGGAGGGAACGAGGACTGCGTTCTCGGTGACGTCCTCACCGGTAATTCCATCACCTCGGGTGGCGGCGCTGACCAGCTGACCCCGTTGGTATCGCAGGTTGATGGCCAAGCCATCGATCTTGAGCTCGCAGAGGAACCTCGCCCCCGGGTGCTCAGAACGGATCTTCGCCAGCCAGTCCGACATTTCGTCATCCGAGAAGACGTTGTCGAGGCTGAACATCCTGGCTGCATGTTCCACCGGGGAAAAAAGCTCCCCGCGACCAAAGCCCACCATTCTCGTGGGTGAATCCGCTCCCGCAAGCTCAGGGAAAGCCTCCTCCAGCTCCTGGAGTCGTCGAATCAGAGCGTCATAATCCGCATCTGAGGCGAGGAGGGAATCCTGGCGATAATAGGCGTCTTGGAGGGCAAGAATCTGTTCGGTGAGGCGTTCAACCTCTGCCCGTGCCTCCTCGAAACCCACCCTCCTAGTCTAGGCAGGGGGACTGATAGTCAGCCGGTCTACACAGGGTGGTTATCGGGCAAACCGGTGCGCAACTCGGCAGGCAGATGACCCAAATCGTTGTGGGTCAAGAGGACCGGTGGTTTTGCGGAACGCACGCGAATGATGGTCAGGCCACAGTTGGCTTGATTAATGCCAATCCAGCGCCATGAGCTCGCCCCAAACACTTCTCTCACAAACCAGGCGATCACAAAGTTGTGGGTGATGAGCAGTTCGTGCCGGTCTTCCCGGGAGGGAGCAAGCCACTCGGCCAGAGCATCGGTCATTTGGGCTTGACCGGCCGCGATTTGCTCCTCGGTAACTCCTCCGAAGAATGGTTCGAAGGCAGCTGGCATACCTTCTTCCGGGCCAGAGGGAATACAGTCCATCAGCAACGCGCTCGGTGTCGCTTCCTCAAGGCACAAGCGCTCCGTAATCACGCCCGCGGTCTCGATGGCGCGCTGGAGGGGTGAAGTGTAGGCGGCATCGAAGCGAATACTCGAGAGCCGATCCGCAATGAGAGAAGCCTGCTGGCGCCCGCGCTCGCTCAGCGGACCCTCGGGGAGGCCGAATTCCGCATCGACTTGCTCGCCGTGGCGCACAAAGTAGAGATATCGAGACATAAAACCTTGACAGGGTAGTGGAGTGATGGGCTTCCAGTGTGAGCCCGCTATGTTGCCTTCACGTGTCGTGAAGGTTGAGAAGTCATGACACCTGGGGGGTGTCCTGGTTCATGACCCCGTCTACTATGCCATCTTTCACGGCACCTACGACAACCGCGGAGAGAGGCGTGGAAAGTATTTCCTGCGCCAGAGCCCGCACATCCTCTTTCTCTACCCGCGAAAGCTTTCGGAGACCCTCATCTCGATCGACGAACTCACCGGTGGAGAGCTCTGAACGACCTAGGCGCATCATGCGAGTGTCACTACTTTCCAAAGCGAGCGCGGACGCACCGGCGATGTTCCCTCGAACTCGGGCGAGTTCGTCGGACGTAATTCCACTCTCCGCGATGGACGACAACTCCTGAGTCATGAGCCCAGCCACCTCGGACACGTGGGCGGGCGAGGTTCCCGCTGCCATCCCGAACATTCCCGCATCGGCATAGGAGCTTTGGAAGCTATAGACCGAGTAAGCGAGGCCTCGACGCTCACGAATCTCCTGGAAAAGCCTGGAGGACATCCCACCACCGAGCACAGAGCTCAGCACCGCCAAAGCAGGTCGATGCTCATCCGTGGCGCGAAGGCCGTGGGTAGCTAATGCCACCACGGCCTGCTCGAGGGGTCTGTTGACGACCAGGTTGCGAGATGCTCGGTCAATCGGTGCGGCGGCATTGGACCGTCGTGAGGCGGGAGCCTTCGGGGTCCCCAAATCCCACCCGGAGGCACTCAGAGCATCCGTGACGAGTGTGACCAGTTCTCGGTGGTCGACAGCTCCCGCCGCAGTGACGACGAGTTCGTGGGGCTGGTAATACCTCGCATAGTGCTCCAGAACAGAGTCTCTCGTTGAGGCTCGAATTGTTTCCGGATTCCCGCCAATGGGACGACCGAGCGGGTGGTCGCGCAGCACTGTCTCGGTGATGCGCTCGTGGGCAACGTCGCTGGGGTCATCATCGGCCATCGCTAATTCTTCGAGGATGACCTGTCGCTCCACTTCAAACTCGCCCGCATCAATGACCGAAGAGGCCACCATGTCGGCGAGAACCTCAATTGCCATCGCAAGATCGTGATCTTGGACCTTCGCGTAGTAGCAGGTGTGTTCCTTCGCAGTGAGGGCATTGTGCTCTCCCCCCACCTGGTCAAACGCCACCGCTATATCGAGTGCGCTCCGCCGAGGGGTGCCTTTGAACAGCAGGTGCTCGAGGAAATGGGTCGAACCATAGGCCACCGAATCTTCATCCCTAGATCCGACAGCAATCCAGAACCCGATAGAGGTACTCAGAGCCCCCGGCACTGACTCCGACAGGATCCGCAGCCCGCTAGGGTGAACAGTTCTGGAGACTCTCGCATCACCACTGGCCTGAAAAGACATCTCCGCAGTGGAGAGGTCGAAGGCGATCGCGGGCGACATAGCGACCCCACATTACCGGTTGGCAATACCCAGACTGTGTTAACGACCGTGGGGCCAGGCCGAAGCCTGACCCCACAGTGCTGCTTCGAAGGACTAGGCCTTCTTGGCTGCGTTGACCGCGACCATACCGAAGCCGACCTTGTTGAGCACGTCAGCAATGACGTACACAATTGCGGCCAGTCCGGCGGCCATCGTGATGTCAGCACCTGCGAGAGACATGAACTCTTCGATCGAGGTACCAATCGGGTAGATAGCCCATCCGAGCATCACGAAGCGGCGCATGATCTTCACTGCGTTAGCAGCGTAGTCAGGCATTCCGTCGGTCTTGACCTGGAACACTGCGTAGACGATGTAGACCCACGCCGCGCTCGAGATGATGAACATGATCCAGTTGTTCGCTGAACCAGGCTCACCGACCTCACCCAGGTAACCGGTGACGATCATGATGATGTCAGCCACGACGAGACGCGTGACGAAGCCCTTAGTGGCTGCGCCCGCAATCGCGACGATAAGGCCGAACTCCACCAACAGCAGCGGGGTGGTGAGCAGCCAGTCGATGTACCTAAACGGCATCGTGGCGGCAACATCCCCAGCAGACTGGTCGAAGAAGCCGACGAAGTCGGTCATGATCCAGTACATAATTGCTGCGATGAAGGTAATCGCTCCTGCATAGGTTGCAGCGATACGGTGCTCAGGCTTCAGTTCGCCTCTCTCCAAGATGAAGTAGAGGGTTCCCGCTGCCATTGCAACGAATCCGAGCATGAAGAATGCTTGCGTAATGCTAAGCAGATCCATGATTCTCCCTTGACATGTTTCTGTAGTAATCACCGCCCGTCGGCGCGACGGACCCGTCGGCGGGTGGTCGGGGAAAGGTCCCCTCACGCACTATGAATTCCGCGAGGAATCCCTAACACGCGTGCGCCACGCTACCCCGGACAGCTAACTCTTGCTAGACAAACACTCAATTTAAGCTGGAAGTTTCCTGAAAGCCTCACGCTTTTTCCTCGCGTGAGCAGGGGTTGGTGAGGCACTAAAACTCGATAAACTAGCATTTTTGGGAATTATTGAGAGGCTGCACGCGGTCGACTTATTGAAGTCTCTTTATTTATTTCGACACGCAGAAGGCCGGCCTCCTCGCGGAGTGCCGGCCCTCTGTCTGTGGGGTCTTAGTTGTCGTCGGAGGAAGCTTCTCCTTCGTCCTCAGACAGCACAGGAGTAAGAGACAGCTTGCCGCGGTCATCAATCTTGGAGATTTCCACCAAGACCTTCTGGCCCACCGACAAGACGTCCTCGACGTCCTCGACGCGCTTCCCTCCGGCAAGCTTGCGGATCTCCGAGATGTGCAGGAGACCATCCTTACCCGGGACGAGCGAGATGAAGGCACCGAAGGTTGCAATCTTCACAACTGTCCCCAGGTACTGCTCCCCCACCTCGGGGTTGACCGGATTGGCAATGGCGTTAACACGAGCCCGTGCGGCCTCTGCGCTCTCGCCATCGACTGCGCCGATGAAGACGGTGCCATCATCGTCAATCGAGATATCAGCTCCGGTTTCATCCTGGATGGCGTTGATGGTCTTACCCTTGGGTCCGATCAGCTCACCAATCTTGTCTGCAGGAATCTGGACCGTAATCACGCGCGGAGCGGTGGGTGCCATCTCGTCGGGTGAATCAATGGCTTGGTTCATCACTCCCAGAATGTGGAGGCGGGCGTCCTTAGCCTGAGTAAGTGCTCCAGCCAAAACGCTGGCAGGAATTCCATCGAGCTTGGTGTCCAACTGGATAGCTGTCACAAACTCGCTCGTTCCTGCAACCTTGAAGTCCATGTCGCCCAGAGCGTCTTCCGCACCAAGGATGTCGGTCAATGCGGCGTAGCGCATCTCACCGTCAACTGCGTCCGAAATCAGACCCATCGCGATACCGGCAACGGGAGCCTTCAACGGGACACCAGCGTTAAGCATCGACAGAGTCGAAGCACACACAGAACCCATCGAGGTCGAACCATTCGAGCCCAGAGCCTCCGACACCTGACGGATGGCGTAAGGGAAGTCCTCACGACTCGGCAGTACCGGCACAAGAGCTCGCTCCGCGAGGAATCCGTGACCGATTTCACGACGCTTCGGCGTGCCCACACGACCGGTTTCACCGGTGGAATACGGCGGGAAGTTGTAGTGGTGCATGTAGCGCTTCGAGGTCACCGGAGACAACGAGTCAATCTGCTGCTCCATCTTCAACATGTTCAAAGTGGTGACACCCATGATTTGGGTCTCGCCGCGCTGGAACAGGGCCGAACCGTGAACTCGAGGGATGATGTCCACCTCGGCGTCGATGACGCGCAGGTCTGATGTTCCTCGACCGTCGATACGAACACCCTCAGCGAGGACTCGAGTCCGCATCACGCGCTTGGTGACTGACTTATAAGCGGCAGAAACCATAGAGTTTGCATCCTCTGGAAGCTCTCCCGATTCCACCTTGGCGGCAATCGCTTCTTTCACTCGAGACTTCAGCTCGTCATCCGCATTCTGTCTCTCCTGCTTATCCGCGATCTGGTAGACCGTAGCGAGCTCCGCTGCTGCCAGAGAATCGACAGCAGAGAGAACCTCATCCGAATAATCAGCAAAGACCGGGTAGTTCTCGATCTCCTTGGCGGACTGATCAGCAAGCTTCTGCTGAGCCTCGACCAGTTGCTTCAAGAAAGGCTTTGCAGCCTCCAGACCGGCGGCCACCACATCCTCATCAGGCTTCGTGGCACCGCCTTGGATGAGCTCCCAGCTCACCTCGGTGGCCTCGGCTTCCACCATCATGATGGCGACATCCTCGTTGCCCTTTGCATCGGTGACGACACGACCGGCAACAACAATGTCGAAGACAGCCTCAGCCAACTGAGAGTGCTTCGGGAAGGCAACCCACTGGTCACCGATCAGAGCCAAACGCACCGCGGCAATGGGCCCGCTAAACGGCAGTCCCGAGATCTGGGTCGACGCACTCGCGGCATTAATAGCCAGGGCGTCATAGAACTCGTCAGGTGCGATGGAGAGGACCGTGATCACAATCTGCACCTCGTTGCGCAAACCGTCGACAAACGAGGGGCGCAGCGGCCGGTCGATCAGACGGCAGACCAGAATCGCCTCGGTCGAGGGGCGACCCTCACGACGGAAAAACGATCCGGGAATCTTCCCCGCCGCGTAGGAACGCTCTTCGACGTCCACGGTCAGCGGGAAAAAGTCAAAACCCTCACGAGGGCTCTTCGATGCGCTCGTTGCCGAGAGCAGCATCGTGTCTTCATCCAGGTATGCAGCGACCGCACCCTGGGCTTGCTGGGCCAGGCGGCCCGTTTCAAAGCGCACTGTGCGCTTTCCGAACTTGCCGTTATCCAAAACGGCTTCAGCGAACTTGATTTCTGGACCTTCCATTAAGGTCACATCTCCTTATTTCTCTTCGAACATGCCAGACCGAACGGTCTTGCATGGCGGCACGCCACGTCACAGGAGGGGAGGATGAGTACACCACATACGTGGGGCCTGTTTCTGGCCAACAGTAGAAGTGCACTGTCCCTGGACAGTAGACCACCACCGGTGACCAGCTCCTGACCCACCTACTCCCGTAGAGAGCCTTATTCAGTTGTGCGGGATGAGATTCATCCTCGACTTCAGGGTAGCGCGATTCTCCCCCAAAAGCGATACCCCGCGCGATTGGCGCGGGGTATCGGAGTCAAAGACAGGGTTATCGACGGAGACCGAGCTTCTCGATCAACGCGCGGTAGCGCTCGATGTCGATGCGCTGGAGGTATCCCAGCAAGCGCCGACGGCGTCCCACCATCAGGAGGAGCCCACGACGCGAGTGGTGGTCGTGCTTGTGCTCTTTGAGGTGCTCGGTCAGCTCATTGATGCGGTGGGACATCAGCGCAATCTGGACTTCGGGAGAGCCAGTGTCACCGGGATGGGTGGCGTAGGTCTCGATAATGCTTGCTTTGGTTTCTGGCGCAACAGCCATGTCAGCTCTCCTTCGTCTCGCTGCGCGGCGCCCCCTCCGGTGAGGGAGCTCTCTTTTCCGCGGCCGGTACACGGCACAGCCAGCTACTCTAGCCCATGTCGTCTCCTGCCAACACCAGTGGACCTAGCGGCCTTATTCCCCGCCCCTCCAGCCGTTACCAAGCTGTAATAAACCAGGGATTGACCTTGGATGTGGTTTCTTGCCACTCTAAGGACAAGTTACTCGCCGCTCAGATGCGCCGGAGGCCAAGCCCCGCCCTGGGCGGCGAGGTTCTTAATCAGACTCTTCTGGGTCAAGCTCAACGGGCGGAAGCGTAATGACCCCCGTGGGGAGAGTAAGGCCGCTGAGCCTCTCCGGCGACAGAACTCGCTCGAGCTCCGCCTCATCCATGAGTCCCTGCGCTATCACGAGCTCGCGCACCGTTCCCGCCCCTGCCAGCGCTTCGTAGGCTATTGCTGCCGCTTGACTGTAGCCGATGTAGGGCGTCAGCGCTGTGACCACACCAACGCTCGCCTCCACCTGCTGGTGGAGACGCTCCTCATTCGCGGTGATGCCCTCCACGCAGTTCACCCGCAAAGTTTTGCAGGCGTTAGTCAGCCAGACCACGGATTGCAGAATCGATGAGGCGATGATGGGTTCAAATGCATTGAGCTGAAGCTGACCTGCCTCGGCAGCCGCCGTGACCGTCGCGTCGGAGCCGATGATGGCGAAAGCCACCTGGTTGACGACCTCCGGAATCACCGGGTTGACCTTTCCCGGCATGATGGAAGAGCCCGCTTGGCGCGCCGGTAGTGTGATCTCCCCCAGACCTGCTTGCGGCCCACTCGAGAGCAGACGGAGGTCGTTACAAATTTTGGAAAGCTTCACTGCCGCGCGCTTCAGTGTGCCGGAGAGCGTCATGAAGACCCCGGCGTCACTGGTGGCCTCGATCAAATCGGGAGCTGTTCGGATGTCGAGGCCGGTGAGCGTGGCCAGATGCTCACGGACGACTTCGGGATAGCGAGGATCTGCCGTAATTCCCGTGCCAATCGCTGTTGCCCCCAAATTGATCTCGCACAGGAACGGAATCGTCTCCTTGATGCGGTCATGGTCTTCTCGAAGGGTCGTCGCAAACCCGCCAAATTCTTGGCCGAGAGTCATCGGTACAGCGTCTTGGAGCTGCGTCCGTCCTACTTTGAGAATGGATTGGAACTCGACACCTTTTTGCGCAAAGGATTGAGCCAGTAGCTGGTGTTCCTCGAAGAGGCGCTGAACGCCCAACACCATCCCTAACTTGATGGCTGTGGGGTACACGTCATTCGTGGATTGTGAGCGATTGACATCATCAATGGGGTGAAGGTACTCGTACTGACCTTTCTGATGCCCCATCAACTCGAGTCCACGATTGGCGATGATTTCGTTGGCACACATATTCGTTGAGGTACCCGCACCGCCCTGAACCGCACCCAAGACAAATTGGTCGTGCAAAGCGCCCGACCACAGTTCTTCACAGACCTGGTCGATGATGTCTGCTTTATCCCCCGAAAGAGCTCCGATCTCTCTGTTCGCACGGGCAGCCGCCTGCTTGACCCGCGCGATTCCTCGAATCAAGTCGGGATAGTTCGAAATGGCACGTCGCGTGATCGGGAAATTCACCAAAGCACGCGCTGTGTGGATACCCCAGTACGCGTCCGCGGGAACCTCAAGCTCACCGAGGGAATCCTTCTCCAGACGCAGGGGAACGCCACTGGCGTCTTCGCCGGGAGCTAAGCGATAGCGAGCCTCTCCATCGGGCCCCTCCTGCAGAGACGGCCCAGGACCGGTGGTGTGAACCACGCTGGCACCCCCTTTGGTGTCTTGGGGAATAACCCCCGACAAACTTGAGTTTAGGACTAGGTAGGTAAGCGCCTGGCAACATTAGGCGTAACACTCCCAGCGCATGGAAAGAGGAATCGATGACCAACGACAACAAGAGCGTGGAATTCTACGGAGCAGCCTGGTGTGGGGACTGTGTTCGGGCTCAAGCTCTCCTCGAGCACTACGGTGTCGACTTCACGTATCACGACGTGGACGCCAGTGACGCTGACAAAGCCAAGGCAATCGAGCTCAGTGGTCGGCCCAACATTCCCGTTCTGCTCTTCCCCGACGGCTCAGTGCTCACGGAGCCCAGCAACCCAATTCTCAACATCAAACTCTCTGAATTGGACATGATTTAGCCGCACTGTGGGTGCTCTGACCTAGGC
>JAYOYJ010000013.1:0-2443 GCA_038153485.1 Pontimonas sp. | reverse complement strand
GACCTAGGCTGTGCCCCATGCAGCGACTAGGTGATGCCTCGTGGGTCATATCGGCAAGCGATCTTGCCGTTTTTGAGGCCTGCCCCTGGAGGCTTGCTCGAATAGCCGATGAAAAACTCGGCAAAGGCGTCACAGTTCCTGACATCGATGATCCCATGATGGGTTTGGTTGCTCGTTTGGGGCTTGAGCACGAGGCTCGACAACTCGAGCTCTTGGCCTCCACGATGACAGTCGTTGAACTCTCCTACGAGCCGGTTGACCCGAGTGACGGTGCGGCCTGGCGAGCCAACATTGAGAAAGCAAGCAACGAGACGCTGGACGCTCTCGCCTCCGACGCCGGCGCGCTTTTCCAGGCCACCTTGTATGAGGAGACCTTGCCTGATGCTCCGCTACCCATTGGTTTTCAAGGATTTGCCGACTTCATTGTCTCGACAGGTGAGACTTGGGAAATTTGGGACTCCAAGCTTGCCCGGCGCGCCAAAGACCACGCCCTGATTCAGCTCGCCGCCTACTACGACCAGCTCCAGCGTCGCGGGGTTCCGCTCTCCACATCAGTGCGCGTCATTCTCGGTGATGGCACCCACAGCATTCACGACGTGGAGGGACTCCTCGAGCCGTATCGGGAACAGCGGAAAGCGGTGATGGCGCTCATCGAGCACCGCGTGGTTGACCCCCATCCCCTGCCCTGGGGTGACGAGCTCTGTCCCCCGTGTGGGACGAAGGGCTGCCCGGCGTGCAGTGAGCAAATCCTGCTTCACGACGATCTGTTTCAAATTGCAGGTCTCCGAAAAACCCAACGAAACAAAATACTGACTGGTGGATTTGAGACATTGGAACAATTCGCTACGGCGTCACGCGAAGAGGTGCGACGGGCGATTCCAGGGATCGGCCTCGACACTCTGCACGGGCTCCACCTGCAGGCTTCCCTCCAAGTCGCCACCCGTAACAATCCGGAAGGTCGTCCGGCTTGGGAGGTGCTCTCCCGCGGGATGATCGAAAACCTCCCCGCTCCCAACACAGGAGACATCTTCTTCGATTTTGAGGGTGACCCCACCTATCAAGAACTCAGCGGGGATGGCAGCGAACTGGGCTCACTGTCGCAGGGTGACGACTCGGTGTGGTTTGGAATCGAGTACCTCTTCGGGCTGTGGGGACTCGATCTCAACCCCGAGGGTCCTGATAGTTCCTTCCTCCCGCTCTGGGCAGAAACGTTTGACGAAGAGAAAACTGCCGTAGAGGCCTTTCTCGCTCTACTCGAAAAACGAGCCCAGGAGTACCCCGATTTCCACGTCTATCACTACGCGCCGTATGAAAGAGCACGACTGAAGGCCATGGCTCAGCGCTACCGACTGGAATCGCCCATCTTCGATGCACTCATGACGACTCACCTTGTCGATCTTTACCCCGTGGTGATGAAGGGCCTCAAGGTGGGACTTCCCAGCTACGGCCTTAAAGCGCTCGAGGCTCTCTATTTCGATCCGGACACCCGAACAGGAATTGCCGGCGGGGGCGAATCCGTGGTGGCGTTCTCCGATTATCGGTTGGCCAGGTCTCAGGACAACCTTGATGCAGCCCGCGAGCTCAAGGAGAGCATTTTGCACTACAACCGGATTGATTGCTTCTCCACTCAGGCTTTGCGAGATTGGCTCCTAACAAGCGGACTTGAGGCCTAAGACTGCGGTCGCACTGACCAGCTCATCTCGCTCGAGAGAACTTCATCTGCAGGACCAATCTCGAAAGTAGCCTCGAGAAACTCGCCCGCCAAGGCTCGAGGTAACCAGAGTCTTGCATCAGCCCACATTCGATCCAAAGGAATCCCTGACACCGGCCACCATCTGGCATCGATTTCTTCGCTCGCCCGTAGCTGCCCCTCCCACCGTCTCGTTGTGAAGGCGTGGGAGCGCTGAGCGAGAGTGTCTCTTCCTGCGAAGGGGTAGGAGATCCGAGCTAACGGTTCGAGATCGTTCGGGGCAACCACCAGGCCCACTTCCTCTGCCACCTCTCGCACCGCGGTTTGGCGAGGTGACTCTCCTGGTTCTTGTTTCCCACCCGGTCCCACGATTTTTCCGACCCCCAGTCCGGTCAGCTTCTCGCCCAAGAGCACCTCGTCCCCGGTCTTGCCTTCACGCAGGAGGTAGACGACAGAGACCTCAAACATGGCCCTCAGGTTATCTCGTGTCGGTGGTCGCTGAGATGGTCACTCTATTCACGTCCAGGCCGGAGGACCTATGAACCGCTTATTTGATGAACCCATACCGCCGTGTCCCCGATGCCAGCAAACCACGGCACTTCCCATGGTGTATGGAGATGCAAGCACTGAAATTGTGACAGCCGCGAGGCTGGGACAGATTGTTCTCGGTGGCGTCGCCACCGAAGGTGACATGCCCCCGTGGATGTGCCCGTGTGGAACCCGTTACGAGGACTGACGCGCTTCCAATTCAGC
>JAYOYJ010000012.1:0-24015 GCA_038153485.1 Pontimonas sp. | reverse complement strand
TTACCGGGAAGTAGCCACCCTTGTAGGGGGTCTTGTTGGCGAGGTTTCCGCCGTCCTCCATGCGGCCGGTGTTCCAGGCGCCCTCGATCGAGTCCACCTCGTAGAAGCTTCGGTTTTGGCGAACGTCGTAACGCACGTCATCGAAAATGTAGAACTCGGCTTCTGGGGCGAAGAATGCGGTGTCGGCGATACCGGTGGAAGCGAGGTACTTCTCCGCCTTGTGGGCCACCTGACGGGGGTCACGGCTATATATCTCACCGTTGCGCGGGTTGTAGATGTCAAAGACCATCACCAGCGTCAGCTCATCGCGGAATGCGTCGACATATGCGGTCGTGACATCGGGAATCAGCTGGAGGTCTGATTCGTGAATTTGCTGGAACCCGCGGATGGAAGACCCATCAAAGAGCTGCCCGACGGTGAAGAACTCTTCGTCGACAGAGTGTGCGGGAATGTTGAAGTGCTGCTGCACTCCAGGGAGGTCGGTGAAACGGATGTCAAGGAATTTGACGTCCTTTTCTTTGATGAACTTCAGTACTTCCGAAGAGTTCTTGAACATGCAGGTCACTCCTGTTTTTCGTGGGATTGAGTGCGGTTGGGGTTCCAACCTGCCTCGAGGCTAACTCTTGGCAATTTCTTGGCCATATCCAGATTGTTTCCGCCGTGTTACATCAAGTCCCCGACCTACACTGGGGGTGTGGCAGCAGAGGACTATTGGCCGGGCAAGAAATTCGGCTTGCCCCAGGAGGGACCTCGTTCGACACCCACATATCTGCGCAGAGTTGCGGGCCTCGGAATCGACTGGGCTCTGGCTGTCGTGCTGTCGGTGCTGTTTTTTGACTACAACGGCTGGTGGACGCTTGCTCTCTTCGTGTTGCTTAACGTGGTCGGAGGTCTTCTTCTCGCAGGCTCACCAGGCCACCTTCTCGTAGGAATCAGGATTGCACCCATCACAGGCGGAGCACTGGGGCTTGTTGCCCCTCTCGTGAGACCGCTCCTGATTGCACCCGTCATTCCGGCCCTCATCGTGGACGAGGATCAGCGCGGAGTCCACGACCGACTGGTCGGGACCATTTTGGTGCGCCGCTAGCGAGGCTTCGGAGCCCGAACTTTGGTCGGATCCATTCCCTTGGGAATGGGCATCGCCGGTCCGCTCTTGAGCGAGTTCAACCGGTGCGAGACAGCCAAGACTTCGGCTTTGCGCAGAGAGTTTTTGAAAGACTTCAGCGTCTTGTTGAGCTTGTGCAGGGGGGTTGCGTCCGCATCGGGTCCGACGTGCACAAAGTGCACCGGAATATCTGGAACCGCACGCAACACGGCGCGACGCTCGTCTTCGAGCATCTTCTTTGTCTTGGCCTTGGAACCCTCGGCAATCAACACGACACCGGGTTTTCCGACCGCGCGATACACCGCCTCTTGTGTTCTCGGGTTCACGGCAACGGGGAATTCGCTGGCCTGCCACGCGCGACGGAGCGCGCTGCGCAACACTGCACCGACAGCCCCCGGCTGGCCAGAAATCTGCTGATACGCGGTGCGCTCCGCTCGTTGACCGAGCACCACCAGGGTGAGTAGCACTGCCAGCAGGATTCCGGTAATGACGTAGAGAATCAGGGTGAGGATACTGCCGCCAGAAATCAGCATGGCAGCCACCACACCCGCCACAATCGGGAGGATGAGGGTGACGAGCAGAATGGGGACGAGGAGCTTGTCCGTCTTTTTGGTGAGATTGAATATCTGCCAGAGTTGCTTGAGACGACCGGGCTCTTTCTCCGCCGAATCCTTCTTCGCCATCGCTACCTCTCCTCCCGCTGGTTCCTAGATGCCCAAATCGGCGTCGAAATCGCCTGCCTCGAGACGGTCCTTCACCATGGTGAGGAAGCGGGCCGCATCAGCACCGTCGACAATCCGGTGGTCATAGGACAGGGCGAGGAACACCGTCTGTCGGATGGCAATCGAGTCATCACCGTTGTGGGTGACCACGACGGGCTTCTTCTGCACGATTCCCGTACCCAAGATGGCGACCTGGGGGAGGAACACAACAGGTGTGTCGAACAGGGCACCTCTCGACCCGGTGTTTGTCACCGTGAATGTTCCACCCGCCAACTCGTCGGGGCTGAGCTGGTTGGTGCGGGTGCGCTCGGCAAGATCCGCGATGTCCTTGGCGATACCGGCGATGTTCTTATCCCCAGCGTTTTTCAACACCGGGGTGAGCAGACCTCGCTCGGTGTCGACCGCAATCGAAATGTTCTCTGTCGCCGGGTAGACAATGTTTTCGCCATCGACAACTGCGTTGATGATCGGGAACACTCTCAGTGCCTCTGCTGCTGCCTTCACAAAGAAGGGTAAGAAGCTGAGCTTGGTCCCTGTGACCTGGTGGAACTGGTCCTTGGTCGCGTGGCGCAATTCAGCCACCTCGGTCACATCGACCTCGACGACCGAGGTGAGCTGGGCGGTTTGCTGCATGGAGGCCACAGCCCGCTCGGCGATTACCTTACGCAGGCGACTCATCGGAACAGAGGTACCCCGAAGAGCAGACGCCTCAACCACAGTGGGTGCAGCTGCGGGGGCTGGTGCTCCACCCCCGGCGGCTTTCGCGAGAACGTCTTCCTTGCGGATTCGACCCCCGACACCCGTTCCGGTCACGCCCGAGAGATCGACGCCGTGGTCGTTGGCCAGTTTCCGCACAATCGGCGTCACATAGGGCATCGAGCGCGAACCGCTGGGGACGGGCTGGGGAAGCCCTCCCGGAGCGCTGGGGGCTGGAGCCGGAGGCGCTGCTGCGGGAGCCGGTGCAGGAGGGGCAGGAGCAGGAGGCGGCGGAGCGCTCACGGGTGCAGGTGCCGCAGGGGCGGGAGTGGGCGCAGGAGCTGGGGTCTCCACCACAGGAGGAGCAACAACCTCGGGGGCTGGCTCAGGTGTGGGTTCAGGAGCGGGTGCTGGAGCGGGCTCGGCAACTGGTTCAGCTGCGGGAGCAGCTGCGCCGCTACCGTCACCGACGCGAACCAAGACAGCGCCCACCTCGACCGTCTCATCCTCGGCAACGAGGATTTCCTCGATCACACCGGCGATGGGGGAGGGAATCTCTGTATCCACCTTGTCGGTCGAAATTTCGACTAGGGGCTCATCGACGGCGACAGAATCACCAACGTTCTTCAGCCACCGGGTGACTGTGCCTTCGGTGACGCTTTCACCCAGTGCGGGGAGAGTGACATCTTGACTCATGGGGTTTGCTCCTTGTGAGAGGGGTAACTAGGTGGCTACATCGCGTGCAGGGGTTTGCCTGCGATCGCCATAAACGCTTCACCGAGCGCTTCGTTTTGGGTGGGGTGGGCGTGCAACAGTGGTGCCACGTCGTCGGGGTACGCATCCCAGTTCACGGCAACTTGGGCTTCACCAATGAGCTCGCCTACGCGAGCGCCGATCATGTGAACGCCCAGGATGGGGCCATCGACCTGTCGGATGACCTTAATCGACCCCGCGGTCTCCAAAATGTGGCTCTTACCGTTACCCGCCAAGTTGTAGTCATACACCGCGATGGATGCATCGCCGAACTCCTCCTTGGCGGCCTTCTCCGAGTAGCCCACCGAAGCGACCTCAGGCTCGGAATAGGTGACCTTCGGGATATTGCGGTCGACGACCACCATGGGGTTGAGCCCCGCGAGCTCCTCGGCCACAAAAATGCCGTGCTGGAAACCACGGTGAGCGAGCTGGATACCCGGCACAATGTCACCCACCGCGAACACACCGGGGACATTCGTGCGCAGGCGCACATCGGTGAGGACATAGCCGCGGTCCATCGCGACCCCGACCTCCTCAAAACCCATACCGTCCGTCTTCGGACCGCGACCCACCGCCACCAGCAGCAGATCGGCTGTCTCGGTGGTGCCATCCTCGAGGGTCACCGTCACGCTGGAGTCATCCTGGGCGGCCGACTGGAACCGCACGCCCGTGTGGAAGTTGATGCCGCGCTTGCGATAGGCACGCTCGAACTGCTTCGAGATCGATTCGTCTTCGGCAGGAACCAGGTGGGGAAGCCCCTCAACGATGGTGACCTCGCTTCCGAAGGAGCGCCACACACTCGCAAACTCCACACCGATCACGCCACCGCCCAAGACGATGACTTTGTTGGGAATCCAGTCGAGTTGGAGTGCTTGCTCGGACGTGATGATGCGCCCGCCAATCTCCAGACCGGGCAACGACTTCGGGTAGGACCCGGTAGCCAAGATGACGTTCTTACCCGTTACCGTGTCCTCGCCGACGGCGACGGTGGTGGGGGAGACCAGGCGGCCCTCACCCTCGATGGTGGTGATACCCCTGGCTTTGATGAGGCCCTGGAGACCCTTGTGCTTAGACGAGACGATGCCTTCGCGATAGGTGTTCACTGCAGGAAGGTCGACACCCTCCAAAGTTGCTCGGACCCCAAACATGTCCGAGTGGCGCGCAGAATCAGCAACCTCGGCGGCGTGCAGCAGGGCTTTGGTGGGAATACAGCCCACGTGGAGGCAGGTGCCACCGACCTTGTCCTTCTCGATAAGCCCAACGCTCATCCCCAGCTGACTGGCTCGCAGAGCAGCGGCGTAACCACCCGAGCCTGCTCCCAAAACGACTAGGTCAAATGTGTGCTCAGCCCCGGGCTAGGGACTCCCTCATCAACGATTTCGACAACATGCCCGATGGTCCGCCCCTCACGGGCGTGGAAACCGCCCCCCAGCCTACTACCTGTTGAGGCGGTGACGACCGGCGCTGGGTCAGGAGACCAGCACCTCGAGCACGGTCCGAGTGAGAGCCCCCGAAGCACCCTTCGGTGTATAGCCAAAAGCACCAGCAGAGTTGTTCGCAGGGCCAGCAATATCGAGGTGAGCCCAAGGGATTCCCTCGCCCACAAATTCCTTCAAAAAAACGCCCGCGAGCAGCATTCCCCCGAGCACCTCACCCGGTTTGGCATTCGCGATATCGGCGACATCGGAGGAGAGCAGGCTCCGCAGTTCGTGCGGTAGGGGCATACCCCACACCTTCTCGCCCACCCGCTTTGCGGCTACCTCGAGTTCGCTCACACCCTCGGGGGTGCCCATCAGTCCTGCGTAGCGCTCACCCAGAGCGATGCGCGCAGCCCCCGTCAGTGTTGCGGCATCGATGATCAGGTCGGGCGCCAGCTCTGAGGCGAGAGACAAACCATCGGCCATCACGAGACGCCCCTCGGCGTCCGTGTTGAGGATCTCGACCGTTTTACCGTTCTTGATCGTGATGACATCGTTGGGACGGGATGCGCTACCGCTCGGCATATTCTCGGCCAGACACAAGTACGCGGTAATGCTGGTTCGAGAAGACAGGGCGCTTGCCGCAAGAGTCGCTGCAGCCATGACGGCAGCGCCGGTCATGTCGTATTTCATGCCGACCATGGCGTTGGGAGCCTTGAGGGAGAGTCCACCGGAATCAAAGGTGATGCCCTTGCCCACCAGGGCAACGTGCCTCGTGGGGGAGTCGGGTCGGTAGCGAAGAACCATCAGGCGGGGCGGGTTCTGTGATCCCCTGCCCACAGAACTAATACCGCCAAGCCCCTCCTTCTGGAGCTTCTCTTCATCCCACACCTCGACCTCCAGCGGGCTGGACTGTGCAAGCTGTGACACATGCTCGACAAAGCTCGCGGGGTTGAGCATGTTCGGAGGCATCGTGACGAGGTCTCGCACCTGCCAGACCGCCGTCACTCCCACCAGGATACGGGTCACCGAATCTGCCGCCAGCTCGCCGAGGAACGCGTGAGTCGGCGCGGTCGTCTCTGAGGTTGTGCCGGGCTTGCTCACCCGGTGAGCGCCCAATAGCGCGCCTTCAACGACAGCCTCGAGCTCTGGCCCAGACTCACTGAGAGCAAAGACAAGCCGTTCACCCTTTGACACCTGGAGGGAGGCGTACCCGGCGGCATCGCGGAGGAGGTCTGGGGTGATCTCACCATCGCCGAGGCCCGTGAAGAGCACGCTGCGGATCGCAAGTTCTGACGGTGACCCTTGTCGGCTGGCGGTATCCACTCCGCCCTCTGCGTCGATCGCTTGCACGAGCGCCTCCAGAGCGCTCACCGCGTCTTTAGGGAGCCCCGGTGCATACACACGCGGACCATCGGACGCTTTACGCAGCCCGACAACGAGAATGTCGGCGGCATCGAGAGAGTCGGAGGATTCGAGGAACACAGGAGTGGGCACAGTCATGGCTTCATCGTATCGAGCGCAGCGATATCGCCCTGGGCGAAGCTCAGCTGGTTTTCGCATCGCGCTCGGTATCCTGGGCACATGTTTAGAGACGACATCTTTCGCGAGGCGATGGAACTCTCCGATGTTCCCCGGGGCCTTCCCCTGGTCGCTGGCCTCACTGGCTTCGCGGATGCGGGTGGCGCGGTCAGCCAGGTGAACCGCTACGTCTTTGACACGCTCGAGACTCAGCGTATTGGGGCTTTCGTGAATGATTTGCTCATCGACTATCGCGCCAGGCGGCCGCTGTTTCACTTTGAGGAAACTGCGCTGACCTCCTATGAGCCGCCGCGTCTGTCCCTCGATCTCGTCAAAGACGAACTGGGCAACCCTTTCCTGTTCCTGTCGGGGTATGAGCCCGATTTTCGGTGGGAACAAGTCAGCGACACGATTTTGAGTCTCATCGACGACCTCGATGTGGAGAGTAGCTCCTGGGTCCACGCGATTCCGATGCCGGTTCCGCACACCAGAAGCCTCGGTGTGACTGTCAGTGGGAACCGCGAGGAGATCACGGACGCGCTCTCGGTATGGCGGCCGACGACGAGTGTTCCTGGCACTCTTATGCACCTCATTGAGTACCGGTTGCAAGAGATGGGTCACCCGACTGCGGGGTTTGTTGTACTGGTCCCGCACTACCTTGCGGACACAGAATTCCCGGATGCCGCTGTGGCGGCACTCCAGAGTGTCAGCCAGGCCACCGGGCTGATATTCCCGACCGATGCCCTGCGCGAATCGGGCCGCCTGTTCCTCCAGGGAATTGCCGAGCAGGTCGAAGACAATCACGAACTCAAGAAGCTCGTTGACACTCTCGAATCGCGTCACGATTCCTACATGGAGGACAACCCGTTGCCTTCCCCGCTGATGGGTGCAGATGGCGAGATCCCCAACGCCGACGATATCGCCCAAGAGCTCCAGGAATTCCTGGCTAAGCGTGGCGACAGGCCCTCAGGCGAAGAAATCGAATCGGCGTAGGGCTCGCGGAGGCTCGCTGTCAGGTTTTCGCTCGAAAACGTGACATACTGTTGGAGGAGGCCCTGCGAGTTCAGTAATGAAACTTGACAAGGGTTTTCTTACTGCCCGTTACACCGTGGAGCAGGTGGCTCATGGCACAACGCACACCACCGAAGTCGAGTGCGGGAAAAAAGGAACAAAAACCCGGTCTTTTGAGTCGCGTCTTCAATCGTGGGCGCGGAACCACTCCTGACAAGAAAGCAGCACCCCCTCCTGTGACACCCCCAGCGACCAAGTCCACCGCGAAGAAGAAGCCCGCCGCATCGAAAACGACAGCCGCTGCGAGTAAATCTGCATCGAAGTCTCCGGCCAAGGCCAGCACCGCGAAGGCTGCGCCCAAGAAGACCTCTCCGGCCAAAGCCACGGCTAAGCCTGCGGCCAAGAAGACTGCCGCCACAACTCCAGCGAAGAAGGCTGCAGTAGCCAAAACCGCTGCCAAGCCGGCGCCCAAGAAACCTGCAGCGAAGGCCCCCGCGGCTAAGGCTCCGGCGAAGAAGGCTCCAGCGAAGACTTCCGCAACGAAAGCACCCGCTGCCAAAGCCCCGGCAAAGAAGACTTCGCCGGCCAAAGCCACAGCAAAGAATGCTCCCGCGAAACCTGCGGCAAAGAAGGCGGCCCCTGCGAAAGCAGCTGCCAAGCCGGCGGCAAAGAAAGTCGCGGCGAAGGCCCCAGCAAAGACCGCGGCTAAGGCTCCCGCGAAGAAACCTGCTGCCACACCCAAAGCCAGTGGTGCGACAAAAGGCAAGAAAGCTACCGCGTCGACGGAGGTCCCCGTCAGCGATGACGAAGAGCCCGATGTTCTCGAAATCGAGGACGATGCTGACGATTCAGAGAATTCGAGTGACGAGGGTGCCACTGAAGTAGCTCCCGATGCTGTCGCGGAGAAGCTCGGCGCTGAAATGATCGCTAGCCTCGCCGAAGCCGGACTCGAGGATGAGGAAGAAGGCGAGAAAGAGGTCCTTCCTCAAGGGGCCCTGGTGCTCTCCAGCACCGACGACGACGACGCGCCCATCATTTCGACCACCATCACCGGTGCCACTGCGGATCCAGTCAAGGACTACCTCAAGCAAATCGGTAAAGTCGCGCTACTGAATGCTGAGCAGGAAGTGGAATTGGCGCTTCGTATTGAGGCTGGATTGTTTGCCGAAGAGAAGCTCTCCTCGCTCACGGCGTCACAGAAAACCACCAAACTTGCTCGTGAACTGCACGAAATCGCCAAAGACGGTCAACGTGCGAAGAATCACCTCTTGGGAGCCAACCTGCGTCTGGTGGTGTCGCTTGCGAAGCGATACACCGGCCGCGGAATGCAGTTCCTCGATCTGATCCAGGAAGGGAACCTGGGTCTGATCCGCGCTGTGGAGAAGTTCGACTACACCAAGGGATTCAAGTTCTCCACCTATGCAACCTGGTGGATTCGTCAGGCAATTACCCGAGCCATGGCCGACCAGGCTCGAACGATTCGTATTCCCGTCCACATGGTGGAGGTCATCAACAAATTGGCTCGCGTTCAACGCCAGATGCTCCAAGATTTGGGTCGTGAACCCACTCCCGAGGAGTTGGCTCGAGAACTCGATATGACCCCGGAGAAGGTCGTTGAAGTCCAGAAGTATGGTCGCGAGCCCATCTCGCTCCACACACCATTAGGCGAGGATGGCGATAGCGAGTTCGGTGACCTTATTGAAGACACGGAGGCCGTGGTTCCCGCTGACGCGGTCGGGTTCACCATGCTGCAACGCCAGCTTGAAATGTTGCTCGATTCGCTCTCCGAGCGCGAAGCAGGGGTGATCCGCATGCGGTTTGGGCTCGGTGATGGAATGCCGAAGACTCTGGACCAAATAGGAGACACTTTTGGTGTGACTCGCGAGCGCATTCGGCAAATAGAGTCCAAGACCATGGCAAAGCTTCGCCACCCGTCACGTTCCCAGGCTCTGCGCGACTACCTCGAGTAAGCCCCATGGGTAAGGTGTCAGCCTTCGTCGTCGCGAAACTTCTGCGGTTTCTCACCCGTCTGCGCGGAGGCGGGTCGGCATTCCCTGGGCTTGTTCTTCTGAGGTTGCGCCCCCAGGTTCTTGCCGAAACACTCGGTGACCTGCGCCTCGTACGCGTCTTTGTCTCGGGCTCGAATGGCAAGTCCACCACCACGACGATGATTACCTCGCTCTTGCGTGCCCACGGCCTGAGTGTTTTTTCGAACCCCGCGGGAGGCAATTTGCCCCAGGGCCTTGCCTCTGCAGTGGTCGGTCAGGCGAGCATCTCGGGTCGCGTGAAGGCTGATATCGCTGTTCTCGAAGTCGATGAGGCCTATGCCGAGCGCATTGGCGATGCCGTGGAGCCTTCCTGGGTGGTGCTCACCAACATTCAGGTGGATCAGTTGAACCGTTTCGGGGAGCCCGAGAGTGTGTATGCCATGCTGCGCGATCTCGCGGCTCGGGCCACGGACGGCGTCATCATTAACGCCGCCGATCCGAATCTGGTTGCCCTGGGAGCAGAGGTCGCTCACGCGGGACACAAGGTATTGAGTATCGAGGTCTCTGAAGAGGCCCTGTCCTCCGCAACCCACGGAGTCGTCGCTGCTCCTCTGGGTGCTGATATTCCAGAGCCGCTCGCGTCAAAGTCGGTGGCCACGTTGCTCTCCACGGCAAGGAGCCACGCCACAATTTCGGTCGGAGGGCAGGAGGTCGAGCTCGATCTGCCCGCACCTGGACTGCATTACGCCGTCGATGCTGCTATTGCTGTGGGGACCCTCGCGACACTACTGGGCCCAGAAGTCAAGGTGGAGGCTGTGAAGGGCGCCATGCGCGAGGGCGCGCCGGTGTATGGCCGGGGTGAGACCATCACCTACAAGGGCCAAGAGTTTGAGCTCACGATGATGAAGAACCTTCCCAGCTTGCAGGCAAATCTCGACGCGATGGTCGAATCACCGGCGCTGGTCTGGGTGGCTGTCGACGAGGGAACTCCAGATCCTTCCTGGTTGTATGACGTAGATCTGGGTGTGATCGATCACGTCGATGTTCTCTCGGGCACCAAAGCCTGGCAGTGGGCTCTCTTTCTGGAGCATCGGGGCATTCCCTACGGTGACGTCATTGAGGACACTGCCAGCGCCCTCGAGTTCGTGCAGGGGCTTGCTCGGGAGAGGGAATTACCCGTCAGTGCGATCGTGAACTACGAGCAGATGATGCTGATTCGGCGCCTCGCCGGCTACAAAGAACTTGAGGGTGCCGCATGACTCAGTGGTTCACTATTGCCAGGGTGCTCCCGGAGCGTTTGGGCTTGAATGGCAGTTCGGCTTCGGCTGAGATCCTCGCGAAATCCTTGCGTGAAATGGGACACGAAGTTTCCATCGTGGATGTTCACGGTCCGGCCGATGCGCCCGGCAGTGTCGACATTGTGACGGTGGGGAGTGGCTCGAGCTCCCAAGTATCACCAGCCGCGACGGAGCTGATCGGGCTTGTGCGAGTGTTCTCTCAGTGGAAGAAATCGGGTGCGCAGTGGGTTGCCATCGGAATGGGATGGGATCTCCTCGGAGAATCCCTCATCACTGCGGATGGTGACAGTGTTCCGGGTGCGGGTGTGTTTCCCTCCAGGGCTGATTACCGACCGGGTCGATTCTCCGGCGAAGTTCACGGCCCCGATGCGCAGGGACGCGAATCCGCGGGATACATCAACCATCTTGGACACAGCGAGCTGCTCGCGGGTGCCACACCGTTGATGACTCTGGAGAATCCGCCTGAAGGTTTACCGGCCGAAGAGGGTTTGAGAGCACCACACCTTTTTGCCACACGAGTGGGAGGTCCGGCTCTAGCTCTCAATCCGCACTGGGCGATGGATATTGTGCGCGAGACACTGACTTCTCGAGGTCTCACACCTGAGCCCGGTGAGTTTCACCAGCGCGTGGAGGCTGCAGCGTCGAAGGCGCGGAGCCTGATTATTGAACGTCTCCAGTCTCGTCGATAAATCGGCGGGGGACATGCGCTCCGAGTGATGCAACCACCTCATCGCCGATTGTTCTAGCCCACGCAGCCCAGTCTTCGGCGAGCGGAGATCCCTGGTCTGGTCTTCCCCACAGGGTCACCCCGTCTCCCAGTTCGGGCAGCGGTTGGCCGTCTCCAGAGGTGATGACCGTGTGGTCCGGCTCCACGGCACTGATGCTGTAGCGAACTCCCTGGTGGACCAGCCAGCCCTCTCCCGAGCGCGGGGGAAGGAGTCCATCTCCGAATCCCATACCTAGCGTGGCCCTATGGTCGTCGCGGGCGATCACTCGAGCGTGGACACTCATCACGGGCTGGAATCCCAGGTCTTTGGCGGAGCGATCATCGAAGGGAGACACCCCGTAGGCAATGATTCCCACGCGAACCATGTCGAGGCGGGTTTCGGGTAAATCAGCCGCAGCAGCGGACGCTGCTAGGTGCACGAGCTCCGGATGGAGGCCTGAATCTTTGGCAATAGCGGCCGCGTCCTGCAATTTGGCCAGCGAGGCCAGGTCGTCCTCCAGGGAGGTGTCGGCAAGGTGCGACCAGATGCCGACCACCCGGATGTGCCCCTCAGTCTCCAAGTCGTGAGCGACGTGAACGAGTTCGTGCCACTGTTCGGGTAGAGCCCCATTGCGGTGCAGACCGGTGTCAATCTTGAGATGTACTCGTGTGGCACTCTTGGGTGCTTGGTCGCGCAGAAGCGCGAGTTGCCAGGCGCCTGAGATCCCGACATCAAGAGACGCTGCGGCTGCCCGCACGAAGTCACTGGAAGGTGAATGCAACCAGCAGAGTAGTGGTACGTCCGGCGCGACTTGACGGATGGCAACACCGTGGTCGATATCAAGGACGGCGAGCGCATCTGCTCCCGCCTCAAGGGCGGCCACAGCAAGGCGAGACCCACCGTGACCGTAGGCGTCAGATTTGACGGCGATCATCAGCCGGGCATCTCCAGCAAGTGTGGTTTTCGCTCTGCGGACGTTCTCTCGAAACGCCGACAGGGATATGTCAGCCCAGTGGGCCGCCTCTAGCTCCATATCTTCACCACCCGAGGGGCGAGGTGAGACACAAGAAGAGGCACTGGACGCTCCGACCACAGGGACCACTGACTGAGACTTGGCTCCACACCCCAAACTGTCGCGACATCACCGAGCTCTACTGAGGCGTCGCCGATATCGAGCACCATCTGGTCCATCGCGATACGACCGGCGATGGTGTGAAGCGATCCGCCCACGGATACGCGCCCGATTCCCGACGCAGTCCTCGGCACACCATCAGCAAAGCCCAGACTGACCAGCGCCAGTGTGGTCTCCCTCTCGGTCCGGTACTCATATCCATAAGAGACGGCGGTTCCGGCCGGCACTCTCTTGAGCGAGACAACATCGGCTTCGAGGGTCACAACGGGCTGGGGGCTTTCGAGCCATGAGGCAGAGACAGTGTCGTCGTCGGTGGCGTGCTCGAGCACCGAGTCGGATTTCTCACGGGGAGAGTGAAGTGCTCGGGTGATGCCAGCTGCACGAGCGATGTCGCTCACCCTCGCTAGCCCTAGCCCAAAAGCATCGGAGCGGAGGTCAGGGACAACACCCTCGCGTGCCTGAGAAGCGAAGGCTTCGGCGAGCGCCTGGCTGGATAACCGTGCTCGACGCAGGGGAGGGTGGGTCTTAGCTGGCGCGGTCATCCCGCAGGCGGTCTGTCTCGTCGTGCCACGCCACAACTTTGTCCGCCAGTGACTGGCGGTGCTTCGTGGCGTGGTGACCGCAGAAGAGCAGTTCCCCGCTGGCGAGGGTGACCCGCACATACGCTTGTGCGCCGCAGCTGTCGCACAGATCTAGCGCACCCAGAGGAGCAGGGGTTTCGAGGTCTACTTCCGTGGTCTCGGGTGCTGCGTACGACATTCCATCTCCTCATGCGTTCGGCGAGCTGTTGCACTATTCCATCACGCTCATCCGACAAACAACTGACAGACTCTCCCAGTTTCGCCGACCGCGTATCACCCCGTATCGGCGATGCGAGGGGCTCATCGCGGTGGTGCGCAATAGGCTCAGGGGCGACAACAAAGGGAGAAAAGCGCTGTGGCAGCACCGGATTATTCAGCCCGGCACCTCACCGTTCTTGAGGGTCTTGAGGCGGTTCGGAAGCGCCCAGGAATGTATATCGGGTCCACTGACTCTCGCGGATTAATGCATTGTCTGTGGGAATTGATCGACAACTCTGTTGACGAATCCGTGGCGGGTCACGGCACAGAAATCACGGTCGAGATTTTTGGAGACGGAAGTGTCCAGGTCAGTGACTTGGGGCGAGGCGTTCCCGTCGACATAGAACCCCGCACGGGTCTGACGGGTGTGGAGTTGGTCTTTACGAAACTCCATGCGGGAGGAAAATTCGGAGCCGGCTCGTATGCGGCCTCAGGTGGTCTCCACGGAGTGGGAGCCTCAGTGGTGAACGCTTTGTCCGAGCGTCTTGACGTTGAGGTGGATCGCGATGGTCATACGTGGGCCATGTCCTTCCACAGGGGTGAGCCCGGTGTCTTTCAAGACTCCCCAGAGGGGGCAGCGCCGGGAGCGACATTTGAGCCTTTTGTTGAGGGAAGTGAACTCCGCTCGGTAGGAAAAGTAAAGAAGGGTGTCACGGGAACCCGCGTTCGTTTCTGGCCAGACCCACAGATTTTTGGAAAAAACGCGTCGTTTGTCCCGGCGGAGCTCACCGAGCGCGCTCGCCAGACAGCGTTCCTGGTTCCTGGTCTTTCCATTCACTTGGATGATCACTCGTCCGGAGAGGCCGCAAGGACGACTTTCTCGGCTGCTGGCGGGTTGAGTGACTTTCTCGAATTCCTCGCCCCAGACCAGCCGGTGGTGGGGCCCTGGCATTTCTCGGGCGAGGGTTACTTCGAGGAAACGGTGCCGGTTCTCGACGACACCGGCAAACTCGAATCGCGGGACGTTACTCGCACCGCAGCGGTCGATGTGGTGGTGCAGTGGGGCTCGGGCTATGACACCGTGCAAAAGAGCTTTGTGAATATCATTCAAACGCCCAAGGGTGGCACCCACCTGCAAGGTTTTGACCAGGCGCTCGTGAAGACTCTGCGTGCAGAGATCGAGAAGAATGCTCGCAAGCTGAAAATCGGCAAAGACAAGGTCGAGAAGGATGACATTCTGGCGGGTCTGACCGCGATTATTGCCGTGCGGGTTCCTGAGCCTCAGTTCGAGGGCCAAACCAAAGAAGTTCTGGGTACGCCTGGCATTAAGTCGATTGTGGCCCAGGTTGTTTCGCAGGGCCTGAGCCAGAAGCTGTCGTCGTCGAAGCGCGAAGACAAGGCTGCGGCGGGACTACTGCAGGAGAAAATCGTCGCCGAAATGAAGACTCGGGTTTCAGCCCGAGCACTGAAGGAGACCCAGAGACGCAAGAACGCGCTCGAATCGTCCACCCTTCCGACCAAGTTGGTGGACTGTCGCAGCAAAGAGACAGAGAGCAGTGAGCTCTTCATTGTGGAGGGTGATTCAGCGCTTGGCACCGCGAAACTTGCGAGGGATTCTGAGCATCAAGCGCTCTTACCTATCCGAGGAAAGATCTTGAATACGCAGAAAGCTTCACTGCAGGACATGTTGGATAACGCCGAGTGTGCGGCGATCATTCAGGTCATTGGGGCGGGCTCGGGCCGCACATTCGATGTCAGTCAATCGCGTTACGGGAAAGTCATCATCATGTCTGATGCCGACGTGGACGGTGCCCACATTCGAACACTGCTGCTGACTCTGTTCTTCCGGTATATGCGCCCGCTCGTGGAAGAGGGTCGCGTCTATGCCGCTGTTCCACCTTTGCACCGGGTCGTGGTCAATGGAAAAGGAAAAGCCGGCAAAGAGGTCATCTACACCTACTCAGAAGAAGAACTTCGTGGACTATTGGAGAAGCTCGGGAAAGAAGGCAAGACCTACCAAGAGCCCATTCAGCGTTACAAAGGCCTGGGTGAAATGGATGCCGACCAGCTGGCTGAAACCACCATGAACCGCGATAACAGGATGCTTCGACGGGTCCGCGTCTCGGATGCGGGAAACGCGTCACGTGTTTTCGAACTTCTCATGGGAAACGACGTCGCACCGCGCAAAGACTTCATCACGCAGGGATCGGGGCTCGCCTCCGAGCGTATTGACGCCTAAGCGAGCTGTTCGCCGAGGTAGCTGATTGCGCCCTCGACGGGACTTCCCGACGCATCGCGCTTTGCGGTTTCTTCGGGGAGCTGCATAGCCTGGCCTCTCGGACCCATGGCGAGGGGTTGATACCCCACGAAGGCGCCGACCAATGTGTCCTCGCCCTTGAGGAATGCGTGGGCGCGCACACCAGAAGTAGCTCGACCTTTCGCGGGGAATTCCGTCAGGGGAGTCTTCTTGGCTCTCACGGATTCGGTGCCGGGGAGAACTTCCGAGAACCCGGACAACGTGACTACCATCGCGCGGTCCCTCTCCACCGCTGCCATCGTCAGCACGCTGTGTCCCTCGGGCACCGTCATCCCCTGCATGCCAGCGGCTTGGAGACCCTGAGGCCGTACAGCGCTCGCCGGGAAATTCAGGAGAGACCCAGCAGACGTAATCCACACCAGCTGGTGGTCATCAGGAGCTACTGCGGCACCCACCAGCGAATCACCATCCTTGAGGGAGATCAGTGTGTGGGTGGTGCGGTCTGGAAGATCCGCGAGGCTCACGCGCTTCACGACGCCTTTTTTTGTGCCAAGCACAATCGTGGGCTCTTCCTCGAGGTTGACAACGCTGAGAATCTTCCCCTCCGCCGCGCTGAGCCCCAGATAGGACTTCAGGGCTGTGCCTTTGGACAGCTTGGGAGCTGGCGCATCGAGGATGGGCAAGTCCATGGGGCTGAACACGTGGAGAACCCCAGCGCTGGTGATGGCGCCGAGGGAACCACGAACGCGGGTTTTCAGCACAGTCTGAAGAGCGTCATGTGTCGAGCGCTTCGGAGGCGCTGGCACGTCATCACCGAAATCAACCCGACCCGCCATGCCCGAGGCCGACACCACAACATGGCAGGGGTTATCCGCAATCTCCAGACTGTCGGGAGTTGTGGTCGACCTGGTCGCGGCCGGGTCCGCTCCCGCGAGGACAGTCCGTCGTGGTGTTCCAAAAGTGTCTTTGGTCTGCTCGAGTTCGGTTTTCACGGTGGAGCGAATGAGGGCGGGATCTGCGAGTAACGCCTCGAGGGAGGCGATTTCAGCTGTGAGCTCATCGCGCTCTGTCTCGAGCTCAATACGTGAGAACTTGGTCAGTCTCCGCAGGCGCAGCTCCAGGATGTAGTGGGTTTGCTCGTCAGAGAGATCGAAAACCTCCTTCAGGCGACGGCCCGCCGCGGGAGCATCGTCAGAACCTCTAATGACCTGAATCACCTCATCGATATCCAGGATGGCGATCAGCAGGCCTTCAACCAGGTGTAGGCGCTGCTTGCGCTGCCCGAGTCGGTAGCTCGAGCGCCTCGTGATGACCTGGATGCGGTGGTCGATGTAGACCTGGAGCAGTGCTGGGAGCCCGAGGGTCTGGGGCTGGCCCTCGACAAGTGCGACTGAGTTAATAGAGAAACTCTCTTCCAGCGGGGTGAGACGGTAGAGCTCCTGGAGTACCGCGTTGGGGTCAAAGCCACTCTTGATACCAATGACCAGGCGGAGCCCGTGGTGGCGATCCGTGAGATCGGTGACATCGCTGATTCCCGCCAGTTTCTTGGCGTTAACCGCGTCCTTTATCTTGTCGATGACCCGCTCGGGTCCCACCAAATAGGGCAGCTCGGTGACGACGAGACCGGTTCGCCGGGGCCCAATGCTCTCAATACTGACGGTTGCGCGAGTTTTGAAACTTCCCTTACCCGTCTCATAGGCCTCGCGGATACCCTCCAGGCCGACAATGGTTCCTCCGGAGGGGAGATCGGGACCGGGGACAAAAGCCATCAGCTCGTCCAGGGTGGCATCCGGGTTATCAACGAGGTGGCATGCGGCATCGATGACCTCGCCCATGTTGTGCGGAGCCATATTCGTGGCCATGCCCACGGCGATTCCGCTGGCTCCATTGACCAAGAGGTTCGGGAAGCCCGACGGAAGCACACTGGGCTGAGTGAGTTGATTGTCGTAGTTGGGGACAAAGTCCACGACGTCTTCGCCGAGGTCACGCACCATTTCCATCGCTTCGGGACGCAAGCGCGCTTCGGTGTAGCGCGCCGCTGCGGGTCCATCATCGAGCGATCCGAAGTTCCCATGCCCGTCCACCATGGGCACCCGCATGCTGAAGGGCTGTGCGAGACGAACCAGCGCGTCATAAATCGCGCTATCGCCGTGGGGATGAAGCTTACCCATGACATCACCTACGACCCGTGCCGACTTCACGTGACCTTTTTCGGGTGTGAGGCCCATCTGAGACATCTGGTAGACGATGCGACGCTGGACCGGTTTCAAACCATCCCGCGCGTCGGGCAGTGCCCGAGAGTAGATGACCGAATAGGCATATTCGAGGAACGAGCCCTCCATTTCGTCGGTCAGTTCGACGTCGATGATGCGTTCGGCGGGCTGTGAAGCAGAGCCCTGGTCAGTGAGAGCAGTCATAGGATGGCGCCTATGGTACTGCCCGGGACCGAAGCGACCGTAAGGCTTGCCGATGTCCTGACCAGTTGCTGGTCCGCCCTCCGCGCTGAGGACAATCCCCTTTCTCTCGCGCCGGTATCCAAAGCCGCAGTTCTCGTTGTGGATGGCATGGGTGCCCACAATCTGAGAGCCAGAAAGGGTCACGCCAGGTGGCTCAGTGAGAACTGGTCGAGGCGGGGCATAGTCGGGGATTCGGGTTTTCCCTCCACCACAGCCTCGGCTCTCGCCTCCCTCACCACAGGCTGTGGTCCTGGCGAGCATGGAATTGTCGGATACACGGTCAGAGACCAGCGCTCTGGGGCGCTCATCAACCACCTCAAAGAGTGGGAACCCCACGTTGACCCCGACTCCTGGCAACGTTGCGAGACGGTATTTGAAAAGGCGGGCTCAACGGGTATTCCCTCCCTTTCCATGGGGGAGCGCCGATTCGCCGGGACGGGGTTCACGCGCGCTGTTTGGCGGGGAGCAACCTTTGTGGGTACTGAATCACTTGACGAGCAATTCGTTCGCCTGCGGGAATTTCTTGACGAGAATGATCAAGCGCTGGCCTATCTCTACTGGCCAGCGCTTGATCGAACCGGTCACTCCTCGGGAGTGGAATCAGAAGCCTGGATTAGACGGCTGGAGGACCTCGATCAACAACTTCGATCCCTCGAGTCGGTGCTGAGGCCAGACGAGGGGCTTGTGATCACCGCAGATCACGGCATGGTCGACGTCCGCGATGTAGGCAAACTCTTAGTGCCAGAAGGGTCACCGCTAGTGGACTCCGTAGCCGCCTGGGGTGGTGAACCCCGTGTCGCGCACCTATACCTCGAGGAGGGGGCAGATCCGGACTCCGTTGCCACGCGCTGGCGCGAAGAGGTGGGAGAGGACGCGGTCGTGCTCACGAAGGAGTCTGCTCTTGACCAGGGGCTGTGGGGCGACATCAGCGATGAGGTTGCCAGGCGCGTCGGGGATGTCATTGTGATGGCTGTGGCGGAAAGAGCCTTCTACCGTTCGGAGGTCGCCTCTGTGCAATCGATGCGGATGGTCGGCCAACACGGATCGATTACCCGCGCGGAGCGAGAAATCCCCGTTATTCCTCTGGGAGCGTGGGCCTAGGCCGGGTCGTCGTCGCTTCTCGCGCCAAAAACGATGTCGTCCCAGCTGGGCATTTCCGGGCGCTTCTTTTTGGGCGGGGTTGGTTCCGGGTCATCATTATCGGGGGAGTGTGAGCTCCCAATCGGTGTAACCGGAGCATCGGTGGCCTCGTCGTCCACCAGTCGAATCCCTCCCGTTGCGGGATGGGCGCTCCTGGAGCCCTCCTCAGCACCGGGTGCAGGCTCGCGTTCTCCACGCTTGCGACGCAAGGCTTCCAACAGATCAGCGGTGTCAGCCATGCGGCCCTCGTC
This sequence comes from Pontimonas sp., assembly GCA_038153485.1. Taxonomy (GTDB): domain Bacteria; phylum Actinomycetota; class Actinomycetes; order Actinomycetales; family Microbacteriaceae; genus Pontimonas. The sequence continues at coordinate 4,781 of JAYOYJ010000012.1, read as the reverse complement.
CTCCTGACGGCCATATGGCACGGGCTCCAAAAGAGGTCCCGTTTCGCCCAAATCGGAGGACTCAAAGATTTCGGAGTCAAACCGATCGGGTTCAGTCTCTGTTTCCGCAGTGGCCACAGCACTCAATTTGGGAATCAGAGTGGTCGGCATCGGTTCATGGCGGGAGAGCACGGTGGCGTCCTCGTTGAGAGGTTCCAAGACGTGCTTTCGTTGGTGGAACGTCCATCTCGCTGAGTGCTCCACGTCACCTTCCGCGAAGGCGAGCTCAATCAGCCAGCCCGTCTCCTCTTTCCACGCACTCCATTTCTCGCCGGAGGCAGAAATTTCTTCGAGTCGCTCTCGAATCGACTGGCCAAACGTTGTTTCGTCACCACTTCTCGTGGTGACCGACACAGCGAGTGCCTGGTCGACAATGAAGTTGCGCTCGGCAATCACCGCACCCTCGAACTTTTCGATGTAGGCCACCTCTTCGCCGGTGAGGTCTGCCACCTGCTGGGCTGTGAGTCCACGACGGATGTGGGCTTGGATGTCTTTCGGACTGACCCTGTGGGCTGTGGAATCTGCTCCGGAGCGTTGGCGCAGGGCATCGCGAAGGGCCTCATTGATCTCGACGAAGAACCGTTGGCCGTCCTCGGATACCAAGACAAGCGTGTCGTTCTCGACCCCGACGAGCGTAAGTGTAGTCATGGTCCCTGCTCCGTCTTCTGTGCTGGTGCCTTTAGCTTGGCACGCCCGCCCTGCAGATTTCAGAATATTCCCGGGTGTGGCGTCGGGATATGTCGGGGCTTCGGGTTACTCTGTTGCGCGGTTGTGGGTTGCGGTTTGCGGTTTACCTCACTTATCAGGCAAACTAACGCCGACTTTTCCTACTATCCCAATCTAAAAGGGAGTGATTGAGAACGATGGCCACCGATTACGACGCCCCTCGTAAGACCGAAGAGGACACCGAATCCATCCAGGCGTTGCAGGAGCGCGTTCCCGACAAACTCTCCGGAGTCGTTGACGCCGAAGATGCCGACAACCTGGGTTCCCTGGAACTTGCGGGGCAAGACCTTGCCAACGTTGAGCTTGATGTCGTCGTCCTCCCACCCCAGGCTGACGAGTTCACCTGTGTGGAGTGTTTCCTGGTGAAGCACCGCTCCCAAGTCGACCACGAGACCAAACTCGGCTCCGTGTGTCAGGAGTGTTCCCGCTAGTTCTGAGACAGCGCTGCGATCAGCGCCTCCGGGTTTTTACTGGAAACAAGCCAGTACGGCGTGTGGTCTTCAGGATCGGCGACCTCAATCTTCACGACCGGGTCGATCCATGGTCGAAGGCTCAGCCAGGCCAGACCATGGGCCCCAGGCCCCCTCTCGTGTCGAGCCTCCACACCTCGAAAAGCCTGCGTCTCGCCCCAGAACTCTCTTTCCAAGTACGCTGCGCCTACCCGCAAACCCTCCTCAGTGACCGCGATCATGGGGGAGAACCCCCAGAGAACGGCGATTGACGAGACCCACACTCCTAAACCGGAGATGAAGCCCACAAAGACGTTGAGGGGAAGAAAGATGAGCACTGTCGCGGGCACGACCAGTCCGACTGAGACGATCATCCACCAACTGGGGGAGAGGCGCTCGCGATAGAGAATCACACCTCTATTGCACCACGTATACCCTGGGGGAATGACTCACGAGCTCACACCAGAGGTGTTGTTCACCGGTGTCGAGCCAACCTACGCCCACCCCGGTGATGCGGGAGCTGATTTGCGGGCAACGAACGCTCACGTCCTAGAACCAGGGCAGCGAGTTCTCGTTCCCACCGGCACCCACATTGCCCTACCTCCTGGTTATGTGGCCTATGTCATGCCCCGTAGCGGACTGGCGCTTCGCCATGGGATAGGACTGGTGAACGCTCCTGGAGTCGTCGATGCGGGATATCGCGGAGAAATATCGGTCATCATGATCAATCACGACCCGGCGGAGACGTTTACCATTGAGCCGGGTGATCGAATAGCGCAGCTCGTGATCTCGCCTGTGGCGCGAGCACACTTCCAGCTTGTGGAAGCGCTCCCCGGAAGCGAGAGAGACACCGGTGGTTTTGGGTCCACGGGAACCCAGGAAGGACACGCGTGAGCGACACAGCGACCAGCCTCCCCGGCGGTAACGAGGAGTATCCGAAATCAGGACCTGTTGATCGAGAAATCAACGGGCCGCTCGATGAGAGCGAAGCGGGAGCCATTCGTCCTTCTGTCGACCTCGGTGCTTTGCGGATTGAACCCAAGCGGGGCATGCAGCTTCGTCTAGAGATAGACAAGAATAACAACCGAGTCATTGCGGTCACCCTCGAACACGACGGATCCACCGTTCAGCTCCAACCTTTCGCAGCTCCCCGCTCCAGCGGTCTATGGCACGGTATTCGTGCCCAAATCATGGACCAGGTCCGAAAACAAGGGGGGACCATCAGTGAGGTGGAGGGGCCTTTTGGACCAGAGGTCCAAGCCCAGGTCCCTGTTCAAACGGGAGGGTCATTCGGGTCGCGCAATGTTCGCTTCCTCGGAGTCGATGGACCCCGGTGGTTTCTTCGCGCTGTCATCGGCGGACCAGCGGCCACCAACCCCGAAGCCGCAGAGATTATTCACACCATGATTCGACGCGTCGTAGTGGTCAGGGGCAAAACTCCGCTTCCGCCCCGTGATTTGTTGCCGCTTCGCGTCCCTCCCACCGGGAATGACCAAGCGCCAGGTGGCACTGCTTGATGGGTGACGCCACAGCCGACAAGTCCCTCGCCGGTGAGGTGAGAGGGGGGCTGGGTGCGCTGACACCGGGGGAGACCCCCACCGTGGAGGCTCTCTGGAGTGCCGTAGGGAAAACCCGCGGCCTGATCGAGTCGGTGAGCCCCGGACTGGGCTTTCTCATCACCTACACCCTGACGGACGACGTCGTGTCTTCCGTGGCGGCCCCTGTTGCGCTGTCGATCCTGTTCATTGTTGTTCGACTGTTCCAGCGAACAGCTCTCCTGCCGGCTTTCGCTGGGCTTGTCGGAATTGCTGCTTCCGCCGGGATTGCCCTGTGGTCAGGCCGGGCGGAAGATAATTTCGTCCTCGGATTTGGGGCCAACGTGTTGTGGTTAGTCCTTCTGCTGGGCTCCCTCGCACTCAGGCGCCCATTGCTGGGGTATCTCGCCGGTTCGCTCGCAGGCGACACCTCCTGGAGGGACCAAGCGGGCACTCGACATGTGGCCTACGTCACCACCTGGTTGTGGGCGGGGCTCTTTGCGCTCCGGCTCGCCATTCAGGTGCCGATGTATCTTTCCGCCTCAATTACTGCCCTGGCGGCCACGAAACTGATCATGGGTTTACCCTTCTACGCGGCCTGGCTCTGGGTGACGTGGTTGCTCTATCGCGCTGTGTATGGCTCGAAAGCGACAGAGCCGCGGTGATAGTATTTATCTTGATGTAAAGATAGTTTCCGAGCAGTGTTCGAGGAGTTGGCGTGGGTTCACTCAACAGTTTTCAGGCTAAAGACACCCTTCACGTGGGGGACCGCAGTTACGAGATCTTTCGTACCGACGCGGTAGAGGGCCACCAGACCCTTCCGTTTTCCCTCAAAGTTCTCCTCGAAAACCTCCTGCGCACCGAGGACGGTGCGAACATCACCCGCGAGCAAATTGAAGCACTCGGTGGGTGGGACGAGAAGGCCGAGCCCTCGACTGAAATCCAGTTCACCCCTGCCAGGGTTGTTCTTCAAGACTTCACCGGCGTGCCGTGCATTGTGGACCTCGCGACCATGCGCGAAGCCATCGTCGATCTCGGAGGAGACCCCTCCAAGGTCAACCCCCTGTCGCCGGCAGAGCTCGTCATCGACCACTCGGTGATTGCGGACTTGTTTGGTCAGCCTGATTCGTTTGAGCGCAACGTGGATATTGAGTACGAGCGCAACGGCGAGCGCTATCAGTTCCTCCGTTGGGGCCAAACAGCGTTCAACAACTTCAAGGTGGTTCCCCCGGGAACGGGAATCGTTCACCAGGTGAACATCGAGAACCTCGCGAAAGTCACCTACACCAAAGACATCGACGGGGTTACCCAGGCCTTCCCCGACACCTGTGTCGGAACCGACTCGCACACCACCATGGTCAACGGTCTCGGTGTGCTCGGCTGGGGAGTGGGAGGCATCGAGGCTGAGGCAGCCATGTTGGGCCAGCCCGTGTCCATGCTTATTCCCCGGGTTGTCGGCTTCAAGCTCACCGGCTCCATTCCGACCGGTGTCACGGCCACGGACGTGGTGTTGACGATTACCCAGATGCTTCGCGAGCACGGGGTGGTCGGAAAATTTGTCGAATTTTATGGCGCCGGTGTTACCCAGGTTCCTTTGGCGAACAGGGCCACCATCGGAAACATGAGCCCCGAGTTTGGCTCCACTGCTGCGATTTTCCCGGTTGACCAGGTCACTCTGGACTACCTGGCGCTCACCGGTCGCTCACCCGAGCAAATCGCGCTCGTCGAGGCGTACTGCAAAGCCCAAGGGCTGTGGCATGACCCCAGTGTGGAGCCTCGCTACTCCGAATACATGGAGCTCAACCTCGCCACGGTGGTACCGAGCATTGCCGGCCCCCGTCGCCCGCAGGATCGAATCGAGCTCGATCACGCCAAGGACCAATTTCACAAAGACCTGGAGAACTTCCTGTCTGCCGAGACCGCGCGCTCTGAGGTCTCGGTCACTCGTGATGGGGACACTTTCGACATTGGCAATGGAGCTGTGACGATTGCTGCGATCAGTCAGCCACTCTTAACCCTTGGCGCCCCATAC